>JBKCDO010000068.1:0-5548 GCA_046304755.1 Flavobacteriales bacterium
ATCAACATGGCTGTAGGTAATGCTGTTGCAGTTATCCGTTGCAATTGGCTCAACGATAGCAGGCGTAGTTCCACACTCGTAAGTGAAGTTCACCTGATTACCTGCAGACCAAACCGGACCGGCTTCGTCAACGTAGTGAACGATGTGAAAAACCTCCGAGCTATTACCACATCCATCTTCCGCGCGGAAAGTAGTCGTGATCGTGCGGTAGCAATCGTCACCAACGTTTTCTAAGGCAACCGTTACAGGCACATCACCTGCACATTGGTCAGTAGCCGTTGGAGTAGCAAATTCCACAACTGTGCCGCATGCAACAGTTTGCTCGCTAGATGCATCAGCAATTACCGGAGCGATATCATCCACGATAGTTACTGTCTGACTAACGGTGGTAGAGTTACCACAGGCATCAGTTGCAGTCCAGCTGTAAGCATGGATAACAGTGCAAGCCAAGCTCGTAACCTGAACATTCGGTGTAACTAACAAGTTCTGATCACAGTTGTCTGTGAAGGTCACAGTTGCAGGTTCCCATGTCTGGTTGCAGCTGTATTGAACAGTAGGAGCAACTTCGCTGGCAACAGGAGCTTCCTCATCAATGATATGAATGATTTGAGTGAAGTAGGCCTGATTAAAACAATTATCGATCGCCGAATAGTGGCGTTGAACTGTTCTGCAATTGTTGCTTGACAATTCTTCATCATATATTACAGTGGCTGAAACTTCAGCGCAGTTATCAATTACGGTAACATAAATTCCATTTGAGGTGAAATCTGAACATGCAATGTTAATAATATCGGGGCCAATAAATATCGGCTCAGCGCTGTCTCTTGTGAGAATTACCTGTGTTGCAGTTGCAGTGTTACCGCAATCGTCAATTGCCGTAAATGTGCGCAGGTATTCACGATCACAAGTTGTAACGGATGTTAGAGCATCGGTATAAGTAACCACAACGGACCCATCACAATTGTCTGCGACTAATGCAAATGATGGTGGTAACTCTGTATCGCTACAATCAATGTACATGTCTTCAGGTATTGACAAGAAGTATGGTGCAGTTTCGTCAATTACAGTGTAAGTTGAAGAAGCATTTGAGCTATTTCCGCATGCGTCTGTAGCCGTCCAAGTGCGCACAATAGTGTATGCATTTTCGCAAACTCCTGGTGTAGTCGCATCCGTTGACGTTACCGTCACATCATTACAAGCATCTGTTGCAGTTGCCTGACCGAATTCGATGCCCTGTTCGCAGCTGAATGTGCCGCCCGCTGGTACAAAAGTGAAGGTTGGGTTGCTGCTGTCAACAAGCGTTACAACGGTGCTTACAGTGCCAACGTTTCCACATTGGTCTGCAGCAGTCCAAGTGATGGTGATGATGCGATCACATCCTGAAGCTACTTCAGTAGAGCTTTCTGTCACCGTGATTGGGCTTCCGCAATTGTCGATGAAGACAGGATCTGCCACGCTTTCTACACCATCAAACTGAGAGCACTCAGCCGTGAAGTTTGGAGTTATGTTAGACGCAGTAGGAGCAGTCAAATCCACCAAAGTGATAATGTAATCTACTGAAGTAGAATTACCGCAATCATCCGTCGCAGTGTAGCGATTCGTAATTTGCGTTGCACAGTTAATCGGAATTGCGAATGTCGTCGAAGTCAATGTGAGCGAGGCATCACAGTTGTCTGTCCATTGTGGAGTGTAAGAGGGGATAGGCTGGTTACAATCACGAGTCACAGCCACCGGAGGATTCGTCACAACAGGTGCGATGTCATCGGTCAACTGGATGGTCTGAACAAACGTTGAGGTGTTACCACAATCGTCGGTAGCGCTGTAGGTGCGGGTTACAACACGTGAGCAACCGCTACCGCTGATGCTTTCACCGGCGATTACAACTTCAACTACACCTGAACAGTTGTCAGTCGCGGTAACGTTGATGATGCCACCGTAGTTATCACATGGAGCTGAGACGTTGTTTGAGCCGCTAAAGACAGGGCCGTCATAATCAGCAACGGTAATGATCTGGACAAATGTTGATGCATTACCGCAGTTGTCGGCGGCCACCCAGGTGCGCTCAATTACACGGTTGCAAGTGCTTCCGCTTACATGATCGCTATAGGTCAAGGTGAATGCACCGCAATCTTCCACTACTAAAGGAGTTACGACAGGAACAGGTTGATCGACAGCCACTTCAGTACACGTATAGGTGAAGTTGGATTCATTTTCCGAATAGAAAATGGGTGCAGTAGTATCCTGAATATTGATAATCTGCATCGCTGTATCCGCATTACCGCACCAGTCGGTGGCGATATACATACGCTCAATCGAGTAGTTCTGAGGACAGTTGCCGGGAAAAGTGCTTTCCTGAACGGTGATGTTCACATTGGTATCACAGTTATCTGTCGCATAAACCGAAGCTACAGCAGGGATTTCATCATTACAATCAATAGTCATGCTCGCAGGAACATCTTGCAACTGTGGAGCGGATATATCAACGATGTTGATGGTGCGCGTAGTGTAACCTGTATTACCGCAAGGGTCTGTGGCGGAATAGGTTTCGATAATTTGGAAACTGCAACCGAAACCAAGCGGCTCAGAAGTCATGCTCTCGGTCCAAGTGCCGGAACAGTTATCACTCCACGACGGCTGGTAAGCAGGAATTTCGTCGCTGCACTCAACGGTAATGGTTACAGGCTCGTTGATAGCAACAGGCGCGATGGCGTCTATGAGCGTGATGACTTGTTCAAAGGTGCTTGAATTACCGCAATCATCTGTAGCCACAAGGGTACGAATCACTGTGCCTGCGCAACTGCCGGTTACAAATTCGTCTGAAAGGATAACCACTTGAACGTTGTTGCTCTGGTTGTCGGTAGCGTAGATACTTGGATCCAACATACCCCAGTCAGAGCAAGGACGAGAGATTTCAAGATTTCCGAAGATCTGCGGTGCTTCAGTATCTGCTATAGAGATGATCTGAACAAAAGTGGAAGTTCTTCCGCAATCGTCCGCGGCCGTCCAGGTGCGCGTAATTCCTTGGTTGCAGTTTTGGCCGAAAGCCGCATCCACATAACTGAAATCCAAAACAGGATCGCAGTTATCGACAGCGCTTGGCTGAATTACCGGAATGGATGCACCAACAGGGTAGAAATATACCGACTCATTCTCTGCATTGAAAATCGGATCTAACTGATCTTGCACATAGATATACTGAACAAACGCAGCGCTATTACCGCAATCGTCAGTAGCTACGTAAGTCCGCTCAACGGTGTAGCTGTTTGCGCAGTTACCCGGAACATTTACATCAGAAGCAATCGCCACAATCGGAGTGCTGGTGCAGTTATCAGTTGCGATGACAACATCTACTGTTGGCAATTCTTGACTGCAGTCAATGGTGACATTTTGCGGTACAGCAATAAACTCAGGTGCAGTTGTATCCTGCACCGTAATTGTCGTTACCGCGGTAGATTGGTTCTCGCAATAGTCGGTGGCTGTCCATGTCCAGGTGATGGTATAGCTGCCTTGGCAAGGACCTGCAATAGTGTCAATCTCAACACTGATCGCCACATTATTGTTGCCACCGTCGGTATACACCGAATAGGCGGTTTGACCCGATGGGTCGCCGCAATTATCTACGGCCACAACATCAGCAATGTTTGGCGCGATGGGGCCGTCGCTGCATTCGATGGTCATATCTGCGGGGACTGAAATAATTACGGGAGCTGTCGTGTCTACGATATAAATCATGAATCGCTGCCGGGTAGAATTTCCACAATCATCCGTGATCGTTACGGTTCTGTTGATAGTCCCTAAACAGCCACCCGAACGCAGTTCATCTTCGTAAGTATAGGTCAATTGATCGTCGCAGTTATCTGTAGCCGCAGGATTGGTCCACTCAGGTGAGTACACTTGGTCACACTCGACGTAGTAGGGACCGGCGAGATTGCTGAAGTTAGGATTGACAGTATCCTTCACTTGGATCGTTTGAACAGCAATTGTCGTATTTCCGCAGTCATCCGTTACACTGAATGTGCGGATATAGGTGTAATCACAGTCAATACCGTAATTTAATGTGTCAACACTCTCAATTATGGTCAAGTTATCCGTGCAGTTATCCCAGGCAAAGGCCGGAGCAAAAACAACATCTTCGTTGCATTGGTAATCCTCATCAGCAGGTACTTCCAAAATGGGGTTAGTCGAATCACGCACAATAATTGTTTGTGTTGAAGAAGATTCATTACCACAATCGTCCATGGCATAGAATGTGCGGGTGTACGTAATAACGCAACCAATAGCAGCCGTATCAACCATCTCAGCAACGTTCACGCTGCCTGAGCACTTGTCTGAAGCTGTAGCTGCCTCAAAGAACACGTCTTCGATGCATTCTACGGTGTAATCAAAGGGAGTAGCAATTACAGGAGCTACATCATCGTGCACGGTTACTGAGTAAGAGCAGCTGCTGCGGTTGTCGCAAACGTCTGATGCTTCGTAAGTGTGAGTAATAGTATAGTTACAAGGAATGGTTCCTGTTGTATCGGAAGAGAAGAAAGTCACGGTTACCGGACCATCGCAATTATCGGTAGCTACAAGTGTGCTCGAATCAATCATGGCAGGCTCATCTGCAGCGCACTGAACCGTCACGTTCGCAGGGCAGTTGGTAAACACAGGTGCTGTGGTGTCTTCAATGGTAATCATCTGTGTGTGGTATGCCGCATTGCCGCAGTTGTCCACAGCAGCCCAACGGTGCTCGATGGTTTGACTGCACAATACATTCGGGTGGTTTGGGTTTTCGCAGCCCATTTCGAGGAATACGTCACCGTGCCCATTGATAGACTGACGGTTTACATTACCCGCATAGAAGAACCATCCACTACCACCACTATTCATGTTCTTGCTATTAGCACCGTAACCGAATTGGAAACCGTAGGAATAGTCCAAAGGCTGGTGACTCAAAATCAGCTGGCTTCCGGCTATTGCACCAAGTCCCTCCAATCGGGAGATAACCGGAACGAGTTTATAGTAGGACCACTGAAAATGAAGATTTCCCGCCGGAGGCAGGTGCGGCATACCTCCATTGGCACTCCATTCAGACCAATTTTCGCCATCGGCGAGGGTAATATCCACATGCCAACCGTAACCGGATCCATTCGTTGCGTAGACATCTCCAACCAAACGTGCCTCACCGTTGGCACTGAACACCAGCGACGGTGACCCTGACCATGCATAGCGAGTTGGAAGGCCTACGCCGTTAATACCATTCAACCAAAGCGCATAGTCCGGACCGACGGCATTGGGCGTTGTGATGTTGTTGCACACCAGCGTATCGTTGATGGAGGAGGAGTTCTCGAAGAGTGTCACTTCAACAGCGCCACCGCACGCATCTTGAGCCGACAATGCCGATGGAGAAGGCACTTCATCGATGCACTCGTATGTTGCATTGCTCGGAGCACCTACAAAAACGGGTGCTTCGAAGTCGGCTACACGGTGCACTACGGTGCAGGTTTGCGTGTAGGAGTCATCAGCACTCGTGAAGTTCGCGGCGTAAGTACGCGCAATGCGCACA
>JBKCDO010000069.1:0-2628 GCA_046304755.1 Flavobacteriales bacterium
GTATTGAGCGAAAGTGTATTGCGAGAGCTGTTGGTGCTGCGTTCCATCGTCATGGTGAAATCCACTTGAGAACCGTCATGGCAAGACGCGCAAGTACCAAAGTTTTCCTTCACCCCGGTGATTGCTACGCAACGCGACAATGAAGCCGGACAAACCACGCCCCACCAAGATGTCCAGCTAAACGATGTACCCGCTGCAGCCATCATCATTTTACCCATGCCCCAGGCGTAATTCACGCCGTCTTCAAGCACACTGCTGTAAAATGGATTGCCGATAGACATGCTGATCACTTTCACATCGGTGCGATTACCCATTTTAACCAAGGCATTCTTCACGCCCGTGCGCTCAACCGAACGATCAAGGACAACGTCCTCACAACCACGAATGAAATGCAGGTTAGACTTGTAAGCTACACCGGTTGTCGCACCCAGTGCGTTTCGTGGACCTGCAGCAAGTCCGCTCATCGCGGTGCCATGTGAGCAAGATGAATATGCCGAGCTTCCAAAAGTGTAATCCGTTGTAATTGCGCGGCCCACATTGCTATCGCCATTGTTAAAATCCGCTCCCAATAAACTTTGCGAGGATTGAATACCCGCATCAATCACACCGATAGTAATTCCCTGCCCTTGTGTTGTTGACCAAGCGCTTGGGATATTCATCAATCCAAAATTCCAGGGAAGAATAGCATTCGGTGTTGTGGTGGTGTAATCAGCCGCATTTAGCGCATATGTGCTGGCCGAGCAGCCCGATGTAGAGCGATCTTCCGATAACACATCGGCATGCGTATAGTCAAGTGGCTCGATATAACGAACATTCTTGAGGTTGCGCAAGGCTGTAAGTGCATGTCTGTCGGTCAGCTTGAGCGTGATTATCGGAAGTGTGGCATCATCTTCAACGAGTATGGCGCGCAAATCGGAAGACAATCCTTGTTTGGCTAATTCTGAAGCGATAAAGTTCAGCAATGCATCATGTACTTCCTTCCACACGCCTTGACCAATTTTCAATTGATGAATGGTGTTCTCGATACCCACATAATCCGCCGGCTGATACCCAATTGCCACACTCTGATCTCCATATTGGATGGCACTCCAGAGCATTTTAAAATCAGCTTGTTCCCAACGAAAATCCCCGTTAGCGATGTACATTTCTTTGGTGTATTCATCCACTTTCGACTTGCTATAAGGATCTCCTTGAGGAACGGCTACGGCTATTTCACGTTCGACCAGTTTTCCATTGAGACCTTGGGCTTCATCAACGAGTTGTTGCTGCTGTTGACGTTGACATCCTGCTGAAAAAAGCACAAGCAGGGACATGATTAACACGTAAGGTTTTTGCATGTTGGTTAAGTTTTTATCGAATGTAAACAGAATGTTGATACTCCCTGTGGATTTCGTGTTCCAAACACGAATTCTTGTCAACACGCGAACTTGAATAAGGTTCTGTTGTTACTTCGCCGCGTGGATTCATTGAGTCAAATTGTTTTAGGTGCCGCAGTTGGAGAAATCATGTTGGGCAAGAAACTCGGCAACAGAGCACAACTGCTGGGCGCAATCGCGGGAACAATTCCTGACTTGGACGTATTGCTCAGTCCACTCTTTACCGACGAAATCACGAAACTAAAAATTCACCGCGGCTACTCGCATGCGGTGTTGATTCATCTGCTACTATCCTGGCCATTAGCATGGGTCAGCAAGCGCAGAAGTAAATCGGACATTTCGTTTAATCGCTGGTATATGTTCTGGTTCCTGGGTTTGTTCACGCATGCGCTATTGGATTGTTGCACGACATACGGAACTCAGCTCTTGTTGCCCTTCACTGATTACCTCGTTGGCTTCAACAATATAACAGTCGTTGATCCATTGTGGACCCTGCCCTTCATGGCCATGCTCATCGTTTGTTTATTTATCAGAAGAGACCATTCCATGCGCAGACTATGGCTTTTCGTTGGCTGCAGTTATGCGGCACTTTACATGGCGTTCACACTGGTGAATAAATACAGCGTGCATCGGCATTTCACTGCTCAACTGAAGGAATCCGGCATTGTTTACAGCGAGCTCAAGACCACCCCCACCATGTTCAACAACATCTTGTGGTCGGGAATTGCCATCGGAGAAGATTCGATTTACTTCGGCGAATACTCCTGGATTCAGTCCGACCCTAAGGTGGACTGGATTGCGTATACGCGTAATACGGAGCTTATCAATCAGCATCCGAATCAGAGAGCCATGGCCGCACTCAAATGGTTCGGCCAGGATGCCTATTTCGCGATACCCCGAGATAATTATATCGACTTTTTCACGGCAAAATGGGGTCGCACTGATTTCTCCAAAACAGATGCACACGAAGCCTTTGTGTTTCACTGGCGCGTAGAACCTGCAGCCGACGGATGGCGTGCCATTCAAGTCATGCCACAATGGGAAGGCAAGGACTTCCGTGAGGCATTGAGCAAACTATGGCACCGCATCCAAGAGAAACCAACTGCCGCGCATACGCCATAGCGCTATCCGTCTTATTTTCGCGACGCGTGCAAAAAATGCACTTTGCGTGATTATGAGTATCGAGATTCCCAGCAAATACGAGCCCCAAAACAGTGAAGACAAATGGTATGGCTACTGGATGAAACACGGG
>JBKCDO010000070.1:0-22160 GCA_046304755.1 Flavobacteriales bacterium
TTCAACGATGTAGGTTCCGGCTGACAAATGCTGCACGTCGAGCGTCAGCATTGCTGAGCGACCCGAAGCCTGTTGGGTCATCACACGGCCCGTCATGTCCTTCACGCTTACTGTCGCATTCTCAGAAGAAGCCAATACAACATTGAGTTGGCTATTGGCAGGGTTTGGATATACGCGCGCTGATGTTGCAGAACTTTCCTCAACACCAACAATGCAAGCCTCGCAGCTGCCCCAACATACGTTTGTTAAAACGGCAGTATCCGTTACTTCCAGCGAGCGATTAGTAAATCCTGACTCTGTTAAGGTGCAAGGGCTACCGGGAATCAACTCCTCTTGACCGGACCAATTGTCGTATGAAAACTTGTATGCGTAAGTGCCCGGATTCAACGGAATAGTGATCGTGTAAATCTGATCTCCATCCGGATCAGCCAGTGGTGCGCAGGCCCCGCACCAGTTGTTGAATGAGCCATTCAATTCAGGAACGGCATAAGTAAAACCTACTTGCGACATATCCACTGCAAAGGTGATGTTGTAAGGCCCTGAACTCTGTCCGCAAGCCGTGCAGCTTGACCAACACACCGCATCCAAAGTCATGTCTGCATCCAATACCAGCGTGCGATTGGTAAACTGGTCTGTAGTGACCGTACAGGAACTACCGGGCACCAGCGTCTCTTGACCTGTCCAGTTATCGTAGCTGAATTTGTATTCATACGTTGCTTCAGGAAGTGTAACAGCGACCGACCAAATATTATCTCCATCGGGATCGGTCATTGGCGTGCAGTTTCCACACCAGCCATTGAACGTTCCATTGACTTCCGGAGTCGTGAACCCGGACTGTCCGTTCATGTCAACTTGAAAAACGACGGTGTAATTGTTCGGAGTAGAAGCGCAATCTGTGCAGCTTCCCCAACATACAATCGGCAACACAGTTTCTTCGGCCACTACCAACGTGCGGTTTGTGAAACCAAAGTTTGTTACGGTGCAGGTGCTACCGGCCAACAAATTCTCCTGTGTTCCCCAGTTGTCTGCAGAGAACTTGAACTCATAAGTACCCGGCGCCAGATCGGTGGTAGCTTCCCAAACATTGTCGCCATCAACATCGGTCATAGGGAAACAGTTTCCGCACCAGCCATTGAATGAACCATTCACTTCAGGAGTAGTAAAACCGGATTGTTGCGACATGTCAACCCTGAAGGTTACGTTAAACGCCAGCGTTGCTGAAACAGTCCCAAAAACAAACAAAACAGAAAGTAGATTTTTAAACATTCGGTGTATTTTAGGAAACGAATATAGAGATATTGTTAGTTTTACAAAAAGTTTTTTGTTTCGGGGAAATTGGACGTTATTTACCCCGAGTCAAGGTGCTTTTGACTGCTACCCTAAACACATTCAAATCACGATAATCTGTGCGTCTATCGACCAAATTTGACACCATCAGTAAACTGATTCCGGTTGCTGTCTTGTCGCTCGTATTCACTGCGTGCTTTTCGCAAGCCATCCCTGTGGAAGTTAAACTCAACGACCGCGGAGAATATCGCCTTTACCGCGGTGGTCAGGAGTATTACATCAAGGGCGGTGGCGGCAGTGAACAATGGGATGAACTCGCACGCATCGGAGGAAATTCTGTGCGCACCTGGAGCACCGACAACGCCAAGGAGATGCTGGATAAAGCGCATTCATTAGGACTCACAGTCATGATGGGGCTATGGCTGCAGCATGAACGTCATGGCTTCGATTACGATGACAAGCCGAAAGTGCAGGCGCAGCTCGAGTATTTCCGAAAGATTGTGATGGAAATCAAGGACCACCCTGCCCTGCTCCTCTGGGGAATTGGCAATGAAGTGGACCTGTTTTACACCAACACCAATGTTTGGAAAGCAGTCAATGACATAGCGAAAATGATTCACGAAGTGGATCCCAATCACCCCACATCAACTGTCACCGCAGGCCTGGATCCGGCAGAAGTAAAACTCATCATGCAGGATGCACCGGAAATTGACATCTATTGCATCAATACCTACGGCGATATTAGTGGCGTAAAGAAAAACCTGGCGAATTATGGCTGGACAGGCCCATACCTCATAACCGAATGGGGACCAAACGGTCACTGGGAAGTGGGAAAAACACGCTGGGGTGCGCCCATCGAACAGACCAGCGCAGAGAAAGCAGTCTCTTATAAAGAGCGTTATGAAAACGAAATTCTCGCCGCGTCAAAAACCTGCATGGGTTCGTATGTCTTCCTCTGGGGATTCAAGCAAGAAACAACTTCGACTTGGTATGGTCTCTTTACACGAGAAGGATTACGTTCGGAACCTATCGATGATCTCGAGCGCTATTGGAGTGGCAAAGAACCGATCAATAAAGCTCCTCACCTATCCTCCATACTCATTGACGAGAAAGTAGCGTCTTCATCGATTATGCTGACAGCTGAAAAAAAGTACACCGCATCAACGATTGTCACCGACCCTGATAACGATAAGCTGCAAGCACGCTGGCAGATTGTTCCCGAAAGCACCGACATCAAAGCCGGTGGTGATGCTGAAACTGCGCCCATACCTGTCAGCGGCTTGTTCAAAGACAAATCCGTTTCCGAAGCTACTTTTCGCGCACCAAAAACGGAAGGGGCTTACCGGATGTTCTATGAAGTCACCGATGGCGAAGGACACTGCGCATACGGCAATATTCCGTTTTATGTCGTGCCACCGGCAGCAGGCGAAGAGCCCGCGCGTCTTGTCAAATTCAAACAACTGGAAATGCAATGATGAAGAGAATACTACCCACACTGAGCTTAGTGCTCCTATCGCTGCAGATTCTGGTTGCTCAATCCGAAACGGATAAGCGCTTTGACATTCTTTTGCTGCGTGATACCATCAAGAACACTTATCCGTCACTAGGATTGACCCCCGGTGAATTCCGCAAACCCAAAGGGAGCGTGCAGGTCAATGGATTCTATCGCTTCTTTGCGACGTACACCCGCCAAATGATGCCTTACACGCTCACCGCAGCGCCCGGAGATACCGTTCTACCGCGTTCGCTTTTCATCGGTGACGACGCGCAGCTTCCCAATCTCTTGCTCAATGTGAGTGGTCAACTGCCTGGAGGCTCCTCCTGGGGATTCGATGTGCGCTGGTTCCAATTTCTCAACGGAAGCATTGGCTCCTCGTATGGAAGACAAATACCCGACAGTGTGCGACCCGACATTCAATATCCACTGGGGTCTTTGCCTTTGGGCGGAAATCTGGGGACCATGCTCGGGATGAACTTATATGGAAACTTCAAGACAAAGTTTGGCGCTTGGAACACCACCGTTGGTGGTATCCAATGGTTGGCCATTTCCGATATGACCTTCGCTTCGTGGAAGGGTTACAACCGCTTCATGCTTTTTGAACGCAACCCCTGGGATCCCATGGGAAAGAACGTGACAAACCGCTACAAGCAATACTACGATCAAGGATCGATCGATCAGGATGCGCGTTGGGGTAATCGCGCGTTTCAAGGAGTTGTGGTGAACGGAACGCAATTACCCGGAAATCTCTCTACCACCCTGATGGTAGGTAAAACAGAACAGAACGGTGGTTTTGTCCAAACACCCAATTACGCCTTCGGCGGACGAGTAAAAAAGAACTTTGCCGGAAACGCATTTGTAAGCATCAACAGCATCAACACTCGTAACTTCACTGATAGCCTCGCTCGAGAGTCATTCGGCTTGAGTGTCATTACTTCCGAGTTCCAATATGAGCGTTTCGGTATGTTGTTGAAAGGTGAAGTTGGATTGGGTGAATACTTCAGCCCGAATCATAACGAAGGTTGGGGTGAAGTCATGCAGCTCAAAGCAAGCAACGTGATGAAAGGTGATCGCCCTGTCGTTGAACTTCACTACTTCCGCATCAGTCCGAAAGTGGTGAACAACACCGGTGTCTATTGGAATACCGCTGTGCGCGAATACACCGTGAATGATTTGCCGGCAGGCAGCGTGGGCAGCTCTTCCCTGCTATTGCCGTTTGGCAGTTCGGTTACACGCGTTGGCCAGATGACCAACAACCGACAGGGACTCAACCTGAACATTCAAGCGAAAGTGCAACGACTGAAGATCAGCGCGGGCATTGGCGCTTCGGCTGAAATCAATCCGGCAGCGGCCGTCATCACAGTGGGCCATCCGGTGAATCAATTCACACGCTCGCGTTTCTGGCGCTGGAACTTCCCGGCCAATGTTGGTCCTTACAGCCGCTATTCTGACGTATATCGTGATGTGTACGAAACCATCAAACTTTCGGATGACTCGGCAGGTGTCGTCATTAACAAGAAGTTCTTCAATGCCGCAGAAGTACAGCTGAAATACGAGCATGACATCGCAGGACATGAAAGCTATTTCTTCGCACTCTTTCAAGCAAATACATGCTCACGCGACTGGTCGGCAATCCCTGTTACAACAGAAGAAGCCTACGTGCGCCAATACGCCAGTGAACTCGAGTGGTATTTCCGCCTAACACCAAAGTTTATGTTTAATGCCTACGCCGGCATCGAGCGTACCCTTGGAAATTACCTTACTGAAATCAGTGAAGCCACGTTCCGGCCGCTCAACCAATACGGTAAAGGGTTCGGTGTTGGTGGCGATATCGATTTGGGGAAAAATACCCGATTATACCTGCGCCATCGCTGGTACACATTCGAAGACACCAGCTTTCCGCTGGATGCCTTCAAGGGAAGGGAACTTGTTGTAGAACTTAAAGCATTCTTTTAAATGAAGATGAAATTCAACACTATAGCCATCGTTGCTTTGAGTTTGTGCTACGCGGCACAGACCCAGGCGCAACAAGACACGCGCAAAATCACCTTTGTGGGCGCGGCGCGTGCGCAATTCTACAGCGATCATTACAATTCCTATTTCGAAGAGGATACTGTCACCACAGCGAAGCTCAATAGCGGTAACACGCTGGTTGATCTGGGCATCAATATCCGTCCGAATCCACAAATGGAAATTCAGGGGATGGTGCGTGTGCGCAACGACTACGGTGGATTCTGGGGCGCGGGTGTCAGCTTCGACGTGCGTCAACTGTATGTGAAGGGCGTTGCCGGGGGCATCGTTCGCTATCAGCTGGGGGATATCAATTATAAGCTGACTCCTTATACGCTATGGAACAGCAATCAGGAAATGATTACCGGTGTTCCCTTCTTGCTTCAGCAACAAACCAATGTCGTCAATTACGACCACTTTTATGCAAACGACAATAGCTGGCGCCAGCAAGGTGCCTCTGCTGAAGTCGGTTTCGAGTTTGGTAAACTCATCAAAGAAATTGGTATCAAAACCGTGGCCACTCGGGTGAAGACTTCTGACTTCAGCCAGACCAGCGACCGCATCTTCAGTGGTGTGAATCTGAGTGTGGTTCAAAGTGAACACTTGCGCGTAGGATTCAACTATGTCAATGTATTCGACATCTACGGTACTTCTCGCAGCGCCACCACATTCCATCATCCCGTCATGACTGCAACCATGGCCTACCGTCGCAAGATGGGCAACTGGATGCATTCATTGGATGCTGAGGCCGGTAGATCAAAGTGGTATTACAAAGAGCAGGATTCAGACAGCATTCCGGAATGGCAAGGAAAATTTGCGGATGCGAAATACAAACTGCAGCACGATGCTATGGGAATTTCCGGCGGTGTGCAATTGAAGTATGTATCCTCCGACTTCCGCAGCATGGGCGCTCAAACCAAGCGCGTGAACTACAATGGCCAGCTCAACGCCTTTCAGCGTGTAGGAAACGAGCAAGCACTGCGACCTGTATCGATGATTGACCTCATGCGTGAATCCGGCTTGTACACCATGCAGTTGCAAACAAATCTGATGGCATTCAATCCGCAATACGACAACATTACGCCTTATGGTGAGGCAACACCTAACCGTCAGGCGATGATCCTTACAGCAGGTTATGAAAAAAAGAGTATGCCTGTTAGCGGGCAATTGACCTACTACCGCGGTCAAGAGGTGCGTGGCGAAGGAACAACTACCCTGCGCAACTTTGAGCGTCAGGAAGCACAGGTGAATTTCAATGCGAAGAATTACATGGCCGGAAAAGACCGCGATGCACTGGTAACGGTGCGTGTGCGCAACGACCGCACCACCCGTCAGGGCAGCGAATCGGTACCGGCGGTAGACCTTTCATCCAAAACCATGACAGCCGGTATTGACTTCGAATGGAAGAAACAATGGCACCTGCTCGCCGCATTCCAAATGCTCGCCTATGAAGGCTTTGAGCTCAAAAGCGTGCGCGATGAAGACCAACAAATTTTCAACTTTACAGAGCTCAACTTAAAGGGCAGTGAGCAGTTGGCCTCTATTGGTGCCAAGTATGCCTTTAGTGATAAATCGTTCTTGAGTGTACAATACTATCAGTTCCTCAACAGCACCAACCAGCTCGACGAGGCACTTTATACCAACAAGCAATGGATGCTGCTTTATCAAATCAATTTCTAAACATGAAAAAACTACCATACCTTTTTGCAATTGCTCTGATGGCAGGGCTGCAGGCTTGTAAGCCGGAAGAAACCTTTGATGGTCCTAACCTGGAAGACATCTATGGTCCATTCTTCATCGAAGAAACGCTGACCATCAGTGATGATTCATTGGATCTCACTGCAGGCGAAATGACCCATTTTCATGCTTCTTTTTCCAAGAACTTAAATTGGAAACTCGAAGTCCATGGATTGTCATCGGGAGCCCGTCACGTGCACGAAGAATTTTCCTCAACAGTCGACTTCAACTGGAATGGTTCAACCACCATTCTGCCGATGTTCCGTCAGGAAACCTGCGAAGTGATGCTCACGTTCGAAAATCAACTCGACACACTGCGCGACACGCTCGAAGTGCTCACGATTCGTCCGCTGCAAGGCTTTGTGCTGAGTGACTTCGAATCAGGCTTGAACCCGGGCTGGACACCATTCATCCAATCAGGATCCAACATGAGCTTCGCGGTTCGTAGCGACGGTCAGGCTGCTCAAGGCAACAACTACTACGACATGGGTGGAGCGGTTACCTGGGATTGGCTCATTGGTATGATTGATATGCCGGCGAGTGCTTACGATGTGGAGCACTTCCCACTCAGCAATAATGCGAACAATGTATTCTTCAACGCCATGATTTATAAGCCTGAGGCCTACGACAACGGTTTGACGCTTATTCAATTCAGAGAGGATGATAACGGCGACGGTAGTTACTCCAATGGTGTGGAAGACCTCTGGGCATTTGAAATCTCAGGCGGTCCCGACGGTTGGTCAACGATTAGCCGTAAGTATGAAGATATCGTCACCTTGGTAAACGGTGCGGAAACGGCTCCGATCGGCAATGGCTTGCATGAACCGGACAAACTCGTTCAGGTTTCTATTCTGTTCCTGGCCAACCCTGCATCAGGCTATTCTCAAGCTTATCTTGATTACGTAACCTTCACCGAAGGAGGACCACTGCAACCATGATGAACAGAGTATCCATAGCCATCGCAGGGATGTTGTTGCTCCAGGCATGCACGGGGGTGAAACCCCTTGGCTTGTATGACAGCGAGGAATGGCCGGCGGAAGGTCCACTCAAGGGTCTTGGCGCTACGTCCATTTACAATGAAGTCATCAGCACGGAGGTCTGGCATACCCAAAATCCTTCGTGTATTCAGGTGAACGGTGAAACCGGTAGCGCCTCCAATGGCGCCAACAACATGCGTATTCAATGGGATAAGCCCGGAGGTGGCTGCGATTGGGTAGGTATGGGTATCGGATGGGCCGGGTGGAGTGGCAAAGATTTTTCGCAAATCACTACTTCCGCGGCAATAGCTTTCGACGTGCGCTCACTAACAGGTCCAATGAAGGGATTGCCCTGGGCTATAGGTTTTGAAGACTTCAATGGCGAGCAAGCTTGGACAGGATTTTCACCTTCGATGATTGAAGGCAAGGTTATCACCGATCAGTGGACCACTGTGCGTGTTCCGCTAGAAAACTTCCCCTTTGAAGCACGGGATGTGGATGTTTCATCCATCAAGCAAGTCATCATGCAGTTTGAATCATCAGGCACTGTTTCAATGGATAATATCCGCATCGAACCGTTCAAGTCGCGCGGACGCCAGCAGTCAACCTTGAGCACAGTTGATCAATTCGCTTTTGATGGAATGATCGACGTTCAAGATTCAGCACTTACGTTATTTGAAGTAGAAGGCGGCAAGCTCTACATAGGCAGCAATTCCGAATACCTGATGATTGCCGGTGTCATCCACGAGGACTCACCGATGATCACCACACGCGAAGGAAAGGATATCTGGAATGGTGATGCCGTTGAATTGGCCTTCAGCACGCGCAGCGGATTGAATCCCAAGCGAGCCATCTTCTACGCCGACGACCGCCACCTGGGCATCCGCATGAGTGCCAATCCGCAGGTGTGGGACTGGACGCGCTCACTGCCGGTCAATGCCGAAGTGAAGACCAATCGCATCAGTAATCGCATGTATTCCTTCGAATGCAAAATTGCTTGGAAGGAATTGGGCGTTGAGCCGTGGAAAGAAGGCGGTGACTATGCGCTGGAATTCGCGCTGGATGTTGCCGACAAAGAAAGCGTTCGCCAAACACAATCGCGCTGGAACTCCATCGATCGCGAAGGTTTTCACACCTCACCCGCTCTATGGGGAAGGGTCTTTTTCAAAAACAAGACACGATAACGCCGTAATTATTTCTTATGAAGCAGTCTATTTCAATACTTCTCCTTCTGCTTACGCTGAGCTGCAGTGCTCAAAAACCAACTAAAAAACAAACGCCGGCAGCTGCTGCCCCGGTCGATATTGAAGCGCTCATTGCTCAAATGACCATTGAGGAAAAGGTTGGTCAGATGACGCAAATCAACCTCGATGTGGTGTGCGAAGGTGGTATCTACAAGCTCGTAGAACCCCATCACATTGAGCCTGCCAAATTGCAGGAAGCCATTACCAAATGGCATGTGGGTTCGGTCTTGAATTGCGGTGGACATGCATACCCGCTCGCGCAATGGCATACGCTTATCGGAGAGATTCAGCGCGTGGCCGCCACACAAGGTCGATTGAAAATTCCGGTGCTCTATGGCGTTGATGCTATCCATGGCGCCAACTACATGATGGGGTCTACCCTATTTCCACAGCAACTCGCTCAAGCCGCCACGTTCAACCCGGAATTGGTGAAGATGGGCGCAGGTGTTACGGCTTATGAAACGCGTGCAGCCGGTATTCCTTGGAACTTCTCACCGGTGCTGGACGTGGGACGTAACCCGAATTGGTCGCGCTTCTTTGAGACCTATGGCGAAGATCCGCTGGTGTGTTCCATCATGGGCCGTGCCTGTGTGCAAGGCTATCAGGGCAATGGTTCGTATGAAATCGGAGGTCGTCCGGACGCTACGCATGTAGCAGCCTGCATGAAGCACTTCCTTGGATACAGCGGTGCGCGCACGGGCAAGGACCGCACGCCGGCAATCATCAGCGACATTGAACTGCGTCAAATCTATATGCCGTCGTTTCAAGCGGCCATCAATGAGGGAGCCATGAGTGTCATGATCAACAGCGGCGAAATCAATGGCATTCCTGTGCACGCGAATCCTGCTATCCTCACGCAGTTGTTGCGCAGCGAAATGGGCTTTAAAGGAGTGGCCGTAACCGACTGGGAAGATGTCATGAAGCTCCATCAGATCCACAAAGTCACAGGAAACAACAAAGAGTCGGTGAAAGCCGCCGTGGACGCCGGCATCGACCTATGTATGGTACCCAACGATTATGAGTTTGCACGCGACCTTATCGCCTTGGTAAAAGAAGGAAAAATCGCAGAAACGCGTTTGAATGAATCGGTGCGTCGCATTCTCATCATGAAGCGCGATCTGGGATTATTCACGAATGCGATGCCTCCATCGCTCAAGGAATTCCCTGATTTCGCATCGGCAAAACATCAGCAGGCTGCACGCGAAACCGCAGAGGAAAGCATCACCTTGCTGAAGAATGACGGCGTGCTGCCATTGTCGAATAAGAGTACCATTTTCGTGTGCGGCCCTGCAGCTAACTCACTGACGCTGCTCAACGGTGCCTGGACGCGCACCTGGCAAGGAACCGATGCCAAGTTTGAAGACGAGTCACGCCACACCATTGTGGAGGCCTTGCAAGCGCTCAACCCGACAACAACTTTCGCAGCAGGCTCGACGCTCGATAGTTTGACCAATGTGGAAGATGCTCTCGCCCAAGCAAAGAAATCAGACGTCATCGTGATTTGTCTGGGAGAATTACCCTCGACAGAAAAACCGGGCGACATCGAAGACCTTCGCATGCCGGATGCCCAGCGCGAACTGGTTAAGAAACTGAGCACAGTGGGAAAGCCAATCGTACTAGTGTTGGTTGAAAATCGTCCGCGTATCATCCACGACATCGTTCCCGTTTCCAATGCCATCGTGATGGCGTATCAACCCGGTGACTTAGGTAGTGATGCTTTAGCGCGCATTCTCTTCGGCGAAGTGAATCCTTCAGGAAAGCTACCGTTTACTTACCCTGCGCACGAGCAATCGCTGATCACCTACGATCACAAGTTCAGCGAGACACTCGATCCGAAATTTGGCAACACCGCATATGCTCCGGAATGGGCATTTGGACATGGATTGTCGTACTCAAAATTGACCTATGGTCCAATCGAGATTTCGAGCAAAGAGTTGAAAGCGCAAGGTGCACTCAACATTAACGTCAGTGTGACGAATAGTGGAGCTCAGGCGGCAAAGGAAACCGTGTTGCTCTACACCCGCGACCAAGTGGCATCGATAACTCCTTCGGTGAAAAAGCTGCGCAAGTTCAGCAAGCAAACCATCGAAGCGGGACAAACTGCGAAGTACACATTCACGTTAACCGCCGCTGATCTAGCCTTCATCAATAAAGAGTTGAAAAGCGTAACTGAGGCCGGGGCATTCGACATTATGATCGGTGATCAATCCGTTACCATTAACTATCTACCGTAATGAAAATCCAATCGTATACTTTCCTGTTGTTTATCCTGCTGGGTATGGGCTGCAAGCAATCCAATCCCGAGGACGTTCTTGGTCGCGTAGGTGATGAAGTCACATTCGCAGGCCGCAAATGGGATGTGAAATGGGGAACAGAACCCATGGGCCCAGGCCCGAATATGTTTTCACGACTGTACGATGATGTATGGGTAGATGAAAACGGTTGGCTGCACCTGACCATTGCTAAACACGACGAAGTTTGGTATTCATCTGAGGTTATTGGACAGGACAACCTTGGATTTGGGACGTATACGTGGACCATACAAGCCGACCCGATGAGCTTTTCCGAGAATGTCGTCTTCGGTTTATTCACTTGGGACAACAACACCTTCTTTACTGATGGCAATAGCGAGGTTGACATCGAGTTCGCGAAATGGGGGGATACAGCCAGCACATCTCCCACGACTTTCTCTGTTCAACCGGTAGCCTTCGGCGGCCAGTATTTCGCAGAGCGCACCCGCGAAAGGGAAATCGAGCCGGCCGATCTTCGCGGCGTAACTACGCACACCTTCACGTGGACCGATACACTCATCACCTGGGCCAGCTATAAGGGGGATAAAGCAGAAGGAACACCGATAGCGACCTGGGATTTTGATTTGAACCACCCGCCGCGCATCAAGACGGAAGGCGGACAATCATCTCAGCCAATTGTCATTCCTGATCCCGGAAGTACGACCAACGCCCGCATGAATCTGTGGACACTGCCCTACTCGACTATCGGTCCAAACAACCAGCTTGAACATGAGGTGGTCATTCGGAATTTCGAATACCGTCCGCTGTAATGGGGATTTACGGGGTGCCCCTAGCGTTTGTCCATCATTTTGTTCATGCCCATCATTTGCTTCATGACCTTATCCATGCCTTCGGGCGAACCATCTAAAAATATAATATTCCCTTTGCCGTATTCAGCGAAATTCTTGACGGCCTCGGTCCACATGCTGAACATGATTACCGATGTATCCAAATTGGCTTGCTGCATTTCGCGGGCGGCATTCTGCATACCACGGGCAACCTCTTCGCGGAACAATGCTACTCCTTGACCACGCATCTGCGCGGCTTCACGCTCCGCTTGCGCGGCAATCTTGATCGCGTTACCTTCTGCTTCGGCAGCTTTTGTTTTGGTAATTAATAAGGCCTGTCCTTCGTTTTCTGCGGCGGCCTTCAGGTTATTTGAAGCCACTACCTGAGCCATCGATTTGATAATGGCCTCGTCAAAAGTGATATCGTTGATTTGTAGATCTTGCAAATGATACCCCCACTCTTCCAGACGGTTGTCAATCTCGGCCTTCACGTGCTCCACGATTTCATTGCGCAGTCCGAGCACCTCTGCTTGTTTTTTAGTGGCAACGAAAGCA
Organism: Flavobacteriales bacterium; assembly: GCA_046304755.1. Classification (GTDB taxonomy): domain Bacteria; phylum Bacteroidota; class Bacteroidia; order Flavobacteriales_D; family Sanyastnellaceae; genus JAIBBG01. The sequence continues at coordinate 12,388 of JBKCDO010000070.1, forward strand.
CGGATTGTTCCTTCAATCGTGCGCACTAACGCCTGCATCAAGCTACGCTCATCGATAAACTTGAACGCTACGCGCTTGATGACTTCTTCTTCGCCATTCATCACCGAGTACAACAACATCGACTTGAAATAGACATTGGCTTGGTCAAACGTTACCGCTTGAAACTCCATCTCAACGCTGCGGTTCTGGGTACTGATTTTTTTGAATACCACTTCAATGAAGGGAATCGTAAAATTCAATCCGGGCGAAAGTACACGACGGTACTTGCCGAAGATGGTGACAACGCCCATCATTCCTTGCTGAATAACAACGAACGATTTGAAGATGAGTAACAGCACGATGATGGCTGCAATGATGTTTCCGGTGATGAGTTCCATGGGGTGAGGGGTGAGGGCTGCTCATTCTGTTTCTCATTCTCGCTCTCGCTCTAAAAATTCTAGAGCGAGAAACAGAAAGAGAATGAGAATGAGGTTGGCGTAGGTGAGGGTTTAGTGTTTATGTAGTGCTAAGATATATGAATGACATTTAGTTTGTTCGTGCGGTTAAGAAATCGCGCAGGGCAGCGATGGCTTTGCCGCGGTGGCTGATGATGTTCTTTTCTTCGAGCGACATTTCAGCGAAGGTGATTGCGTATCCTGCCGGTTCGAATATGGGGTCGTAGCCGAACCCTTCATTACCCGATGGCGTTTGACGAATGGAACCCTGGACCATTCCTTCAAAGAGGAATTCTTCTCCTTCAATAATGAGGCAAATGACCGTGCGAAAACGCGCAGATCGATCGGTATGGGACTTTAAATTCTCCAACAGCAATTGCATGTTGTCGGAAGCACTCCGTTGCTCACCGGCATATCGCGCAGAATACACGCCCGGTTCCATGTTGAGCGCTGTGACCTCTAGGCCGGTGTCATCAGCAAAGCAATTGACCTTAAAATGGTCCCACACATAGCGCGCCTTTTGCCGTGCATTGCCCTCCAGCGTTTCCGACGTTTCCGGCAAATCCGTTGTGCAGCCAATGTCGCGCAGTCCTTTGAGCGGAATCGTTCCCCCCAACTTCTTGGCGACTTCCAACACCTTGTTTTCATTGCCACTTGCAAAGACCAGTTCCATGATGGTTATCGTTTAATTCGTTTAATTTTTCCGGACTCGGTGCGTTCAAAGAGCGGTGAAGTGCGCACCGTTTTGGGAACCTCGTATGCATCGAGCACATCCTTACACCGCGCGAGGAGTTCTTGCTCAAGCACAGGTTCCGAGCTCTCGAGATGCAGGACCACACGTTGACCGAACTTCGCATCTTCTTCGGCGCTGATGTAAAATGGCATCGTGACAACGCCTTGCAGTTTGCGTTCGATGGTTTCAGGGAAAAGCTTCACTCCCCCGCTATTGATCATATTGTCAAAACGTCCACGGTAATAGAAGTGGCGGTCGTTGGTGAGCTCCACCACGTCTTGCGTAAACACCTGCATTTCGCCCAGGTGCTTGGCAACGATAATCAACCGGTTCTCTTCATCAATACGAAAACGCACACCGGGTAAAGCCTCGAAAGGAACTTCCTGCTCAGCAAAGCGACGCACAGCGACGTGGCTCAGCGTTTCAGCCATACCATAGGTCTCAAACACTTCGTTGCCACGAGCGGTCAACTGTCGGCGCAACACAGCCGGCACAGCGGCCCCACCAACAATAACGGTTCGTATAGCTGCAAATCTGCGCAGTTCCCGCTCGCTGAGATCGGCCAGTTGCATTGGAGTGAAGGCCGCAAAATCGAAAGGTTCTTCAATCGAAAGTAAAGGATGCGCGGAAGGGGCAATAGCAGTAAGCTTCCAGCCCAAGGTCATCGCGCGAACCAGCATCATTTTACCGGCTATAAAACCGGAGGGCAGACAAAGCAGCGCTCGCGTTCCGGAAAGACACGCAAAGTGTTGTCCGGTAATACCTGCACTGGCGGCAAACATCTCCTTCGCCACCGGCCATGTTTTCGGTTCACCGGTCGATCCGGAAGTTTGAACGTCGATATGTGTTTCGTCTGACAACCATTGCCGCATGAACTTCGCATGCTCGCGCTCCCAAGGCTCGGATGTGCTTTCAAGTTGACGTAAAAATGAAATTCCCTCTTCCCCTGCAAGAGAATTTCCATTATAAGAAAATTCAGGGTGAAGCATCATCGCTCAAGCGGTTGAAGATTCCAAGTGCCTTCCTCATCCCAAAGCAGCATTCCTTTATGGACCACCCACGGTGATTGAATATTATTTGCATACAACGAACCGGTTCCCAGGCCTTGAGGCAAATCGTTCTTCTTGGTCAGGAACCAATGCGCGATGGCATTCAATCCGATATTCGACTCCAAAGCGGAGGTTACCCACCATTGAATCTTGCGCTCCTGAGCAAGTGTTATCCATTCATCACAACCATAAAAGCCGCCATGCAATGTGGGTTTCAGAACAATGTATTGCGGACGAATGGTATCCAGTAATTGGCGCTTTTGCACTAAATCGTTCACTCCGATCAATTCCTCATCGAGCGCAATCGGAATCGGAGATTTCTCACAAAGCCTTGCCATTGCTTCCCATTGTCCTTGTTTGATGGGTTGTTCAATGGAATGAATGCGATACTTCGAAAAACGGTCAAGCACTTCCAGAGCCTCTTCTGCAGAGTAAGCGCCATTGGCATCCAGGCGAATGTCCAATGCTGACTCGGAAAACTCACTGCGCACGGCGCGAATCATCTCGAGTTCATCTTCGAGGGCATGTGCTCCAATTTTGAATTTTACAGTATAAAATCGCTGCTCGACTTTCTCTCTGCATGAGGCAAGCATGGTCGGGATATCCCCCATCCAAACAAGTCCATTGAGAACAATAGGTTGCATAAGATCAACCTGAAAGGGATGACGTTCTCCCCCATTCACAACATCCAACAGCGCTGTTTCAACAGCAAATTTCAAGGACGGCATACGATCGAGGTAAGCCTGCAATGCCTCCGGATCTTGCATCAATTGGGGAAAACGGGATATCACACTCTCCAGTTCAGGCTTGCTCTCCGGACTCAATCCCCAGATGGGAGCACATTCGCCCCACCCCACGTGAGCACCATCGGGACTTTGAACCCGGAGGTAGTAGACGTCGCGCTCGAGCAGCGTATCGCGTGATGTTTTAGCCGGCTTATGAAACCGCAATACATGATGTTGAAACCGATAGCTCATTTTTTGGCAGAGCCGGAGATTCGCTTAATGACAAACTCCATTGGTCCCTTCTCACTGACTTTTTTACGCCAGAGAAAAGGCAGATAGAAGGTCAGTATTGTCGCCAGCACAACGTATATGAAAAGTGCAATGCGATTGAGAAAAAACTCAATATTGGAGGCCAAAATCGTTACCGATCCGATGACCGTATAGAAGAGCACCAAACTGTATTTCATAGATGAAATCGTTTGAACAAACCGCAATGCAGTCGGATTGCTCAATCTTCGGAAGAAATAAATAAAACTGTTAACCACCACCAGACACATTCCAATTCCATATACACAAAATGCCGGGAACAGGAGTCTGACATTCAGAATATTCAGGTCAAATCGCTGAAGCAACAAGGCATCGGTATCCAGTGTTTTTGCAAACTTGTGCACCCAATAACTTGCAATCATCATGGCTATTCCAACGAGGCTTGACGGAGGAAGCCAGCCACGCGGGCGCACCTCAGATCTTCCATAGACCAAACCTGCGAAAAAGAATACCAACCAGGGAAGCGGCGAGTAATAGCCGTTAAAAAGTAAAAAGCCCATTCCGTTATATATCTCCCCACCTTCTAGCGAAGGCAAGGTATAGGCAGCGTGCGTAGGCACGTCCAGATACAACATGGCAATTCCGAACACCACCGTCAGCAGCATGATGACACGGATAAGGATATTATTCCACTGCGCCACGAACGGTGTAATCATAAACATCAGGCCTGAAGCAATGAGCATGTTCATGGGCCATATCGCACAAAAAATCAGTCCAGTGAACAACAGCACAGAGCCACGCTTGCCCGAATAAGAAAGTAACTTGCGATTGCTAATGCGTCGGTCGCGCATGGTCAGCGTTATGGTAAAACCATTAAGAAAGAAAAACAGCGCCGGGAAACAATCGAGGATGATTCCGAATTTCGTGTGTGACAGTGAACGCAGGACCCAATCTCCAATGGTAAATGAGTAGCCATAAACCACGCACCCAATAAGCGCAACTGCGTAAGCAACGTCAATTCCTATGAGACGATTAGAAGTTTGAGGCATCGTAATTTAAAAAGTCGTCGGCGAATATACAATCTTCATCCATTGAGACAGCGTTTCACCGACCATAGATAGAATCCATAACCCTGGCGGCTACAAACGGCCGGTAGTGAGAACGCTCGTAGTAATGGGTGTAATCTTCGGTAAATCGATTCACCCCTGAAAAATCATATACCCGCTGTTTACCGAAGATGGATTGAAGTATTTCAACATCCCCGGGATTCATGCTGATTTGATTATACAGCGGACTAATCACGACGTAGAAGTCCGTTTTCAATTGTTGCAGTTGGTGAGCAATTCCAACCAAAACTGCTTCATCCCGATCAGCAATAACAGGCGCGGCAATTTTGATTTTTCCACTTCGCGGATAAAACGTCTTCATACGTTCCTCGGTGTAGTACTTCCCGGAGTCAATCAAATTTTCGAAATAATCATAGCGCAGTTCATTCGAAATCGAATCGTAAACAAACGGCCTATGATCGAGAACACCCTGCTCCCACATATAAGGCTTCGCCTCTTGTGTTAAGCGATAATCACCATAGGCCCGCAAGAAGCTGCGATCCAGAAATGCCATCCAATGAGCACTTTGAAAAGCAATTACATTTCGATAGTATTGAAGCTTAGGATCTTCCATGTACAAATGCTCGTTGAACGATTGCTGCGAGTCAAAGGAGTTACCATCAATAATAATCAGAGCATAATCCACTGCTGACCCACTCTCAGCAGTGTACTTCAACTTGTGTGCAATGCCTTCAATCGTCTCTGATGATGCGTCAAAGTGAAAAACATGTGCATTGACCGGTAAATGCTTTTTCCAATCGTTTTCCTGGTAAAACATCGAACGGGAACTTCCGAAAATAAAGGCGTTGTATTCGGCATTATGATGATTGTGATCGAATACAGAAGTGCTGACCATGCTCTGGTTCAGCGGTACCGATAATGCTATGCCTACAGGGTGATAATTTGTATAAGAGCGCAACACTTTAAAAGGGTCTTCACCAATATAAACAATTCCAATCGCCACCATCGGCAGCGAAAACACAAGCAGACGAAACAGAAATGATTTCATGCTCAAAATTGGAAGTAGATAAATTGTTGTTGAACCCCATCAAACCAAACCAGAGCCAGCAGGATGAGATAGTAAACACTCCAGCGCATCGGGGCAAAGCGAATCCCATCGAGTAGTTGCAAGGCATGCGTTCCTCTGCGGCCAAACCATTCCGCCAGCAGCATCAAGCAAACCATCAGTAAGGTTTTAGGCACACCCAACAGCAGCGAGAAGTCCCCCTTCAACCAATCTGAGGGGTTAAACATCCCACTATAAACCTGCATGGCCTCGGTCAAACTTTCACTGCGAAAGAGCACCCATGCGAGCATGACTTGCACGAAAGTGAAAGCGATTCGTAAAGCGTCATTTACAGAAGGTAGCCAACGTCCGTGCACGTCATCAAGAAACATCCGATTCTTCCCCGCAAGGAGAATCGGCATGAAATACAAGGCATTCAAAGCACCCCAGCAGATAAACGTCCAATTGGCCCCATGCCACAATCCACTGATGAGGAAAATAATCCACGTGTTGCGCACCTGCGCAGCCATCCCAACTTTGTTACCGCCCAGGGGAATGTAGAGGTAATCACGAAACCAGGACGACAATGAAACGTGCCAACGGCGCCAGAATTCAGCGATGCTTCGAGAGAAGTATGGAAATCGAAAGTTGCGAATCAGGTCAATGCCCAGCAAGCGCGCCAGTCCAATAGCCATGTCGGAATACCCCGAAAAATCGCCATAAATCTGTATGGTGAAACAAAACACTCCGAGCCATAATCCGGCACCGCCCCATTCACCGGGTGATTCAAATACGGCATTGGCAATCAGAGCACAATTGTCGGCCACTACCACCTTTTTAAACAAGCCCCAGAGCAATTGACGCATGCCATCGGTGGCTGCTACGCGATTAAAAATGCGCGGTTTCTTGAGTTGCGGAAGCAAATGTGTCGCACGTTCAATGGGACCGGCAACCAACAAGGGAAAGAAGCTCACAAACAAACTGTAATCGATGAGGTTTCGATCCGCCTGAATGCGTTTGTAATACACGTCCACCACATACGAAAGCCCATGAAAAGTGTAAAAAGAGATGCCAATAGGAAGAATCCAGTGGAGCAGTAAGGGATGGCTTTCAAAGCCCATCTTCGCCATGAGTTGCGAAAATGACGTCGAGAAAAAGTCGAAGTATTTGAACGCACCCAATAAGCCCAGGTTGATGACAATGCTGATCCACAACCACTGAAAACGCCTGCGGTCCGATGTCGCCTGCTCAATTCGAATCGCCGAGAAATAATCCAGTAATGTGGAAAACGCAAGCAGCCCCAAAAACCGCCAGTCCCAGCATCCGTAAAAGAAATAACTCACCAGCAATAGCCAGCCGTTTTGGCGCATGCGAATACCTTTTCCCCAGCCCCAATAGACGGCGAAAACAACAATGAAAAACAACGCAAAAGTCGATGTTTGAAAGAGCATACCGTGGTTATTCGATTGGCCTCAAACATAAGCATGGAAAAGCATTCCAACACTGCTCAGGCGGTGTGAACAAGTTCGCTTGTGAGGTGTTCCTTCACCTGTCATATTTGTACCATGGAACCTGCAGAGGAGCTTATAGAAGTCATCGGTGCTCGCGAGCACAACCTGAAAAATATCGACGTCAGTATTCCGCGCAATCAACTCGTGGTCATCACAGGCCTTAGTGGAAGTGGAAAGTCCTCACTGGCATTCGACACCATTTATGCCGAAGGTCAACGTCGCTATATGGAAACGTTTGGAGCCTATGCGCGTCAGTTCATCGGTGACATGGAGCGTCCCGATGTCGACAAGATTAATGGGCTTTCGCCGGTGATTTCCATCGAACAGAAAACGGTAAGCAAGAACCCCCGTTCCACCGTGGGCACCATCACGGAGATTTACGACTTCCTGCGATTGCTGTATGCGCGTGCCTCCGAGGCTTACTCCTATGAAACGGGAGAGAAAATGGTGCGCTACTCCGATGACCAAATCACAACCCTCATTCGCGAGTCGTATGCGGGACAAAAAATTGTGGTGCTCGCACCGCTGGTGAAAGGTCGCAAAGGACATTACCGTGAGCTGTTCGAATCCATCATGAAGCAGGGCTATCTGCGCGCACGCATCGATGGAAGCATCGTGGAGCTGACCAAAGGCCACAAAGTCGATCGCTATAAAATTCACGACATCGAGTTGGTCGTTGACCGTCTCGCAGTGGGGCCAATCGCTCCAAAATCGAAATCCGCGCAACCCGATCCTGAGCTCAGCCGCATTCGTCAAACCGTGAACACTGCACTGAAACTGGGCAAAGGCACGTTGATGATTCTTCCGCATGAAGAGGAAGCGACACCGAAGAAAAAGGGTGCGGCATCCAAACCGCAAACACCGAAGCATTTCAGTCGTCACTTGATGTGTCCGACCACCGGAATGGCATACGCCGAGCCGGAACCAAACCTTTTCTCCTTCAACTCTCCTTATGGAGCCTGCGCGCATTGCAGTGGTCTGGGGGAAGTGGCCGAGGTGGATATGCTCAAGATTATTCCTGATCCGAAAAAGTCCATCAAGAAAGGTGGTATTGTTCCTTTGGGAGAAGGGAAAAATAACTGGTCGTTTCAACAGGTAGAAGGCGTGGTCAAGCATTACGGCTTCGACCTGAATACGCCTATTGAAGAAATTGATGAAGAAGTCATCAATACGCTGCTCTACGGATCAGAACAGCTATTCGATGTGACCACCGGTGGCAATGTGACCTACCAAATTCGTTACGAGGGAATCATTGCGCAGATTGAAAAACAGATTGATGAGGACAGCTCTCCTGCCCTACGCCGCTGGGCTGAGAGTTTCATGAATAAGATGCCTTGCCCGGAATGTGGCGGAGCGCGCTTGAAAAAGGAAGCGCTCTATTTCCGAATTGGCGAGAAAAATATCGCAAACCTGGCCGCTATGGGGCTGCGCGAACTGGCAGAATGGCTTCAGGGCGCGGAATACAGCATGAGTCAACGTCAGTTGGCGATTGCCCGCGAACCGCTCAAAGAAGTGCGCAACCGACTGGGCTTCCTGATAGACGTCGGACTCGACTACCTCACCTTGCACCGCAGTGCCCGCACCTTGAGCGGTGGTGAAGCGCAGCGTATTCGACTGGCTACGCAAATCGGTTCACAGCTCGTGGGTGTGCTCTACATTCTGGATGAGCCCAGCATTGGTCTGCACCAGCGCGACAATCACAAGTTGATTGCCTCGCTGCAGGCGCTGCGCGATGGTGGCAACAGTGTGATTGTAGTGGAACACGACCGCGATATGATGCTGGAAAGCGATCACCTCATTGATATCGGCCCTGGTGCCGGTGTGCACGGCGGTCGCATCATGACACAAGGTCATCCACAGACGCTCAAGCAAGAAGACAGCATAACCGCCCGCTACCTGCGAGGTGAGTTGCAGATTGCAGTCCCGAAGGAACGTCGCAAAGGCAATAAGAAATGGCTGAAGCTCAGTGGTGCTTCCGGTCATAACCTGAAGAACGTCGATTTGAATATCCCGCTGGGCATGTTTGTATGCGTCACCGGTGTGAGTGGTAGTGGCAAGTCTTCCCTCATCGAGCACACGCTCTACCCTATTCTGAATCACCATTTTTATAATGGCGTGAAGAAGCCGCTTCCACACAAAAAGATTACAGGCCTGGAGAATCTCGACAAAGTGATTGAGATTGATCAAAGCCCTATTGGTCGGACGCCGCGTAGCAATCCGAGTACGTACACGGGAATCTTCACGGAGATTCGAAACTTATTCTCCGCTCTTCCCGAGGCTAAAATTCGCGGCTATCAGCCCGGACGTTTTTCGTTCAACGTCAGCGGTGGTCGCTGTGAAACCTGTAAGGGTGCCGGTGTGAAGACCATTGAGATGAACTTCCTGCCTGACGTGATGGTGAATTGCGAAATCTGTTCGGGCAAGCGCTACAACCGCGAGACATTGGAGATTCGCTACAAGGGCAAAAGCATCGCCGATGTCCTCGACATGACCGTGGATTTGGCCGTGGAGTTCTTCGATGCACATCCGCGCATTCGTCATGTGGTGAAAACCCTGCAGGACGTTGGACTCGGATACATCACGCTCGGCCAGCATTCAACGACACTCAGTGGCGGCGAAGCGCAACGTGTGAAACTCTCTACCGAGCTTGGCAAGCGCGACACGGGCAACACGATGTACATCTTGGATGAACCCACCACAGGACTGCACTTTCAGGACGTGCAGATGCTCATTAATGTGCTTAACCGTCTGGTCGACCGCGGCAATTCGGTGCTGGTGATTGAGCACAACATGGACGTCATCAAAATCGCCGACCACCTCATCGACGTTGGTCCTGAAGGCGGCATCGGCGGCGGTCAGATTATCGCCGAGGGCACACCGGAGGCTGTGGCTAAAGTCAAGGGTAGCTGGACGGGGAAGTATTTGAAGGAAGAGCTTTAATT
>JBKCDO010000071.1:0-6722 GCA_046304755.1 Flavobacteriales bacterium
AGTTTTCTCTAATAATTCGACCTATAAATTTAAATAAAAAGGCCTGTCTTGATTATTCGAGACAGGCCTTTTTTATGATCATGTGTTCATCTTCCTTCGCCCTTCGCATGTGCCGCCCCTCCGGGGCTCTTTGGCTAACGACTTCCTTTTGGCTAGTAATATTTCGCCCCGCTGGGGCTCCTGTGTTTCGATAGACTTTTCAACCGCCCCTCGCCCCTCGTCACTTAACAATCGGTCCGATTTCCAGCACGTTGCTTTCATTCATATCGCGGTCGACGATGTTGACTTTGAAAAGCACGGTGTCGAATTCACTCGGGAGATTCCATAGCGGCATATCGATGGTGATGTCGCCTTGCTGGGTTTGGTCCTGGCCTGTTGGTTTGGCCCATGGCACGACGTAATAAAACGCCACATCGCCGTCGGGGAAGGGGCCATCACAGGGGTCGATGGGAATCCATACCCACTGACCGTTCTGCTTTTCGTAATATTCAGCATAAAGGTTCCAGCGACGAATGCAAGGGTCGAAAAGGCCGGTGGTATCACCTTCTTCCAATCCGAAGTTGCCGTCGCCATCGGTAAAGCCAAGCACCATCTTCGCTCCTGAGCCCGTGACGTTGAGTCGGCCGGAGGTCAGTTGTGGTTCATCCGGGAATTTCTCTTTCTCCAGGCAACCCCCGAAAAGCAAGGAAATTCCGAATAAAATGAGTGCATGCTTCATGTTGCTCAAAACTATCGATTTTCTTTGTTCCCGCATGAAAAATCTGCCTGATCCTTTTTCGATAACCTCCATCGGCGTGCGAAATGCCGCGGCGCTCGAGGTATTCCGACATCAGGCAGCCCATTGCGAGATTTATCGCAGGTATCTGGAGTTGATTCATGTCAATCCAACTGCGATACAAACGGCGAGCGACATTCCCTATTTGCCGATTGGTTTTTTCAAGACGCATCGGGTTATTACAGGGGAGTTTAATCCGGAAATCGTGTTCACCAGCAGCGGCACGACGGGCATGCAAACGAGCAGGCATGAGGTGCGTTCGCTTGAGATGTACCGTCGTTCGTTTATGCGCGGATTTGAACTGCGTTATGGTTCGCCTTCGGAGTACATCATTTATGCGCTCTTGCCTTCTTATCTCGAGCGCGAAGGATCGTCGTTGATTTTGATGGCGGAGGAACTCATCGCGCAGGCGCAGCCGGGCAGTGGTTTTTTCCTCAAGCATCAGGAGGAGTTGCGCGAAGCGTTGGTGCGTGCCGAAGCAGCAGGTAAGAAAAATCTGGTGCTCGGTGTCACGTTTGCCTTGCTTGATTTCGCGGAGTCGATGCCGACGGTGTTGCCGCATACCATCTTCATGGAGACGGGCGGCATGAAGGGCAGACGCAAAGAGATGATTCGTCAGGAGGTGCATCGTGTGCTGAAGGAAGCCTTTCACGTGGCGCATGTGCACAGTGAATACGGGATGACCGAACTCTTGTCGCAGGCATACTCGCAGGGCGATGGTGTATTTCGCTGTCCGCCGTGGATGGCAGTGAGCGTTCGCGATGTGCAAGATCCGTTGAGCAATTACGCGGCGGGCAAAGGCGGACTCAACATCCTGGATCTGGCCAATGTGGATTCGTGTGCATTCATCGCCACGCAGGATTTAGGAGTGGTGCATGGTGATGGCAGTTTTGAGGTGACGGGGCGATTTGATTTTGCGGATGTGCGGGGGTGTAATTTGATGGTAGTGTGATGGTGGGGAGAGTTACACGCAAAGGCATTTTCACGCAGAGGAACGCAAAGGCATTTTCACGCAGAGAAACGCAGAGGGAGAATCACGCAAAGACCGCGGAGAGATTTTCACGCAGAGGGACGCAAAGACCGCGGAGAGATTTTCACGCAGAGGGACGCAGAGGGAGAATCACGCAGAGAGACGCAGAGTTAGAATCACGCAAAGCCCGCGGAAATATTTTCACGCAAAGCACGCAAAGACAATACACGCAGAGAAGACAGTAGCTTGGCTTACCACAGAGTGTTGTCTCTGCGTGATTCTCCCTTTGCGTTTCTTTGCGTGAAATCTCTCTCCGCGTCTCTTTGCGTGAAAATCCCTTTGCGTCTCTTTGCGTGAAATCCCTTTGCGCCGTTCCTTACTCCAACACAATCTGCCTCACGGCCACCACACTGCCGCTTGCGTTATACACGCTCATGAAATATACGCCGGCGGCTCCCCATGCGTTGATGTCGATGGTGGCTTGCTGACTATTCACTGCGCCGGAGTATACGGTGGCTCCTGCGGCATCGGTGATGATGGTGTTGTAGCCGGCCATCAATTCGAAGTTGCCGTAATCAATCGTGATGTAATCGCTGGCGGGGTTGGGGTAAACGAGCACGGTATTGAGCCAGCTCGGTTGTCCTTCGAAGCCTACGAACGTGATGTCGATGAGCAGTGTATCTGTTACTGTTACATACGCCGTGTCGATGACTTGAATGTAGGTCGTATCGGTGAGGGTGACGTAGGTCGTGTCGTACACATCAATCGTTTGCTGAACATACGTGGTGTCGTACACATCGATGAAGAGTGTGTCGAAAATATCCACTTGCAAATAGATGGTGGTGGTATCAAACACATCCACCACGTTGGTGATTGTATCGAACACTTCTACGGTGACGCTTGTGGTGTCGAAGATGTCGATGGTGTTGTAGATGGTGAGCGTATCATAGACCTCCACCACGTTCTCGATGGTGAGGGTGTCGAAGACTTCTACGGTAGTTGTGATGGTATCATATGCTGTGCAGGTGTTGTTGACCAGGAGCAAAGCCACGTCGGAGGTATCGTTGCAGATGCCGTCGGTGACGATGATGCGGAAGGGCTGTTCGTGATTGGCCAGCGTTGCGTTGCTGATGAGCAGATTTTGCGTTTGACTGCCCGTGTAGGTGTTGTTGTCTTGCACGTCCATCCATCCCAGTCCTGCGGCGTTGGTTTGCCACTGCATGCTGTTGTCGGTGGCGTTGAGCGTTACGTACATCTGCGCACTTCCACCCACTTCAACGGGCGTGTCTTGCGTTTCGCTGGCGATGAGGTTGCAGGGAGCGGCGGCACCCGTGTATAGCTGTGCAATTTCTGCAGGGGTGAGGGCGCGGTTGTAGATGGCGATGTCGTCGAGGGAGCCAATTGTGAATTGATTCGGATATAAATTATCTGTTGCGCCAATCGATCTGTAGATTTCATTTCCGCAAGAATTGCAGATGCCGCTCTCAGCATTGAAAGGCACGGAGAAAATGTTATTGGCGGAATTACTATTAACGAGTTGACCATTCAGGTAGAGAAACAAACTGTCTTGTCTGACTACTCCAACCATATGAGTCCATTCACCTATGTAGTCAGTATTAGCAGGTCCGTTGACCCAACCGCCTCCCATGGGCCCTTCAACATTAAAATCTAATGTGTTAAACTCGTCAAGCACAATTCTGACCTGATTGCCAAATCTCAGATCCAGGAAAAATTGTTGCGGATTAGTGGTGAAGTTGGAGTTAAACCAAATCGAGGTCGTAAACTCGCCAGTGGGTGATGTAAATCCAAATTCACTTGGTAATTGAATGTGATTGTTGTTAAAGTAATAGCAGCTATTCACATTCCCAAACCGATCCTCCGCGAGTGTTGCGCCATTCACCACACCGTCATTGCCATTGCCGCTTTCGTCGTTGGCATTGCCACAGAAGGGCCAGTAGCCGACCAGTCCGTTTTGTAAATTGGGAGCAAGCGGTGTGCAGGTCGCAACAGGTTCTTCGGCAGCGGTGTAGAGTTGGGTGATTTCGGCAGGGGTGAGGGCGCGGTTGTAGATGGCGATGTCGTCGATGGAGCCGAGGAACTGCTCCGCAGTATTCCAAGTATGAGACCTACCGAATAGCAGAACGCCATCTTGAACCGGAGTAACTACATCATTAAACCCGAAAGTGTCGAGTATGCCATTTCTATAAATTCTTATTTCATTGCCTTCATATACACATGTCCAATGCTCCCATTGATTTGTCTCAACCGGAGTAACTGACCAAACTTGATCTTGATTTCCGGGGCCATTTCCTCTGGAAGTAATGAACTTAGTTGCATGTGAGTTTGGAAAATGATAACTAATTCCCATAGCATATTGCCAAGAGTAGTCTTGTTGACGCTTGGATATGACGGTCTGGTAATTGTGCACTTGGTCATAACCTTCTGTTCTAACCCAGGCACTCATCGTGATGTCTCCTAAAATCATCAGTTCAGGGGAGTTCTGGATAGTGATATCATCGTCGATACCATCAAAATTCATTGCTGAAGTTAATTGCCCAAACCGATCCTCCGCGAGCGTCGCCCCATTCACCACACCATGGTTGCCATTCCCGCTCTCATCATTCGCATTGCCATTGAACGGCCACCATCCCACGAGGCCGTCGGTGGGAACGTACGTTGGGATTTGGGCGCTGAGGGTAAGGCACAGCACAAGGCTGAAGATGGAAGTCAGGATCGATTGCATACGATTAGTTTTGTGTTTTAAAACAGAATAGCAAAGATACTTTATGCGAGGAAATAATGAAAGGGTTGCGGGCATGGCCTCTTGCCATTCATCAAGTTCCAACGGCGTGCTTACTTTTACCGCGTGAAGCACAAGCAAACTTTTTTAATTGGAATCGCCGGGGGCAGCGGGTCGGGTAAGACCAGTTTCCTGCGCGAACTGATGAACCATTTCACCGCAGAAGATGTGGCGCTCGTGTCGCAAGACAACTACTACGAGCCCAAGGAAAAACAGCATGTGGATGAAAATGGGCAGCACAATTTCGATATGCCGACCTCTATCAACCGCACGCATTTTCATGATGACATGATGCGATTGGTAAACGGCGACTCCATCGAAAAACTCGAGTACAACTTCAACAACCCAGCCTGGGAACCGCAAAAGGTCATTGTGCATCCGGCGCCCGTGGTCATCATGGAAGGACTCTTCGTTTTTCATTACGAAGAAATCTGGAACCAGCTTGATTACAAAGTGTACATCGACGTGCATCACGAAGAGCGCTTGCAGCGCCGTATTCAGCGTGATGGTAAGGAACGCGGCTTTGGTGAAGACCAGGTGCGCTACCAGTGGTTCAATCACGTGCGTCCGGCTGAGGAGAAATACCTGGAGCCTTTTGTGAGCAGCTGTAATCTGGTGGTTGACAACAACGAGCATTTTGGTCCGGGCTTGAATGAACTCGTAGCGGTGATTCGTGGTTTTTCGCGTAAATAAATCACCATGAAAAAAGTGTATCACCTGGGCAACTGTGGCACCAACCAACGTATCATCAAGGAATGGGGCAGCAAGCTCAAGGGTTTCGACATGCAAGACATCAAGCTCGAACCCATCACGCCCGCGCAAATCGATGAGATGAAAAAACTGGCCGGTTCTTATGAGGCCCTTTTCAGCCGTGTTGCGATGAAGTATCGCTCGATGGGCTTGAACGAAATGAAGCTCACTGAGAAGGACTACCGCAAATACATTCTCGAAGAGTACACGTTTTTGAAGCGTCCCGTCATGATCAACGGCGATCGCATCTTTATTGGCAATGCTGCCAAGGTGGTAGCAGAGGCCAAGTCCACGCTTTAATGCCGAAGAACTTTTGGGCACATATGGCGCTGTTGGCGGTGGCACTGATTTACGGTGCCAACTTCATCATCGCCAAATCGGTGATGCCCGATCCCATCGCCCCGACGAGCTTCATTGCCTTGCGGGTCATGGGCGCTGCTGCGCTTTTTTGGCTAGTCGCCCTTCGCAAAATTGTCATCCCACAGCGTGCAGACTGGTGGCGGTTTTTGTTGTGCGCCATCACGGGCGTAGCGACGAATCAGTTGCTTTTTTTCAATGGCCTCGCCCTGACGTCGCCGGTGAATGCGAGTATCATCATGACGAGTAATCCCATCTTGGTTATGGTGATGAGTGCCGTGTTTCTCAAGCAGCGCATCACGTTGCTCAAAGCCGTGGGCGTGCTGATTGGTGCGCTGGGCGCGTCGATGCTGTTGTGGTCGAGCAACGGTGATGTAGGCGGGCATAGTTCTCTGCAAGGTGACGTGTTCATTTTACTCAACAGTATTTCTTACGCCATTTACCTCGTGATGGTGAAGCCGCTCATGCAGAAGTATCATCCGCTAGACATCGTCGCGTGGACGTTTTTAATCGCCATCGCGCTCGTCTTTCCCTTCGGCGGCATGGGCTTGAAAACCGTGGCATGGTCGAGTCTGAGTCACTGGCAATGGTTCTGTGTGGCGTTCGTCATCGTGTGTACAACGTTTTTGACTTACCTCTTCAATATCCTGGCGATTCATCGGTTGTCGCCGACGATTGCCAGTTCGTATATCTATCTGCAGCCGGTGTTCGCCGGCATCTTTGCCTTGCTCCTGGCGTCTGTCGTGGAGCGCGATTACACGCGTGATATCAGCTGGTTTAAGATTGGTTGCGCACTGATGATTGTGGCGGGGGTTTGGCTCGTCAGCCGGACGCCGTCTGTGGCCAAGCCGGCCACTTGAGTTTCTCTGTTGTCAGGGACGCGCTGCAGCGCGTCCTTGCAAGAAGCCGGCCCTCAGTGGCCAAGCCGGCCGCTTGATTTTCGCGAGAGGCCGGGACGCGCTGCAGCGCGTCCTTACATCAGAGGAAGGCAAGTGGCTTGCGTGGAGACGAAAGACGTGTATCTTGCCGCCGTTCTCACAGGGGTGTCTTGGCTGAGCCAAGACTGAGAT
>JBKCDO010000072.1:0-6734 GCA_046304755.1 Flavobacteriales bacterium
CGACTTCGCTCGCCTTCCGAGGCTTGACTTCGCTGCAAACAGGCTTCATTTCACCTTTTCACTATTTCACCCTTTCACGAATAATCGAAGCCTATTTTTTGCGAACGTAATCGCAGAATTAGTAGTTATTCTTGGAATTGAGTCTAAAAATTCGGTGTTTTTAGGGTTGGCATTGAAACTTAAAACCCTGGTTTCTTCGTTGGTAAGACTAAAGTGAAATTTAGGGCGAAGAATTTACGTTTTGGACGATGTTTATGTACATTCGTGCCGCCAAACAAATTCTTTGGTAACCTAATTAACCTATCGCTTAGCCATTAACGCTGAGCGTAAAAATCACGATTGCATGAAGTCATTCTACTCTTCAGCTATGCTGGCTATGGTGCTGGCAACAACCTTCAATTTATTTTACTCAACTGACTGCTCCGCTCAACTGCCGTCCTACGTGCCGTCTAACGGACTGGTGGCCTGGTATCCGTTTAACGGCAACGCCAATGACGAGAGTGGAAATGGGAACAATGGCGTGGTGAATGGAGCGGTGCTCACTGCGGATCGAAATGGTAATATTAATTCGAGTTACGACTTTAACGGGAGCAATTTCATAAGCTGCGCTATTCAAAATATACCATTCGGTAATCAAGCAAGAACAATATCCTTCTTTGCAAATCAATCAGCGGTTTCATCCAGTGATAATACTGCTGGAAGCATTTTCCATTGGGGTCAAATTTCTTTTAATAACCGCTTTTGTTGTTTGTATTGGCCAAGTGCTCCAACGATTATTGGTGAGGCCAATGATGCTTGCAACGGATGTTCGGGTTCGGTAGCATATGGATCAGCTTCACTTGGCCTTTCAACTTGGAATCATGTAGTTATAAGTTTTGACGGACAGTATTCACGTTGTTATATCAATGGTATCTTAAATTTCTCTGCCGTCAAGAGTTATAATACTAGTGCAACTACATTGTTTATTGGTAAAGCTGTTGATTCACATCATAATGGAGAATATTTCAAAGGTAAAATTGACGATTTTGGAATCTGGAACCGCGCCCTCTCAGAGGCGGAAGTTCAAGCGCTGTACACTTCACAATCAACGCCTGTGTGCAACTTAGGCGTGATATCCACGCCGGAATCTACGATTTGTGCCGGGGAGTCTGTCAATTTGGTTGCTGTGCCGGCCGCCACTGCCGGCGGATGTTTCAACCCAAAGGTGAAACAGGCCGGCAATCAAAACTTTGCGATTACTTCAACCCATCGCGATGGCCAAGGCAATTATTACATGAGCGGCGCTTATACCGGCTCCACAACAATAGACGGAATTACCATATCGGGCATCGGCAATCGCGATATTTTCCTGGCGAAGTATAACAGTTGCGGGCAAATACAATGGGTTACCCGCGGAGGTTCATCCGGAGATCAAGATTATGCGGGTGAAGGCTCACACGGCATTGCAACGGATGCGGCCGGTAATGTCTATATCGTCGGACGATACAACCAGGCGTTCACCTTTTACGGAGCTAACTCCACTACGTTCAGTGCTCCGTGGACTTCAACCAGCAACGGTAATCACCAGGATGGCTTTTTGGTGAAGCTCAACAACAGCGGTCAGGTGGTTTGGGGAGCTTCGCTTCGCGGAACATCGAATGACGGCTTTGTGGGAGTAGCCGTCGATGGCGCCGGAAATCCGGTTGTTACAGGCGGTTTCAACGGTTGCTGTCCCTCTTCCTTTGCAGTGACGATTTATGGTCCAAATGGCAGCGTGCCGGTGAGCTCATTCGGATCGAATTATGGTTCGGGTTTGGTGGTGAAGTTCGATGCTAGCGGAAATATTCTTTGGAAAGCCGCAGTCTATAATAGAGATACCGGTCTGAGTAGTGTAGCAATTGATGGCTCAAATAATATTTACATCACCAGTTCCTTCCGCTCGTGGAGCAATGGAACGGCGGCGCAATTCATTGATGCTTCAGGCGCAAACAATAGCCTTTTCAACCCCGGTATCGGACTTGGATTTTTGGTGAAACTCAACGCTTCGGGCAACTGGCAATGGGGAACCACCTTCGGCAATGTTGGTGATGGTGTTGGCTCGTTGACCTCCGGATCTGATGTGGCAGTCGATGCCTCCGGTAACCCTTGGGTCGTCGGCTACTTCCGTGGTGCGCAAGCAACGGTTTATTCTACCAATGGTTCGAATCTGAGCATACCGGCATCAACGAATGATATTGGCTTTTTGATTTCCTACAACGCCTCAGGTGTGGCGCAATCGGTCGTTACCCGTCAGCAAAGCACGGGCAGCACCTATTACCGCTCGCTGGCCATTGCCAATGACAAGATCGTGGTAGCCGGACATTTTACAGGGGCTAACGCGGGTCTGAGTGATATCCTTTTGGCGAATTACACTGCTGCGGGAAGCTTTATTGACGCACAAACAGCCGGTGGCGCAGGAGATGATTACGGCCTGAGCATCATCCCTTCCAATAGTTCATTTGCCGTATGCGGATCGACTGCCGGCGGGTTTACGCTCGATGGCGTGAGTGTTCCTTCAGCGTGCACCTATTTGTGGAATCTTGGAGCCGGTCAAGGACAGGCAACTGTGAGCTGGTCAAATGGCGCAACGACGTCTTCAACACAAGTGTCGCCTGCTGCAACTACTACATACACAGCCACCTTCTCCGACGGCTCAAATACATGTTCTCAAGAAGTCGTGGTCAATGTCAGTCAACCATCTTCATCGTCCATCGAAGCTTCCATCATCGAGGGTGAAACCTACGACTTCAATGGACAATTGCTTTCTACTGCCGGTACCTATGAAGCCGTTTTGGCAAACGCTGCAGGATGTGACAGCACGGTGACGTTGACGTTGAGTGTGGAGCCGCTGCAACTAAATTGTTCTGCTAGTGCTTCTGCTAGTGCTATATGCGCATCAGACTCAGTTGTTCTCGAAGTTGGCGGGCTCGAACCATGTTCTGTATCAGATCAACCACAATGGGAATTATTAATCCCCTCTTCAGGTTATGTTGGCAGTCAAATTAACTTTAATACTACAGGTTTCGATTCTCAAAATTCAAAGTTCTATTCAGTCCTGAAAAATGGCTCTGTAAACCGTGTTTATTGCTTTGATATGAATACGAATACAGTTTCAACGTTAACATCTAATGGAGGACCTGGGGAATTGTATAATTATGCTTTTGATTTTACCAATCAACGATTGGTTGCTTCACGAGCAGGCCGAGATGTTGTTTATACGCTTCCATTAAATGGAGGTACTTGGCAGCAGATTGGGTCCGGTGGATTTGATGCTGAGAGTTATGGTGGACGAGCATTCTGGAATCCTATCTCTAATCGTTTCGGATATTTTGGTGGTTATGGTTACTATGCCATGAAAAATTGGATTTGGGAAAGTACTTCAACAGGTTGGGTGAATCCATACGCGAATAACAACAATTGCAATCCCGCAAAACGTAATACACAGTTTGCCCCAAATGCAGCAGGTAATAAATTATTTATTTTCTCCGGTCAAGGCAGCTGTGACGGTAATCAATTTGCATCGTCTTGTGCTTTGGGTTCACCATGGCAAACGGATGTCGGACAATACTGTTGGTTACGCGATTTGTATGAGTTGGATTTGAGCAATTATCAATTCACTCAAATTCTTGCTCCAAATAATCAAAGCATTGCGCGTGAAGGTTCTTTTACTTACGATTACGATAATGATGATTTTTATATTATCGGAGGCTATGTTCCAAGCGGTAATTATTCTCAGAATCAAAATAATTATGGCAACTCATACTCCATGGAGGTGCTTAGATTCCGTCGGGGACAAGACAATGGATTTGCGCCAATTTCTGTAGGGGGTGCTGTGCCACCAACCCCCAATAACTCTGTTGGTTACGGTACGTCGGTTTATGATGCTAATAACAACAGAATTATATATGTTCGAACGGATGGAGTTTGGGCTTTAAATCTAGCTTCTCCTTGTCCGCAATCATATGCTTGGTCCACCGGCGAAACAACGCCATCCATCACCGTCAATCCGTCTGAAACAACCGCCTACAGCGTAACAGTAACCCAAGGTGACCAAACTTGTACCAGCGAGGTGACCATTGAAGTATCACCCAACGAAACATACTTCGCCGACGCAGATGGCGATGGCTTTGGAAATTTCGAAATGCCATTGACTACCTGCGATGGTTTTATTCCGGATGGTTACACACTTGATAATTCCGACTGCAACGACGCCGATCCGTTGAATTACCCATTTGCTCCCTGCGATGATGGTGATGCATGCACCATCGAAGACGTATATCAACTCGATTGCACTTGCGCGGGCTTCTTCGCAGACAGTGATGGCGACGGCACCTGTGATGCAGACGAACAATGTCAAGGCGTTCCTGAGCCTAACACCGCGTGCGATGATAACGATCCTTGCACCATCAACGATGTGATTCAAGCCGACTGCAATTGCTTCGGAACTGTAGTGGATGAAGACAACGATGGCGTCTGCGATATCTATGATACGTGTGTTGGTCCTGAAGTCGGCTCTGCATGCGATGATAACGATCCCTGCACGGTAGATGATGTTATCCTCGCGGATTGCTCATGCGTCGGAACTTTCGCCGATGCCGATAACGATGGCACATGCGATGCAAACGACTTGTGTGCAGGACCTGAAGCGGGCGCGGCATGCGATGATAATGATCCTTGCACCGTGAACGATGTAATCCTCGCGGATTGCTCATGCGTCGGAACTTTCGCGGATGCCGACAACGATGGCACCTGCGATGCGAACGATAATTGCGCGGGCCCGGAAGCAGGCACTGCGTGCGATGACAACGACCCTTGCACTGTTGATGATGTAATCCTCGCCGACTGCTCATGCGCAGGAACCTTCGCCGATGCCGACAACGATGGCACATGCGATGCAAACGATAATTGCGCAGGTCCGGAAGCGGGCGCTGCGTGCGACGACAACGATCCATGCACGGTGAACGATATTATTCGCGAAGACTGCTCATGCATTGGCGTCTTTGTCGATAGCGATGAAGATGGCGTATGCGATGCTTTTGACTTGTGCGCAGGTCCGGAAGCGGGCGCTGCATGCGACGACAACGACCCCTGCACGGTAGACGATGTAATCCTTGCCGATTGCTCATGTGCAGGAACCTTCTCAGATTCAGACAACGATGGTGTTTGCGATGCTTCAGACCTTTGCTTTGGTCCGGAGCCGGGCAGCGCTTGTGATGATGGTAATCCTTGTACCATCAACGATAGCGTGAACGAAGCGTGCACCTGTATCGGTGAGCCTGTATCGGTGAGCACTTCATTCACTTCAGTAACGGCTTGCGATAACTATGTGTGGAATGGTCTGCAATACACGCAGTCCGGTACCTACGCGTTTGAAACAACCAACACATCAGGTTGCGACAGTATAGCTACTCTTGAATTGATCATCCGTCAATCAAGCATCGCAGCGCAAAGTGCAACTGCGTCGAGCGCAACCATAACTGCCGGCCAGTCTGTTACACTTACTGTGGTTGGCGGCTCACTGGGAACCGATGCTCAATGGCTGTGGTATAGCGGATCGTGCGGAGGAACGCTCCTAGGACAAGGAACATCCATTACCGTAACCCCTGCAAGCACCACTACTTATTTTGTTCAAGCAGTCGGCGCTTGCAACAACACAGCTTGCGCTTCAGTAACCGTTCAAGTTGCGTCTGTTCCTTGCGGACCACAAACCGTTTCGGCTTCATCAACGGCAATCTGCGCCGGCAATGCCGTGACGTTATCAGTAACAGGTGTGCTGGCTAGCGGTGCAGTATGGAAATGGTATAAGAACGGTTGCGGTTTGGGTACCGCAGTCGGCACTGGAGCTGCAGTTGCCGTCATTCCGACAGCCAACACAACATACTTCGTAAGAGCTGAGGGCGGTTCTTGTGGCGTGACAACATGCTTGTCAGTAGCCATTACTGTATCGGCTGTTCCCGCCAAGCCAACGGTCATTACAGGTCCAACAACAGCCTTGTGCTCGCAGCAGGGAGTGGTGTACTCAACACCTCAATTGGCAGGCGTCATCAGTTACCTATGGACAGTGCCAACGGGAGCGACAATCGTAAGCGGACAAGGGACCTCGACGATTACCGTGAATTTCGGCTCAGCTATTGGACCAAATTCAACCTGCGGTTACACGGGTATCTGTGTGAGCGCCTTGAACGGCTGTGGGGCAAGCTTGCATCACTGCATGCAGGTGAGTCTGACGCCCGGCATTCCTTCAGGAATCAATGCATCACCTAATGTGTGTCGTTTCGAAGAAGCCACATTCTCCGTGGTGAATCCGATTGCCGGATTGACCTACACCTGGGAAGTGCCGAATAACTGGCAAATCCTGAGTGGACAAGGCACGGCAACGATGACAGCGTTGGTTGGATTAAACAATGGTCAGGTGCGCGTGTATGCATCGAATGCCTGCGGAATGTCCAAGAAATTCTCGCGTTATGTTGGCCCAATCAATTGTACACGCTCAGAGACTGCTCTGGGATTGGATGTTTGGCCAAACCCGGCAGGTGAAAGAGTACAGTTTGGACATGGTGACCGTCAACCTGAAACTCTTGAGATTTACGACATGCTTGGTAAAGAAATTTACCGTGGCAGTTGGATAGGAGAGTGGAACGTCGAAACACTCGAGGCCGGTATTTACTTCGTTCGCGCTACACTCAATGGAGAGAGTGTGGTGAAGCGATTGGAAG
>JBKCDO010000073.1:0-2136 GCA_046304755.1 Flavobacteriales bacterium
GGAGTATAATAGTCATAATCTCCTGAAGCCGTGTACACGCTTCCGTTCCACGAATAGCTGCCACAGGCAAACGCAGTTTCTTCACCCACGGCCGGCAAGCTAAGTGTTCCCTCGCAGGTGCAGTCATCGGTGACTTTGTCGCCAACGGTGCAAGGGTTGTTGTCGTTGCAGGCACTGCCGGGTTCGCCCAGAGTTGTGTTATAAACAACGGTAGCTGATGCAGTGTTGCCACAAGCGTCCGCGGCTATCCATGTGCGGATCAATTGGAAGCCCTCGCTTGTTTCAATGTATTCCGTATTATACACAAGGTCAACCGAATTGCAGTTATCCATCACCTCCGGAGCTTCCATTGGCACCGCGTTGATACAGCTGTACGAGCCGCCGCTTGGGACATACGTGAAGATAGGGGCGGAGAGGTCGACGATGGTGATGGTTCGGGTCACACTGGAAGTGTTGCCGCAATCATCGGTGGCTGTATATACTTCCGTTACTACCGTAGAACATGATTCGCCGACCGTCGTGGTGTATTTCGACAAGAGCAGATCACTGTCGCAGTTGTCTTGCCATGCCGGAGTAAATTCAGGAATGACTTGCGTGCACTCTATGGTCAATGTTGCATCGAATACATCGCAGACCGGAGCAGTGGTGTCATGGATGGTCACAATGCGCGTCACCTCATTGCTTTCTCCACAGGCATTGGTTGCAGTGTACGTTTCAGTGAGGATTTGAGTGCAGCCAATTATTTCTTGAGCAGTTGTGATGGAAAGGGTTAACTCACTCTGATCCAAACTATAGAATCCGGGTTCATAAACCGGTATTTCAGCGCTGCATTGAACGGTGATATCCTGAGGCGTGGTAGTCAATTCAGGCAATCCATTGCACGGATCCTCCGTGTTGCAGATACCATCGTTGTCGTTATCTCCAACGTATGTTCCCTGACACGTGCAGTCGAAAATGAGCATGTCCATTTCGGTGCATGCGTTGCCATCGTCGCACGGAGTACCGGGCGCAAGGCCATTGCACAGGCTATCCGGGTTACCGGCTACGTTGTTATCCAAGCTGGCGAAAGTGATGGTCTGTGAGCAAGTGCTCTCGTTACCTTCACAGTCAACCGCAGTCCATGAGCGCATGATGCTGTAACCAGGGCAATCTTCAACGCGGAAGGCGAAGTCACCGATACCTTGTTGAGCGAAGTTACCGCTTAGGATAGTCTCACCGTTCTCAAGGAACATATCACCGTCACCACCATACAAAAACCAACCACCGGCACCGTTGTCACCGTTGTAGTTGTTCGCTCCGTCACCTACCTGGAATCCGAAGTATTCGTTCGAAGGTGCGTGTGTCAAGTGGATCGAAGAACCTGCAAAACGTCCCCAACCGGTCAACTCAGCAGCTGAGCTCGACTGAAGGATGTAGTACATCCATGATGGGTGATTCGCTGCTTCGCCACCGCAATCCGCTTTAAATCCGTTAGGATTTGATAGTGCGCTCCAATCAGCCCAGTTCAAACCTTCAGCATAGGTAACGTTGAAGTCGAAACCACCGTCAGGACGAAGTACGTTAAACACGCGACCCGAGACCGTAAGTGAACCATCACCGTTATCAACCATCGTTGCAGGGGTGTTTGGATCCAACTGGTACCAACGGTATTGGCTTGGCATGCTGAACAATGCCATCGCCCAATCGTATGGGTAGTTACATGGGTTGCCTGCAGGACGCACAGGAGTATACAGATTAGAGCCGTTGGTTACAGTACCATCGATAGTCTCAGTAAACTCAACTGTTACGTTAGCGTCACAGTTGTCTGTAGCCGTTACAGTTGCCGCTGCCGGAACCTCAGCAGTGCAATCCAACACGAGGTCGGCAGGACAACCGCTCAATACTGGATCAGTAGTGTCTTCGAAGGTAATGGTCTGAACAAACGCAACGCTGTTGTTACCACAAGCGTCTTGAGCTGTCCAGGTACGATTGAAGGCGGTCAAACAACCAACACCAACTGCAAATGGATCACCATCAACATGGCTGTAGGTAATGCTGTTGCAGTTATCCGTTGCAATTGGCTCAACGATAGCAGGCGTAGTTCCACACTCGTAAGTGAAGTTCACCTGATTACCTGCAGACCAAACCGGACCGGCT
>JBKCDO010000074.1:0-14454 GCA_046304755.1 Flavobacteriales bacterium
CAAAGTAATTGTGCAAGGCTTCACAGGAAGTGAAGGTACTTTTCACGCAACGCAAATGATCGAATTCGGCACTAACGTGGTCGGTGGTGTTACTCCGGGAAAAGGTGGAAGCACTCACTTGGATCGTCCGGTGTTCAATACTGTCGCTGACGCAGTGAAAGCTACCGGCGCTGATGTGTCTATCATCTTTGTGCCGCCGGCATTTGCTGCGGACGCCATCATGGAATCGGCAGATGCCGGAATTAAGGTGATTGTAACCATTACCGAGGGAATCCCTGTTGCAGACATGGTAAAAGCGAAGGAATTCGCCAAGAGCCGCGGCTGCACTTTGGTAGGACCTAATTGTCCGGGAGTCATCACTGCCGGCGAAGCCAAAGTCGGCATCATGCCGGGCTTTGTGTTTAAGCCGGGCAAGGTGGGCATTGTATCGAAGTCTGGAACGTTGACCTATGAGGCTGCCGACCAATTAGCCAAAGCAGGCTTGGGTGTCACAACAGCGATTGGCATCGGTGGTGATCCCATCATTGGTACTACTACACTCGAAGCAGTCCAGTTGTTAATGAATGACCCCGCCACAGAAGGCATCGTGATGATTGGTGAGATTGGCGGAGAACTAGAGCCGAAGGCAGCACAATGGATCAAGGAAAATGGCAATAAAAAGCCTGTCGTTGGATTCATCGCCGGTGAAACAGCTCCAAAGGGCCGCACCATGGGCCACGCCGGAGCGATCGTCAGTGGAGAGAATGAAAGTGCCTCTGCCAAAAAGCGTATTATGCGCGAATGCGGAATCCATGTGGTAGATAGTCCGGCCCATATCGGACAAAAGATGAAGGAAGTTTTGGGCTAATGCCTCATGTTCTGATAACCTAACTGTATGTTGAATAACCTGCGCAAAGCCATTCGTAAACCGGGTAAGGCTTTGCGGTATATCCGATTTTTTCTGCACCATCTTTTTCGCCGGCGCAAGGGGACGTTAGTGTTCATTGGTGCTGAAAGTGGTGGAATGTTCAGCCTGATGCACCGAGGGTTCGAAAAGTCTTTTGTCTTTGAAGCTAACCCCTATCGTTTTGAAGGATTAAAGCAGAAATTCGGCGGCGATCCCCATATCGAAATCCATCATGTAGCGGTGGCTGATCATGACGGTGAAATTCAGTTCAATATCAGCAACAACAACAATGGGGCGAGTTCTTCCATCGGAACATTCAAGGAAGAATGGGATCAGCAGTATAATAGTCGTAAGATTGAAATGGTGGAAAGCGTAACCGTGCGCTGTATCAATCTGGCGAATTTTCTATCGCAGAAGGGGGTGACTCACATCGATGAATACGTGAGCGATATTCAGGGTATGGATTTGACCGTATTGAAAACCATGAAGTCATGGATTGATGAAAAGCGCATTGGTGCGATTACGTGTGAAGTCGCCAAAGACGGTCGCGAGAATATCTACCGTGATCTTCCGCCCAATAATCAGTCGGGCTTCGAAGAGTTACTGGGCAAGAACTACACATTGGTGGCCAGTGGCTGGGGGGTCATTCCCGACGGCACATTCGAGCGTATTCCGCCCTCGGCGTGGGAAATGGACTGTCGCTGGAAAGTGAATTCCTGATAAGCTTTGAGGTGAATTACTATGCCTGGTTCTCAGCAAGAACTGATTTTTGTTTTTTCCTGAAGATTGTAACGAACCTGTCCCGAATTCGTCCTAGGTTTGTTCAACCAAAAACAATCACATGAATTTCCTCAAATCGCTACTCGCCTCCATGCTGGGAACCTTTCTGGCCTTCGGATTAATGTTCCTCTTTGTCGTTGTCTTGATAATTGCTACCGTCAGCGGCGGCGACGATAAAGTAGAGCGCATCGCCGAGAATTCTATCCTGCACATTGTGCTGGAAGGTGAAGTTTCGGAGCGCTCATCAGAACAGGACTTTGATTTCAATGCGCTGAACATGGAATCCGGTAAAAAAGTAGGTCTTGATCACTTCATCGCGGATTTGAAAAAGGCCAAGGAGGATGAACATGTGAAGGGAATTTTTCTGGAGCCCATCAACATTGCCGCTGCACCGAGCACTTTGCTCGATATGCGCAAGGCGATTGAGGATTTTCGCAGCTCCGGGAAATTCGTTGTGGCTTATGCGGAAAATTATGGCCAGCCCGAATATTATATTGCCAGCGCCGCGGATGAGGTGTACATGTATCCTGAAGGTCTCATGGACTGGCGTGGTTTGAACGCTGAAATCATGTTCTACAAAAAGCTTTTCGATAAGCTTGGCGTGGAAGCGCAAGTGGTTCGCGGGCCGAACAATGAGTTTAAGAGTGCGGTCGAACCTTATATTTATGATCATATGTCGGATGAGAATCGTCTGCAGCTTCAAACCTTCATCTCGGACATTTGGAGCACGATGCTTGACGGTATTTCGAAGAGCAGGGGAGTAGAGGTTGCCGATTTGAATCGCTATGCCGATTCACTCACGTTTGTAAGTCCGCAGGCCGTTGTCGATAGCAAGCTTATCAATGGTTTGCGCTATCGCGATGAAGTGGTTGCCGGATTGAAACAAAAAGTAGGGTTGGCCGCAACAGATGACGATGATGATTTGAACCTGGTAAAGTTGGCCCAATACCACGACAAGGCAGTAGAGGATGAAGATGGTGCCGGTAAAGACCGTGTGGCTGTCGTTTATGCGGTTGGTGGAATTGAAAGTGGTGAGGGAGATGATCAAACCATCGGTAGCGAGCGGATTGCAGGTGCGCTCAAGCGTGCTCGTGAGGATGAGAAGGTAAAAGCTATTGTATTACGCGTAAACTCTCCCGGTGGCAGCGCTTTGGCTTCTGATGTGATTTGGCGTGAAACCGAGTTGATCAAACAAAGCGGTAAGCCTTTCTATGTTTCCATGGGCGATTACGCCGCTTCAGGTGGATATTATATTGCATGCAGTGCTGATAAGATTTACGCCAATCGCAATACGATTACCGGATCAATTGGTGTGTTTGGTGTTATTCCGAATCTCCAGAAGTTTCTGGATGAAAAAATCGGGATTACGTTTGATCGCTATGAAACCAATCCGCATGCGGATATCATGTCGATGAACAAACCCATGGATGCAGCGGAGATGAAAGCCATGCAACAAATGGTCGGTGATATCTACGATGACTTTACGTCCAAAGTGGCCAAGGGACGAAATATGACACAAGCTCAGGTTGACAGTATAGGCCAGGGACGAGTATGGAGTGGGGAAGACGCATTAGGTATCGGCCTGGTTGATGAATTAGGCAATCTCGAGGATTGTGTAAAAGCTGCTGCGGCTGCTGCGCAACTTTCCGACTATCAAATTAAAGAGTTGCCTTCGCTGGTAGATCCATTTCAAAAACTCGTGGAGAAGCTCTCCGGCGCTAAAGAAGCCGGCATTGCCAAGGAAGTTCTCGGAGAACATTACAGCATCTACAAGCAAGCAAAAGAAGCCGCAAGCTGGCAAGGCGTGCAGGCAAGACTTCCCTTTATTTTGAATATCAGAAACTGAGCAGGGTACTGAGTACTGGGTACTAGGTACTGGGTACTGGGTACTGGGTACTGGGTACTAGGTACTAGGTACTAGGTACAAGGTACTGAGGACTGGGTACTGAGTACTGAGTACTGAGTAATAGGTACTATGAGTCCTCAGTCTCCCGTCCCTAGTCCCCAGTCCCTAGTCCCCAGTCCCCAGTCCCCAGTCCCTAGTCCCCAGTCCCTAGTCCCCTGTCCCCATGCATCGCAAACTCACCACCACCGAACTCAACCGCCTCAGCTCTGAGGAGTTTCGCGCGCAGGAAAAATTCCCGGTGATTATTATATTGGATAATGTGCGAAGCGGTCTCAACGTGGGCAGCATCTTTCGCAGTGCGGATGCTTTTAACGTCGAGAAAATTATCTGCTGCGGGATTACACCCGTGCCCCCGAATCGCGATGTGTTGAAAAGTGCTCTTGGATCAACTGAGACGGTGACCTGGGAGTATGCTGCTTCCACAATGGATTCCATCGTTCAATTGAAAGCTCAGGGTGTTCTTTGTTATGCTGTTGAGCAGACCGAGCAAAGTCTGTTACTGCATGAATTCGCGCTTCAATCGGAAAAGCGATACGCCCTTGTATTCGGCAATGAAGTCGATGGAGTGGATCAAGGAGTGATTGACGCTTGCGATGGGACCATCGAAGTGAAGCAGTTCGGTACAAAACACTCCCTTAACGTGGCTGTTTGCGGTGGTATCGTCTTACATGAGCTCTTGAAAATGAGTTGATTTCGCTGATTTGTCTACTTTTTTTGGCACTTTGTCGAAAACTTATGTGATAAACACTGATACAACTCACAAATTTTGGCTATGTTTGTTGAGCTCAATAGAGAACAAAGGTCTAACTAACCTTTCAACAAACAAACTAAGATTAATTTAACCTTAGCTGCTCATACACCCCGCGGTGTGTGTGCAACTAACTGATTACATCATGTACAACGTTTCACGCATTGCGCTTTTTACGGCGCTACTGTTTGTTGTCCCTAACATTTCACTTGTGGGGCAGACAACTTCCACCAAGGACTTAACGCCTTTGTGCTCGAAAGCAGGTTTCTCCATTCAAGCCAAAGCAACAGGTTTTGATCTTTATCGCTACCAAAAAGCATTTCTGAGTTTTGATCGTTTGGATAATTTCCGTCTTGAGGATAAGCAAGCTGTGTATGTTTTGGAAAATGGCGAGGCCAGTATTCTTTTGGCGTCAGCCGCCGAGATTCGGGAGAAGCATGGAAAGAAGATTGATTCCCTTGGAAGCAAGCAGCCGCCGATTCGCTTCGTGCTGAATGTAAACGGTCAAGTGAAAGAACAACCACTCAACTAAGCCTAAACTTTTTTTGCGGTCCACTACCTTCATATCGCGTTTGTGTGTTACGCTTGCTTTATTGGCAGGCTCTATCGGCGTATCGTGGGCCCAGCCGGCGAATGATAATCCATGCCAAGCAATCGCATTGACTGTTGGAGCAACATGTGTTTTTACTCCTTACACCAATTTGGATGCGACACCAACAGCGGGTGTGGCGGCTCCTACTTGCGGATTCTACACCGGTGGTGATGTATGGTTTACGGCGACGGTTCCTGCCAACGGTTTTTTGGTGTTGGATGCTCAGGGAGCTGATGTTATTGACGGCGCCATGGCGCTTTATACCGGCAATAACTGTAATGCTTTGACACTGGTGGCCTGTGACGACGATGGAAGTGCCAGTCCTTTGATGCCCTCGATATCACAGACAGGACTTACTCCGGGTTCCACCGTTTGGATTCGATTCTGGTCGGCCAATGGAACCGCTGCCGGAGCGTTTTCATTGTGCGCGCGTCAAGGTGTTCCCTGTAACCAGCAGCCAAATAACTCTTCTTGCGCCACTTCTGAACCATTCTGTACCGGTGTTTCCACGGATTATTGCAATACGACGGGTGTGCCCTCACTGGGTGGCGGAGGGATTTATGGATGCCTAGGTTCAACGCCGAATCCAGCCTTCTATTCATTGAATGTTTCAACCACGGGAGCCCTCAATTTTACCATTTCGCAACAATCTCCGGCCGGTGCAGGTCTCGACGTCGACTACGTTATTTGGGGGCCATTTGCCAATCAGGCCGACATGTGCGCGGGGCTTTCGGCTACCAATATTGTCTCGTGTAGTTTTTCCATAGCTGCGGTTGAGAATGCGGCAATTCCAAATGCCCTGGCAGGGCAGTGGTACATGGTGTTGATTACCAATTTCAGTGGACAAACGGGTGTCATTAATTTCAATCAAACCAATGCCGGTCAGGCAGGTGCTGCAACCACGAACTGTAATATCATTACAGCGTTGGCGTCACCTTGTGTTGCAGGCCGTTATAACGTTACGGGAACTGTAACCGTTCCGGTGCCACCAACTACAGGTAACCTTACGATTACCAATTCGTGTGGAGGAACGCCGATTGTTTTGCAGGCACCATTTCCGACCGTGATCAATTATTCCTTCCCTAATTTGTGTGGCAACGGTCAGTTGTGCACGGTGAACGCCGTATTCTCCGATCAACCTACGGCCAACATCATTCCGGGAACGTACAATGCACCGCAGTGCAACACGATGACAGCCACGCCTTCGGCATGTAATGGAGGAACGTATACACTCAACGGTACAATCACCAATGCCTGCGCACCGGCTTCAGGAACGGTGACCATCACGACCAGCTGCGGAGGCAGTGTTACTTTGCCTGCATCCACAGCTGCTACGAATTTCTCGATTCCAAACTTGTGTGGAACCGGAACCGCTTGCACGGTTACGGCTACTTACAGCGTTGCCGGAACTCCGACCCTCACGGCCAACTTCACTGCTCCTGCGTGTAATGCGCTCACCGCTGTGCCTTCAGCCTGCGATGTGGCAACGGGTAATTATTCTGTTTCCGGAGTACTCACGCATTGTCCGCCGGGTTCCGGATCGGTTACCATCAGTTCATCGTGCGGAGGAACACTAACGGTGCCTTCTCCCATTCCCACGACAATTCCCTACAACTTCGGTAATATTTGTGCAAACGGTGCGAATTGCACGGTTTCGGTAACTTACACCGCTGCTGGTGCTCCCGTGATTGCTCCGGTGAATTATACGGCTCCAACGTGCACGCCCAATACGTTTACCGCAGTGCCGGGAGTTTGCGCACAGGGGTTGTATACACTTACAGGAACACTAACGGGATCTTGCTTGCCCACATCGGGAACGCTCACTATTTCAACCTCGTGCGGTGGTCAGCAGGTATTCAATGCGCCTTTCGTTTCACCCATCAACTTCACACTTGCGAATTTGGATGGAAGCGGATTGAACTGCACGGCTACCGCTGTTTTTTCTGCTGCCGGGGCGCCGGTATTTGCACCGGTGAATTACACCGCTCCCTATTGTTGTGAGTCGACGACCTTGAATACCAGCTGCAATACGGCCGATGCATTTTGTGCTGGTAATAATTATAATTACTGTAACACGATCAGTCAACCATCATTGGGTTCAGGTGGAATTTATGGATGTTTGTTCTCAACTCCGAACCCGGCATTCTACTATATGAATGTTGCCAATTCAGGCCCCATTGACATTACGATATCTCAGGAGAATGCCGCCGGTGTGCCGTTGGACGTCGATTTCGTCATCTGGGGGCCATTTGCCACGCAAGCCGCGATGTGCACGGGGCTGGCAGCTAATAATATTGTGGATTGCAGTTACTCAGCGGCAGCAATCGAAATTGCAAACATTGCCAATGCGACCGCAGGGCAGTGGTACATGATGTTGATTACGAATTTCTCGAATCAGCCCGGGGTAGTGAATTTTGCTCAGACAGGCGGTACAGGTACAACAAACTGTAACCTCATTACCGTTGCACCCGGTCCTTGCGTTAACGGTAAGTATACACTCAACGGCACGGTGTTGTTGTCGACACCGCCTGCTAGTGGTACCTTGACGGTTTCGAATAACTGTGGCGGAAGCCAAACATTTACGGCACCGTTCGCATCCACGTTGAATTACAGTTTCCCGAATTTGTGCGGAAACGGACAGAACTGTTCGGTCACAGCTACGTTCACAGCCGCGGGTGCCCCTTCGATTGTGCCGGCAACCTATACAGCACCTAACTGTAATTCCTTGACCGCTGTTACAACGGCATGTAGTAATGGCCTTTACAATCTTTCCGGGGTAGTCAACGTAGCTTGTCCACCGGCCTCGGGAACACTCACGATCACATCGTCCTGTGGTGGGTCAACAGTCCTTAACGGACCATTCACCAGCCCAATCGCATATTCTATAAACAACCTCAATGCAACCGGCAACGCGTGCAATTTGACTGCTGTGTTTTCGGTGGCCGGTGCTCCCGTGGTTCCGCCTACCAGCTTTATTTCACCTTTCTGCTGTGGAGCTAATTTGCCTGTGACAGTTGCTCCAACAGCCACGACGATTTGTCCAACCGGAACAGGAGCAACCCTCACGGCTTCGGGGCCCGCCAGTGGTGGAAATATCTTGACGAATTCAACGCAGAATAATATTGCCATTCCGGATAATAATATCAATGGCGAAGGGGTGCCCGGAACCGCTGGTCAGAATTATATATCCTCGGCTCTCACCGTGGCCGGGGTTTGTCCAAACGTCATTACGGCTTCAACTTTCATCGATGTTACCTTGAATATCAATCATACATGGGCAGGTGACCTCGTAATTTTCCTTCGAAGTCCCAACGGTACGAATTTCCTATTAAGTTCCCGCAATGGCGGTTCAGGTTTGAACTATACCGGAACCCATTTCATCACAACGGCGACTACGAATGTTACAGTGGGTGCAGCTCCTTTTACCGGAAACTTTCTTCCTGAAGCTGCTTTTTCAGCGCTTAATGGAAGTCCAATTAATGGTACCTGGACATTATTTGTCGGGGATGATGTTGGAGGTGACATTGGAACACTTTTAAACTGGTCCATCGCATTCCAGGCACCTACCGTGACCTACACCTGGGCACCTGCTGCCGGATTGTCGTCTACCAATACAGCCTCAACCGTTGCAACACCTACCGCAACGACAACCTACACGGTTACAGCAACGAACTCTTGCGGATGTTCTGGAACTGCAACATCGACTGTCACCGTGCAGGCGCCCACTGCGACCTTGACGTCTCCTGCAGCACCCAATTATTTCGTTTGTGCGGGATCTACAGGACAGTTAAGCTTTACCGGGACTCCAAGTTCTTATTTGAATTACACCCTAAATGGTGTAAACGGTTCCTTTGGCATCAATAATACCGGTACTGCTTTGATTACACCCACTTCGCTTTCCCTTGGATTGACGTGGCCTGCAAATACTACGCTCACATTCAATAGCGTCAGTACTGGTAACGCTGCGACGGGATGTATCACTCCGCTGAATATCGCCATAACTGTTCGCCCTCAACCTGCTATCACCTCCTTCACTGTGCCGACCACCGCATGCACAGGAACTACTGCCACCGTGAATATTGAAGCGACGCCGAATACGGTGGTTACATTTTCTTACAATGGAGTGGCAACGCAGGTCAATGTTGGTGCTACCGGAATCCTTTCCTGGACAACCCCGGTTTTATCAGCCAATGCTACTGTCAACTACACCAATATTGCCTATACCACAGCTCCTCTCTGTACAGCTGCGCCATTCACTTCAAACAACACCATCACCGTTACGAATTCGGTCACTCCGAGCTTCGGTCCGATTGGCCCGTTCTGTTTTGGTGAAGCACCGACAGCATTGCCTTTAACCTCCGCCAATGGAGTGAATGGAACATGGAGTCCGGCGGTGATTAATACCAATATCGTTGGATCAACGAACTACACCTTTACGCCCACGGCAGGCGGTTGCGGAGGAACACCCGTGGTTGTTGCAGTTGTGGTGAACGAACGTCCGCTTGTATTTGCGCATGGCACCAATCCAACGTGTTCAACCCTTTGCAATGGTAATGCAGTTGCGGACGTCACCGGTGGGCTGGGACCTTATCAATACGCTTGGAGCAATGGCGGTGTAACGGCCACTATCAACAACCTCTGTACAGGTACGTATAACGTCACCGTGACCGATGCTAACGGATGCCAGTCGCAAGCGTTTACTCCCGTGAGTGGATGTTTTCAGATTCAGAGTATCGGTGTAGATGCCTGCGGATTGGGTGCTCAAGAAGGGTTGAACGAGATGTTCTTTATTCAGATTGGTAGTGCGCCGCTGAATCTCAATAGTGCGTCGGTTACATTTCCTTCGAATAGCTTCACCAATTTTAATTGCACCAACGCTACCTTCATTGCATCGGCTAATGCGGCGATAACAGCAGGTGGTATTATTCTTCCAATACCTGCAGGAGGTGTTTTGCCTGCGAATGCTAATGTGGTTATTATAACAAGTAATACACCGAACATTGCTGCAAGCACTTTTGCCAATGTTTCGGATACGCTTTACATGGCTTTTCATTGTGCCACAACAGCGCCCGGATATTTTGGTAATGGAAGCGGATCGGGTCTTCGAACGCTCTCAATGTCTTTTGGCGCAGGCTGTTCAGATGCAGTTACCTATGATTTAGTTCCTCTCGCTGATAGCGACGGTGCTTATGTTAACTTCTCGCAAACCGGCACTGCCACTTATCTTGATTACGAATGCGTCGCGCCATTTTCAGTCCAGGACAATTCAGTCGTGCTTACCGCGCCAACCCCTGTTACGCCAACCTTTAATCCCGTTGGTCCATTCTGCAGTGGGGCAGTCATTCCGGCATTGCCAACGTCTTCGACCAATACGCCTGCAATTACCGGTGCCTGGACGCCGGCCATCAACAACACGGCTACAACGACTTACACGTTTACACCAAATCCGACAACACAGTGCGCAACAACAGCTCAGTTGACCATTACCATTGATCCACTGCCTACAGTGAATGCGGGAACGAATCAGGCGGTGTGTGTCGGTAACGTGGTTAACTTGAATGGTGTCCTCGGAGGCAGTGCGACCTCAGCAACCTGGTCTGCACCTAGTGGCACGTTTGCCAATGCGAATTCGCTCATTACCACCTACACTCCTGCCATTACAAGTGGCAACGTCGTCTTGACATTAACCACCAACGATCCCGCCGGACCATGCGGACCCGTATCGGCCAACATCACCGTAACGGTCAACCCATTGCCCGTCGCAACCATCAGCCCCGCAGGACCTGTAACGATTTGTCAAGGCGGTTCGGTAACCTTGACATCAAGTGCAGCGGACCAATACTTATGGAACTATGGTCCTGTGACGCAAAGTGTGAACATTAATGCCGGTGGCAGTTATTCGGTGACGGTGACCAATCCGCAAGGATGCAGCGCGACATCGAATCCCGTGATTGTGAACTTGGTTGAATTACCCACGGCCAGCATTTCAGGGGATACCACATTATGTTCAGGAGGAAATACATTTATTCAACTTGTTGGAACACCCGGTGCCACTATTACTTATAACGGTGGCGCAGGGAATCAAACCGTTGTGCTGGATGCCTCAGGTGCCGGAAGTTTTCAAACACCTAACCTCACTGCAACGACTACCTACACCTTGGTAAGTGCTTCTATCGGAACCAATCCGGTATGTTCTCAGCCCATCACCGGCAGTGCAACAATCACCATTGCGCCTCCGCCCACATTAACGATCAGCGGAACGACGACCATCTGTTATGATGGTTCTGCAAATATTACGTTCACCGGACCTGCAAACTCCACAGCGATATTCACCGTGAATGGTGGACCAACACAGGCCGTTGTGTTGAATAATTTAGGCACGGTTACTATTTCTACGGGACAAATAACTACCACAACAACTTATGCGCTTACGGGAGTGCAAAGCGGTGTGGCTCCTTTCTGTACCGGTCCGGCTAGCGGCACTGCAGTGATTACAGTTGCACCTCAGCTAACAGCGACGATTTCGGGATCGACGACGGTTTGCTCAGGACAAACAGCTCCTATACAATTTAACGGCAGTGCAAATGCGGTTGTCACTTATCAGGTCAATGGTGGAGCGAATCAAAACGTAACACTCTCGGCAGGAGGAACAGCAACGGTCAATACACCGGCGGTTTCCGTTCAGTTGACCTACACACTTATCAGCATTTCAACTACAGGGGCGAACCCTTGCACAGCACCTGTAACAGGCGAGGCAGTGATTGATGTTTATGACGTTCTGGATTACGTCAACTTGCAATTCCCGCAAAACGGAACCATTTGCACAACGGGATCCTTCAATGCTTATGGACAGGTTTATAACCTTGGTACCATCAACACCACACTTCCCGGAGCTGCTGCCGGGGTGACAGCACAAATTGGCTATAGCACTTCGAACGCTGATCCTTCAACATGGACGAACTGGAGCAACGCTTCATTCAATACCCAAGTCGGCAATAATGATGAGTACATTGGAACACTTTCAGGATTGGCGGCGGGAACTTACTACTACGCGGTCCGTTATCAAATCAATGGTTGCGCCTGGCAGTACGGTGGTTTCGGTGGTCCATGGGATGGAACAACCAATGTGAATGGTCAATTGACGGTCACAGCGCCACCTCAGGCGGGTAATGATGCAACCTTAACGCTGTGCGCAACCGGCACTCCGGTGAACTTATTCACTTCATTGGGAGCAACGGCTGCTGCGACGGGAACATGGACCGGTCCATCAGCATTGGCAAATGGAAACCTTGGAACATTCAATCCTGCTGCTAACGCTGCAGGCGCATATACTTATACAGTCACCGCTGCAGGCTGTCCGGATGATATTGCAGTGGTCACCGTCACACTAAGTAATTCTCCATCGGCATCGTTGGCATATCCATCTCCGATGTGTCAAAATGAAACGGCAGCTGTATCGCCGACTATCTCCGGTACAACGGGCGGAACCTACAGTGCATCTCCGGCGGGTCTCACGCTGAATACCTCCACGGGTGCTATTACGGCTTCTTCCAGTGCAGTGGGGAATTACTCGGTAACGTACAGCATTGCAGCAGCCAATGGATGTGCTGCTTTTAATACGGTTGTGAATGTCAGCGTAATTGCTGCTCCAGTTGCTCCAACCTTGAGTCCGCAGCCGGCGTGCACGGGTACCTCAACGTTCACCGCAGCAGGTGGCACGTGGTATGAGTTCTTGGTTAATGGTGCTTCACAAGGACCGGCATCAGCCACTGCAACGTTGAGCGCAGGAGCAGGTTTTGCGGCAGGTACGGAGGTGTGTGTGCGGAGTTATCCTGCGCCGCCGATTATGGATGGTAA
Source organism: Flavobacteriales bacterium (assembly GCA_046304755.1). Taxonomy (GTDB): domain Bacteria; phylum Bacteroidota; class Bacteroidia; order Flavobacteriales_D; family Sanyastnellaceae; genus JAIBBG01. The sequence continues at coordinate 12,770 of JBKCDO010000074.1, forward strand.
TCTCACAGATCCGGGATGGACACCGGTGATACCGGGAACCACCGGCGGTCCCGCAAGTCAGGCACCGTTTACCATTGCCGATACACGCTTGGATGGATTGAAAATGCTGAATCGCAATGGCCAGCTTTACATTGGTGTGGCAGGAAATGAAATTGACGGAACGTTAATTACCGAGAATAATCGTATCCTGTTGTTCATCGATAGCAAGGCAGGCGGCTTTAATTCACTATCAACATGGGTCAACCGCAACAATGCCGATCCATTCACCTTTGGTGTTCGGAATTTGGATGGTGGAATCACGTTCGACGCCGGCTTTGAACCCGATTATATCCTGTCTATCAACAGAGCGAACTTGGTGGGGTCGACGACCTTCTATGATTTGTATGATATGACTGCCAATACAAATACATTCTTGGGTAGCAGCCCGAGCGCTCAGTTTGGCTATCAGGAGAGTTTCACGGATAATGATTTGACCCGTGGCTTTGAATTGTACTTGCCGCTGGCTGCATTGGGCAACCCCACAGCGTTGAAGGTGTTTGGAATGATCATCAACAACCCGGGAGAGTTTGCTGCGACACTGGTCAGCAATCAGTTCTTCTCGGTGGCCAATGCCGGTGACAATAATTACGGCAACGGTGCCATCTCTTTCCAAAATGCTGCGCCGAATCCGGTGTTGTATCAAGTGACACAGGATTGCTTTGAGGAGACGTGTGTGACGGTGCAGCAATCAGTGACACCGAACTTTGCCTTTGCTTCTCCGCTTTGTTATGGTGCTGCAGCACCAGTGCTTGGTCCAAACTCTCCAAATGGTGTATCGGGAACCTGGTCGCCAGCCTCAGTGAGCACCACAACAGCGGGATCCTCCAACTACGTATTTACTCCTGCTCCCGGCGGTTGCGCGCAATCGCAAACGGTGAGCATTACTATTCTTCCGCAAATCTTAACCACCCTAATATTTCATAATTAACCACTTCTATTCACATGAAAAATCGTTACATCAAACAACTCCTCACGTTCCTGAGCGTTATCATGCTCGGTCAGGCAGCGTGGGGGCAGACGTCAAGTGATCCGACGCAGACGTTATGCTTCGGAACGGTCGAACCGTATTGTGTTGACTGTGCTGAGAATGGCGGCGCCGGCTCAACGGGATCCACGTATACATGGTCTGTGACCACCGCGGGATTCTTGGGAACGATTGCCGGAAATCCATCGAATAATATCTCGATTGATTGGGGTAATACACCGGCGGGTACATACACATTGCAAGTGCTGGAAACTAATCAAAGTTGTCAGGGAACACTCACAACGTTGACTGTTATTATTCAGCCGGAGTTGCCATCCTTGTTCACGCAAATCGGGCCTTTGTGTCAGAATAGTGTTGCGGTTGAATTACCTAACGTATCAACGAATGGTATAGCAGGTTCTTGGAATCCACTATCTGTGAATACGAGCACTAGCGGAACTCAAGTGTTTCAATTTACGGTGAGTCCATTAAATGCCGCGGGCCAGGATCAATGTGCGAGGGATACGTCGATGACTATTGAGATCACTCCAGAGGTTACTCCAACGTTTGCGGCGATTGGTCCACTTTGTCAGAACAGTGCAGCTCCTGCATTGCCAGCAACCTCACAAGAGGGAATCACCGGAACATGGTCGCCAAATACAATCACGACTACAGCCGATGG
>JBKCDO010000075.1:0-3957 GCA_046304755.1 Flavobacteriales bacterium
GAGAGTACTTTGTAAAATCGTTCAACTTTTGTCTGTTTTGTGTTGAAAGAAAAGTCACATCCAGAGCACCACTATAAAAACTGAACTCTTCATTGACGATAACATCCCATTGCAAGGTGAAATTGTCGGGCAGGTCAGTGAAGTAATCCGGGAGGTGAACACCTTCCTTGGTAATCTGCAGCCACTTTCCATCTTTTCCGTCTACTTGCACAATCTCTCCTCCACTATTGGTATTCCAATCAACCGGATAATCACCCACGGCCACTTGAGCAAAATGGTCTTCAACCATAACTTTCTCACCCGGCACAAAATCAAATTTGCTGTAGGTGCTCAGTGACTTCTTCGAGTCTTTAGCCGGTGCTTCTGTTGCTGTTTTTGAATCATTTTTAGCATCCGATTGCCCCTCTTCATCTTTGTTTTTATCCTTGTCTTTGTCGCCCTTTGCGGACTCCTTTATCCCCTCTTCCGTTTCATCAAATGCTTTATCAACGCCTTGTTCTATTTTTTGCTGAACTCGTTGCTCGGCCTTGCGTTTGACGATACCACCCACATCAATTTGTGCGGATGCTAAAAGGGTTGTAAAAAGAAAAATGGGAACAAGAATCTGCTTCATGGTCGTTAAGGTAATTATTGGTGTTTCAAAGATAGTTGCATTTTAATAATATAAACGGTTCAAGAGCCGGCATGTATCGCCCGATTCTATTATGCGACATTCTCTCCATCCTTCCGAACCCACCCGTTTAGCGTAACTCCGAAATACCTATGATTATTCATGTTACTTTTTATTTCACCGTGCACAAGTTCATTTTAGCTTGCGGCATCTAATACCCCCTACTATGAATTCTTTTACACGCCTATCCATGGGCATTCTGTTGCTCCTGCAGTTTGAAGCCCAAAGTCAAAATTCCCCATCGAAAGATCCGCTACCGCTAGACCCGCTGATTCGCACCGGTGTTCTTCCCAACGGATTGACATACTTCATTCGTCATAATGAAAAGCCCGACAACCGCGTGGCATTGCGCATGGCCGTAAAAACGGGAAGTACCATGGAAGACGATAACCAGCAAGGACTTGCGCACCTGATCGAACACATGGCCTTCAACGGCACGAAGCATTTCGCCAAGCAAGACCTGGTCAGCTACCTGGAAAAAACAGGAACCAAATTCGGTCCGCATCTCAACGCCTACACCAGTTTCGATGAAACAGTCTACATGCTTCAGGTACCCACCGATGACCCTGAAATTCTATCCAATGGGTTGCTCATACTGGAAGATTGGGCTTCCGGATTATCCTTCGAGCCTAAGGAAATCGATGCAGAGCGCGGCGTCGTGGTCGAAGAATGGCGCACACGATTGGGTGCCGGCGAACGCATGCGCAATCAATACTGGCCCGTGCTATTTAAAGACTCTCGCTATGGTGAGCGCCTGCCTATTGGTAAAACAGATGTCATAAAAAATGCTCCATACGAGCGTTTGACCACTTTTTACAAAGAGTTTTATCGTCCCAATAACATGGCTATCATGATTATCGGAGACATCGATGTGGACGCCATGGAAGCCGAAATCAAAAAACGATTTACGCCATTGGTTAATCCTCCTAAATACCGCGAGAATATTCCATTCGAGGTTCCTGACCACAGTGACTTTCGCATTGCAACCGCGGTGGATAAGGAAGCCACCTGGACTAACGTCGAACTCATCTACAAGCTACCCACAACGGTTATTCGCACGCGCGAAGATTACCGTTACTATTTGATGACACAATTGTTCAACGGTATGATTAACGCCAGGTTCAATGAACTTGCGCATAGCTCTAATCCTCCATTTGCTCAAGCGGGTGCTTATTATTCCAGTTGGGTGGCGACTAAGAACGCCTTCTCTTCTAGTGCTTACGTTGTTGACTCCGGCATTGAAACCGGTCTCAGGGCGCTAATCACTGAAAATAATCGCGTGAAGCTGCATGGCTTTCTCGCATCGGAATTGGACCGTCAAAAGCAAGAAATCCTGGCATATTACGAAAACGATTATCGTGAACGCGAAAAGCAGGAATCATCACGCTATGCCTTTGAATTGGTAGATCACTTCCTGCGTGGCAATGCCGTTCCGGGCATAAACCTCGAATTGGAAATGTGCAAAGACATGTTGTCCGGCATTTCAATTACTGAACTGAATCAGCTGGCTAAGCAGTGGATTTCGCAAGACGGTAGTAACTGCACATTGATCATCGAAGCGCCCGATAAACCGGACCTGGATATTCCTACCGACCCTGAGATTCGCGCGATGTTCGATAACCCTGAAATCAAAAATCCTAAGCCCTATGTTGATGCAGTGAACACGACACCTTTCTTCAACAAACAATTGACAAAGGGAAGCGTGGTGAAAAAGACACCTCAGAAGGATTACGATTACGCTACTTGGACGCTATCGAATGGAATTGAAGTCAATTGGAAAAAAACAGATTTCAAAGCTGACCAAATCACGGTTTACGCCATGAGTAAAGGGGGCACCGGCATGGTGAATGATGAAAATTTCGACCACCTCGATGCAGCTTCCAAGATTGTTGGTGTGACAGGCCTTGGCAGTTACTCCTATCCCGAACTTGGTAAATACACCACCGGTAAAATTGTATCGCTCTATCCCGCCGTTTCCGAAAACCTCGAGACCATTTTTGGATCCAGCTCAGTAAATGATTTCGAGTTGCTCATGCAGATGATTCATCACACCATGAGCGGTGTGCCTGTGGAGAGTGATGCTTACACCTCATTTAAAAACAGCCAGGAGAGTTTTTGGAAAAACCGCGCCTTGGATCCCAATGGCCAATTCCGCGATACCATCAACTATTACTTGACCGGGAATCATCCGCGTAAACGCCCACTCAATATGGACCGCGTGAACCGCGTCAATCATCAAAAGAGCATCGCTTTATTCAATGAACGTTTTAGAGATGCAGATGATTTCAAGTTCTTTATTATCGGTAACGTGGACGAAGCCAAGCTGGAAAGCTATTGCACTACCTACCTGGCGACACTTCCTTCTTTGCCGGCCTCCGAGGATTTCCATCCACAGGATATCCAACCTGCAACCACTCCTTATTCTAAAACGGTTTATGCCGGTAAAGAAGATAAAGCCAATGTGCAATTGACCTACAGCGGTCCCGCAGCCTTCTCGATCAGCGAAAGTATGATGCTGGACGCTCTTCAGAAGCTTGCTTCCATCAAACTGCGCGAGTCGTTGCGTGAGGAAAATTCCGGAACCTACGGCGTTAACTGCTATGGCTATCTCAAACGTCAGCCGGCGAAAGGATACGAGAGTACGATTTCTTGGCAATGCGCACCTTCCAATGTGGAGCTATTGATGAATGCTGCAAGTAAGGTCATTGCTAAAATCAAAAGCGAAGGCTGCACTGCTGATGAAATCACGAAAGTAAAAGAGACCCTTCGCCGCGACCGTGAAGTGAATTTGAAGGAGAACAATTACTGGCGTGGTCAGTTGGTGAACAAGGCATTCTATGGGGATGACATCCTGAGTGATGCCGAGTTTGATCGCATTTTGAGCATGCTATCCGCGGAAAAAATGAAATCACTTGCATCAACTTACTACAGCGACAAGGCGCTGGCGTCGTTTATCCTTTTGCCTGAAACCTCTAAAAAATAAGCCGTTAGAAAGACTTCACAATCAGTGGCTGCGTTTGAATACTTCTCCAATACCATGGTTCTCTAAAAAAAAATACGTCATTGCTTGCATATTGAAAATATGCGCGTATTTTTGCGCCTCCCAATCCGAAAGGAGAAGGATAGAACAACGTCACTGTTGTGAAACGGTCGGGTAGTTCAGTTGGTTAGAATACGTGCCTGTCACGCACGGGGTCGCGGGTTCGAGTCCCGTCCCGACCGCCAGCATTAAAGAAGCCTCCATTTCTGGAGGCTTTTTTATTTTCTATTCAATCACTTCTACTAAT
>JBKCDO010000076.1:0-12659 GCA_046304755.1 Flavobacteriales bacterium
AAGTGATTCTGACCATCCCGCCGGCGCATTGACGTCAAAATTCCAGGAAGTTGGTAAAACAGCTTGCGATGATACTGTTTGCGCAACAGCCAACATCACGAGCATCATCAGTGTTTGAATTGTTGTTTTCATTGATAACATGAATTATGGTTCTAAAAGAGGTTTAATGAATCGTAAGCGTAAGTCCTGCAGTCCAGCGGAAGCCCATGCCGTAATAAACGCCGGCAGAAGAAGCATCGTAGGTTGGACCAAACTCGTTGTTGAGCGCATCCGTAACGAATACAGCGTCCGTCAAATTGATGAGGTTGATGCGCGCAGCCAAATTGTATTTTTCACTGAGGTCGCGTGAGTAACCCATGCTCAAATCAATCATGTAGTAAGCGGGCATCTTCCAGGATTGTTTTCCACCGTTCTCTCCCGTGAGTGCATCCGGATTGAACTCTGCGAAGTTGTTGTCGAAGTATGTAATGCGCGGTTTGAAATACAACCCTTTCACAGGGGCAATACGTGTGGCAAAACTGGTCTGGAATTGCGCCGCGTCACCAACGCGTACATCGCGTGCATCGAAGGTGATGGGTGCGCCGACCGTGTTTCCATTTTCATCGGTCACATAAGCGGTAGCTTGAGATTTCCATCGCCAATCGCCAACCGATAACACGCCTTCCACACCTATGAATTTACTGATATTCCATTCGGCATCCAACTCAACACCTTGGTGGAGCGCACGCATGCCCGGTACATTGTAGTAGAAGTTTTCGGTGCCGTTGGAACGTGTGCCTGTTACAGGACGGTTATTCCAAACGGTGTAGTAAGCATTCACCGTTGCTTTGAACGCTTTGGTGTTGTAGTTGGCGCCCCATTCTGCGGATGAAATTTCTTCATTGCGCAGATTATCGAAGGTGCTCAAGCTGGTGCTATAGTATGTGTTGGCCAACATGGGCGCGCGTGACAGAAAGCCGGTGTTTACGAACACCGACATGCGTTTGTTGAAGCGGTAATTGAAACCGGCCTTCACCGTTCCACCCATGAAGTTTTTCCAGCCGCTTTCGATTTCATTGCCCAGAGAATCTTTCAAAGCAAAGTGATCAACACGGTTGTAGCGACTATTCGATGCTGTGGCATTGATGAACGCCGTGTAGCTGTCACCGGAATATTCGGCCAGTAAGAACAAACCTGATTGCAATACGTTGCTGGTGATGTTGTAGTTGATGCGGTCGCCTTCTTGACGGACAACCTTACCCAACGCAGTGTTTTCGTATTCTTCCGTGATGTTTTGATCTTGGATATACCGGTTTTCTGCAGATGATTTTTTATCAATCAAGGCATAATCAGCTCCGAGCAAATCATAAACAATCTGGTAGCGATCAACTGTGTAGTAGCGCGCATCCAGTCCGCCCGAAATCTCGAGTTGATTATTCACTTCCGATTTGAACGTTGATAACAAGCCATACCATTTGTGGTTGTTGATGCTGGATTGTAAAAAGTATGACGCAGCATATTTACTGGTGTCTTCCACGTAGGTTGGATTTGCCGGAGTTATGACAACACCAAGGAAGTTTGTAAACGTCTTCGTGTTCTTGTCATACATATATTGGAAATCGATGTGACCGGTAGAGTCTTGCAGTGAAGTATTGGGGCGCATGCCACCGCCATTTCCGAAGGAGGCATACAGCACATTGGACAGCGCGAATTTTTCATTCGGTGTCCAGAAGTGTTTGAAGTTGAAAATGGGTTTGTGGTAGTAGTTGTTACGACCGGATTGCACTTCGACGGGAGCATCGGCATCATACCGATTGCGCGATAAATAACCCCATTCCGAGTTGAAGCGCAGTCCGCGGTCGTTAGGTACATTTTGCGTGTAATAGCCGGTGGTATCAATACCGTTGTTCAATGCGTAATCAACATCATAGAATGACATGCGATTTCGGCCCAGGCGCTGGTCGTGTTCCTGCGGACTGCCCATGGCCGAGAGAGAGAAGCTGTGTTTGTCGTATTGCTTTTGAATTTTCAGGAAATAGAACATTTGCTCTGAATTCAACTGCTCAACCCAACCCTCGTTTTGTTTGTAGGAAAAGGCTGCGGTGATGCCCCAGTTTCCTTTTAGGCGGCCACTGTTGATTCCGAAACCTTGGCGCATGTTATTGTTGTTACCCAATTCAGAAGAAAGCCGGACGGAAAATTTTTCTTCAATGCCTTGGGTGAGAATATTGATGTTACCACCGATTGCGGGAACAGCAAGTTTAGAAGCGCCAAGACCGCGTTGTACTTGAGTTTTCTGCGTTACATTATCCAATCCAAACCAGTTGCTCCAATAGACCCAGCCGTTTTCCATATCGTTCATTGGAATGCCATCGACCATCACCGAAACGTTGCGTTGATTGAAACCACGGATGTTTACTCGCGCATCGCCATCGCCACCTCCTGATTGTGTCGCATACACGCCGGGTGTTGTGTTGAGAATCATCGGCAGATCGCGCGAACCGAGTTCTTCGCGGATTTTGATGGAAGAAATATCACTGAAAGCAACGGGGGTGCGACGGCCTACAGCCATGTCAGAGATCACGTTGACCTCAGTCATGGTAGCGCCTGTGGAGAGATAGAAATCAACGATAAGATCTTTACCGGCCACAGTAATTTTCTTTTCTTGAGCGTCCATTCCTACGTAAGTCGCCTTGAGTGTGTAGCTGCCGTTAGGAATAGCCATACGGTATTGCCCGTCAATATCAGTGGCACTTCCTTTTCCTTCACCATAAAGGACGAATGCTCCCGGAAGCACTTCGTTGGTCAAGGAGTCGCGAACAACTCCGGAAACAAATGACTGAGCTCTTGCCGCGCAGCCGGCAACGATGAGCAGGGCGAGAAGAATGTTTCTCATTAATGTCAAAATTTAGTGCAAAAGAAAGGGGTCAAAAACCCCTTTCCCTATTGGTGCTTTTTTGAATTAGCGTGATAGAATTTTTTGGACGGATTTTTTACCATCCGTAAATACAACTTCGAGGTAATAGACCCCAGCTTGCGCTTGTGGAAGCGTGATATTAGCGTAAAGAACATCGTTGAGCTTTTGCTCTTCCAACAGACGACCGTCAGCACTCATTAAGCGGAAAGAAGCAATGCGTTGTGCACTTGTCAAAGCGAAATAATTTTCCAGAACGGGGTTTGGAAATACAGTGAATAGACCGGATGTATTTTCCTCACCGATAGATAAGCTTTGGCAATCACACATGTGCTGACCCAATTCGGTGTAGGTGTCTGCAGGAAGACTATCCCACTCGAGTGATGGATCGAATTCTGCCGGATTAGTAGTTACACCACCTAAGATGGTTTGCTTACGAATGAGTGTGTTGTCGACTGTCCACCAGCGGGTGTTTGGGTCGCCGGGTTGCCACCAGCCGCTTCCGGGGTCAAAACCGATTTCACCGATGATATCCAAAATCTGAGTGCCATTCTTCACGAGCACGAAGGCGTCATCACCATTGAAGTACATCGGCGAATCAGATTGAACATAAACGGGATTGAGGAACGTATCTGCAGCCGCTTCCAATTCTGTTGAAATTGGCGCTTCAGTGCCTGTTCCGTTTGGATCACGCTTGTCTAGAGCAAAAACACGCACATCGAAAGGTTGAATCGTTCCTGTAAGACCAACGAGCATCGGAACACCGGCGCCATCGCGGTCGCGACCCATGGAGTAAACTCCGTCAAGAACGATGGGCTGTGTGGTTGGGTTGTACAATTCAATTGCCTTGTTGTTGAAGGTTCCTTCAACATATTCGGAAATGAAAATGTCGGCGCAATTGTTTTGGGCGACGAGTGCTGCGCTGATTGCACTGGTAGCCGCCAAGAGTAGAAGTTTTTTCATGGTTAGCAAAATTTGCAAGCGGACAAAAGTAGACAGAATGCAATGACAGGCAAGGTGTATTATGGAAACTTTACCGAGAATTTTGACTGTGTTAATTTTAAAATCTGACGGGCTACCTTTCATTTTTTAATCGTCTGATTATCAGGCGCAGTTGTAAAAATGCATTTTTAATGGACATCACCGTAAAAATGTTGGTAGTACTGCGCTTTTCGCTTTACCTTAGCGACCCCTGAAAAACCGAGAACTAAACTGTGCGTGAATAAAATGAATGTACGTATGAAAACATTGAAAATGCTGTTGGCGGCTTGTTTCGCTTTGTCTTCACTTGGAGCAAGCGCCGCGTGGGATTTGTACAAATCCGGTCTGAGTGTGAATGGTGGTTATTACGACTGTCAGCTTGACGGACTTTCTCCAAACTTTCAGCACTATTACTTTGGACGCTATTCAAGCGGCGGAACCATTGAGGTCAACTTTGCCGAGGTGCTGACATTCAAGAATGGTGCATCAAATGTATGCTCCGCGACTTTGCGTTACCGCGTCTACAGAACATGCGATACAGCGCCTTCATTTAGCTCGTTGTCACTTCCTTTTTGCTGCAATTTCGGTGCTTCCGATTGTAATGGCGGGGCATGTGGTCCGGACGTTAATAATGCCGGAGATCAGAAGTGGCGCGGTGTTCCGGGTGCAACGTTGAATTTGCTTTCGGGGTTAACAGCTTCCGGAACTTATATCATTGAGGTATACTTTGAAGCTACAGGTGATGATGCAGGCGGTTGTTCTAATACGAAATATTCTAACAACGGCGGAGCTAATTTTCGCGCATATTTTGAATATGAAGTTAACGATCATTTTGGTGATGCGAACTTCACAAGCCCAACCTGGAGTGGCGATGCAGCGAATTACACGGTAGCGAATAATTCAACAACATCCGGTTTAACCGGCAGCGAGGCTAATCGTACTTCTACCGTTAAGCTCAACGTGGCATCCGGTTCGGGAACACAGTACATCAGCACACAGATAGCTTCATGGGATGCCCAGCAAGAGTGGTATTTCTGGGTTGGTCGTGATGGTGTTGGAGGCGCTCCTTCTGACTTGGATGCGAATAATCAGCAGGCTATTTACCTTTACGCCAATGAGTCGAACCTGGAGTCTGCCACTGTAGACGGCTATCGCATTTTACTTGGCCAGACCGGTACATCATACATTCGTTTACAGCGTATTGACAACGGTACAGCAACAACGGTTTTCACTTCCAGCAACGGCATTCCTAGTGCGCTCACCGATTACGGTATTGCTTTCAAGGTGGTTCGCACTCAATTGGGTGTTTGGACGATTTACACTTCGACGCTACCAACGAATTCAAGTAATACGCAATCAACTCCAACGCCAAACAGCTGCGTGGCATCGCTAGCTACGGTGAATCAGGGAGGAACAACGGACAATACCTATACACCGGCAACGAACGGTTATTTTGGCTTCATGGCCATACATGACAACACTGCGGAAGGCCGTGTGGCTGCTGAATTCGATAGCTTCCGATTCCGTGCGTTGGCGCCGGATACCTATCTGGTGTTTAATGGAGCGGCAACCGGGCAAGTGGATGAGTCTGCGCCGCTGGCCTCGAATTTCGCCATTGGAGTGGACATTGTAAACCCGTCAAGCACCAGCGCCACATCGATTGATATTGTGCTTTACGGCGATGCAACCCGTGCCGGTGGTGGTCCAAATCCCACAACAGCGTATGCTCCTAGCTATACTACGCAAACATTGACATGGGCGGCAGGTCAGACGGCGACCAAGTACATCTACATCGACCCTGCGAATAATGCCCTGTGCGACGACATCGCTGAATTACTTTTCCGTTTGGAAAATCCTAGTGGCGGTACGAACGCGTTTGTAGGAACTGCTGACACACTCCAACTGACCGTAATCGATGATGATTCGGGGTATGAAAACCTTGTTGATCAAGATTTCAATTCGGGTTCAATTTCAGGATGGAAAACAACAGGTACGGCATGGACCGCTAACGCCACATCTCCTATTGAGGGCGCTTATTCCGCCCGTCACAGTTCACAGGCTGTTTCGGGTCAATCTTCGTTGGCTTATCCGATTGATGATGCCAACCTTTCCGGTATTACAACAGCATGGCGTTTTGAAGTGGCTTTCGCCAATGATGCCAGTGCCAACAATAATTTCCAGATTTTCCTTGCGGCAAATGATTCGAATCTTTACAGTTCATCTGTTGACGGGTATGCCGTGGTTATTGACCAGAGCTCGCTGCCTTCTGCCGGAACCGCGGACTACATTCGTCTCTATCGTGTCACTGACGGTGCATATGCTTCAACACCTATCATCAACTCAACGACTGATTGGGTAGATAACGTTAATGGCGGAACGCGCGTTGGTATTCAAGTAATCTTGGATGAAGACGGTACTTGGAGCTTGAGTGTGGATGCAAATGGTGGGTTCAATAATTTGACTTCACTTGGCACCGGGACAGATGTAGCGGGAGGAGCCATTACGTTCCCGATTGTGAAATACTTCGGTGTGCGGTTTAAATATTTGGCCGCAGCTTCTGATTTATTCCGTTTTGATGATGTGCTGGTTGCTCAGTCTGGCTGTAAGCGCTTGTGGTATAGTCGTGCAACAGGCAACTCCAATGGCGCTATTTGGTCCCCAACAACCACCGGCGCAGCACAGACTGTAGTTGCCGGACGCTACGATCGCTTTGTCATCCAATCCGGAAATACGGTTACCGCGACCGGCACATGGTTGTTGAATGATATTACGATAAGCTCAGGAGCTACTTTACTCGGAGGATCAAGCGAAATGCGTGTTCATGGTAACTGGATTAACGAAGGCACTTTCACTGCGGGAACATCTACTGTAGTATTCAAAGGCCAGGCAGCTCAAACCATCGGATTTGCCGGCGCAGCATCACCGACAACGTTTAATAACCTAACGATTGACAATGACGGTAATAGCGTTACGCTTAGTCCGTCAGCAGTATCGGCGACCGGTTTAGTGTCGCTGCAAGAGGGAACGTTACAAACATCTCCCGGAGGCTTGACACTGATTTCAACTTCTACAGGTTCCGCTTCAATTGGTGAAATAAAAGCTGGTGCTTCAATTTCCGGAGATGTCATTTTACAACGCTACATTCCTTCCATTCCGAGCAATCAAGGTTATTGGTTCAACTTGGGTTGTCCAATTCAGGGCCAAACTATTGCCATGTGGAATGATGACATCTTGACTACCGGATTCCCCGGTTCGGATTATCCTTCCTATGGGTTCAATAATATTCAGTACTACAATGAAACTGTTTCCGGTACAATGAACACCGGGTATACAGGCGCAACGAACGTGACTAACAGCATCGAGATCAACCGCGGTTATTATGTCTGGTTGGCCGGCGCGGCGCAAAACCTTGATAATACCGGAACGATTCAAACGGGCCAGGTTTCTATTCCGTTGAGTTATACGGTGACATCTCCCGGAGGAATTTTTGACTATGGCTGGAACCTTATTGCTAACCCATATCCGTCTGAAATCGACTGGAACCTTTGTTCTGCCTCGCTTTCCGGTCCTAAGGTGTATTACGTGTTCGATTATCAGAGCAATACCTATAAGTTCAGAAATGCAACAACAAACACCGGAACGGCTTCGCGTTACATCGCCCACAGCCAAGGTTTCATGGTGAAGGTGAATGCGACAGGTCAAAACCTGGTTTGTCAAGAAACCCACAAAACGAATACGGGAGCGGCGTTCGAGCGCAGCGGTGATTCGGACAATTCCTTTGTTGCCCTGCGTTTTGCCAAAGGCATGAACGCCGATGAGAGTATGCTCGTTTTCGATAGTGCAGCCAATGCGGGTTATGATGATTTCGATGTGGCCGACTTACAGAGCCCTGTTGAGTCAGCGGTAGAAATGACTTTAATGGCTGAAGGAGCGCCTTTGGCTCAGGATGCACGTCCTTTTGATGGTGCTATTGAAATTCCGGTGATGTTGGAAATGCCGGAGGCCGGAACTTATACATTCTCTGTAATCGAAACGCAGCAGCTTCCCCTTGGTGCATGTCTAATGGTTTATGATATGATCACAGGCGAATCTATGCAACTGACCACAGGGGCAACGATGACGATTACCACCAATGAGCCTTTCTTTGGTGAGCGCCTGGTTATTCGCAGCACCCCTGCTGTAACTGCTGTAGTTACCCCGGCAACGTGTCACGGTGCCACCGATGGTACTGTTGATGTGAGTCTGCCAAGCGGAAATTGGTCGGTGTCGTTGAGCGCTACCGAAGGATTTGAATACCTGGCTTCTGCTTCAACAACATTTGACCATCTCACGGCAGGTCAGTATTTGCTTCAAGTGACGAATGACATCTGCGGTACCTCATCAATGTTGGTGAATGTTGAAGAGCCAATGGAAGTGAACACATTAATCTCAGGCTCACATGCGGTGGAATGTAATCAAGGCACAGACGGTATGATTTCTTTCGAAGTCGAAAACGCCAACTGGTTTACCTATGATTTGCGCAATAGTGCCGGTGAAGTTGTTCGCAGCGGCGAAGTAGAGGGCGCTCAAGCCATGGTGGAAGGGTTGAATGCGGATGTATACGAGCTCTCGGTATACACTACCTGCTCCAATGAAGTTCTTCATGTTGACTTGCGCGATGAGGACGCCAACGCTATCGGGACTATCATTCCGGTGGTTTCGATGTTGAGTGATGAAACTGCTCTTGTCACACTGAATGCGGAAACGGCGCAGCCGGCCTCCATCAATTGGACGTTATCGAATGGAATGCAAGTCGCCGGCAATAGCGTTCAGTTTGAGACAACAACGGATGCTTCTATTGTTTATCAGGTGACGTGCGATGGTGTTTGCCCTGTTACAGCCTCAGGTGTAGTGAATGTGGCAGCGCTTGTCTTAAGCAATCAGGAGATGGAGAATAACGCTCCGTTTGGTTTCGCTCAGACAGCCAACGAAATTCAGTTGACTGCCTCGGGTGTTGAGACCTCTATGGTCAACGCGCGTGTCTTTGATGCGCAGGGTCGATTGATTCATTCACGGACGTTCGTTGCATCCAGCGGACATTTGGAAACCTTTGACACGTCAACCTGGAGCAAAGGAGTATACACGCTTTCGATTGAAAATCAAGGCGCACCTCTGTTTAGCCGTGCGTTCTCAAAATAAGATTTTTCACTAACGAAAACGAACCCCGCAATTGCGGGGTTTGTTTTTTATGTTTACCAACGAATGAGCAGGTATGCAATCATAGTGGCTGCCGGAAGCGGAATGCGCATGGGGGCGCCGATTCCAAAGCAGTTTTTGGAAGTCGGAGGCAAGCCGATTCTAATGCATACGTTATATCGTTTTCTGGAGTTTGATGCTGCTATTCGAATAGTCCTGGTGTTGCATGCTGATTATGTTTCGATGTGGCGTTCACTTTGCGAGCAGCATGGTTTTACTGCGCCTCATGAGGTTGTCTTGGGAGGAAGCGAGCGTTTTTTTCCTGTACAGAAGGCAGTTGAGTCTATAAAAGATAATGACGACTCCGTCATAGGTATTCACGATGCCGTGCGCCCTATGGTCAGTGTTGACACGCTTGAGCGATGCTATGCAACAGCGCTTCAAAAGGGAAATGCAGTGCCGGCTATTTCTGTGAATGATAGCATGCGTGTGATGGATGCAGCAGGGAATCACAGCATCGACCGTTCAACGCTGCGCATTATCCAAACGCCGCAATGTTTTAACTTAACACTATTGCGCAAAGCATTTCTGCAGGATTATCAGGTTGGATTTACCGATGATGCTTCAGTGGTTGAAGCGATGGGAGAGCGCATCGAGCTGGTGCAGGGTAATCGCGAGAACATCAAAATCACTACTCCTGAAGATTTGCAATGGCTCTCGCTACTGTTAGCCGCTGAGTCAATCTAGCCCAGTGGTTTTTCTGATACCCCGAGGTACTCAAAACTCATCCAGGGCCATTTGCTGTGTTTGCGGTTCCAGAGAATAAGTCCTATAAAAAGGGCTGACGCGATCAGGTAAAAAGGGATTGAACTGATCACACTGTTTTCCGGTGTTTCAAGCGTGCCGTACCATTGAAACAGTAAGAAAGCAGTAGCGTTGTTGATGAAATGCGCCAAAATAGCCGTCCACAAACTCCCGCTCCAAATGACCAGGTACCCCAATACAGCACCCATGAGCATGCGGGGCAGGAAACCGTAAAACTGCATGTGAATCAAACTGAAGAGCGCTGCGGTAATCCATATAGCGACATGAATGTTCCGTGTCATTTTCGCTAAAAGCGGCATCAACACGCCACGGAAAAGCAACTCTTCGCAGATAGCCGGTATGATGGCAATGCTCAGAAATACGACACCCGCGCTAATTCCTGATTGTGGGTCCAGAAACATAATCGTCATTCGTTCGGCGAGTTCCTCGGCTGGTTTGAAAGCCGCTTCCAGCGAGGATCCAACAGGGATTAGCCATTTGTTGATTATCGTAGACAAGTCAATTAATGGTGTTGCCGACAGCATCAAGATGGGCGCAATAATCAGGAGCATTGAGGGTTTCTTGAGCATGAGATTGTGCACGTTGGCATTGCCAAACAAGAGTAGATAAGCCAACACCGGCATGCCGAATCCGATGAGTTGCGTGATGTTATTCATCCAGATAAGTGCACCGGCATGATCAGTTTCCGGATTGGATAAAACCCCCGGCAATTCTTCCAGCGGAATTGCAAACACCGCTGTTCCAACGCCCATAGCAATGATGGTTCCTAAGCCAACGCAGGTGAGTGTCAGTGCGCAAAAGAGGATGAATTGCGGTCCGGCAGAAAGTCCTTTCATGAGTGAGTTCATGATACAAAGTAAGCAAAGTATCTTTGCGCCGCCGAAATGATTAAGATTGGATCTATAACACTCCCTGACTTTCCATTGCTTTTAGCGCCGATGGAGGATGTCAGTGATCCGCCCTTTCGCCTGGTGTGCAAGGAAAACGGAGTGGATATGATGTACACGGAATTCATCAGCAGTGAGGGATTGATTCGCGATGCCGCCAAGAGCAGAATGAAGCTCGATATTTTCGAATATGAGCGTCCTATCGGGGTGCAGATCTTCGGAAGCGATACCGAAACCATGGTGAAGTGCGCGGGGATTATCGAATCCACAAACCCCGATCTGCTCGACATTAACTACGGATGCCCCGTGAGTAAGGTAACTTGTAAGGGTGCGGGCGCGGGCATCTTAAAGGATATTCCGAAGATGGTTTCGATGACGGAAGCTATTGTCAAGGCTACAAAACTTCCTGTCACAGTAAAAACACGTTTGGGTTGGGACGAGGAGAGCAAGAACGTGGTAGAAGTGGCTGAGCGCTTGCAGGACATCGGAATACAGGCGCTGACGGTGCATGGCAGAACACGGGTGCAGATGTACAAAGGCTCTGCAGACTGGACGCTAATCGCTAAGATTAAGGAAAACCCCCGCATGCGCATTCCGTTGTTTGGTAATGGTGATATTGATTCTCCGGAGAAAGCGGTTGAGTACAAAAACAGATATGGTGTTGATGGTATTATGATAGGCCGTGCCAGTATCGGCTATCCCTGGATTTTTAATGAAATCAAGCACTACGTGCAAACGGGAACTAAGCTTCCTCCACCCACCATCGCTATGCGTGTGGAAGCGTGTCGCAAGCACTTCGAGTTTTCGATGAAATGGAAGGGGCAGGTATTAGGAGTTCTCGAAATGCGCCGTCATTACAGCAATTATTTCAAGGGTCTTCCTCATTTCAAAGAGGATCGCATGGAACTGGTTACCACAGCGGATCCCGATTTGATTTTCCGGAAGCTCGAACAGCTCGTCACCAAATACGACGGCGTGGATTTTCTGGTGTAATCAATCGTGGTGTAATGTTTAAAAAAAGAAGCGTCGCCGTTTTCTTAAACCCTTGAAATTTGCTGCAAAATTCTGTTATGAATGTATTGGTTTTAGGTTCGGGAGGCCGAGAGCACGCCATGGCTTGGAAGATTGCACAAAGTCCATTGCTGGGCAAGTTGTTCGTTGCACCCGGAAATCCCGGTACAGCGCAGGTTGCCACAAACTTGAACTGTTCGCTGAGTGATTTTCAGGCGATCAAACAACTCGTTATCGAACATCACATACAGCTTGTACTTGTTGGTCCGGAAGTGCCGTTGGTGGAGGGACTAGCGGATTTCTTTTACACGGACGCAGCGCTTAGTGCAGTGAAGTTTGTCGGTCCCGATAAACACGCTGCGCAGCTCGAAGGCAGTAAGGATTTCGCCAAGCAGTTTATGGCACGCCATGGTATTCCAACGGCACGCTATGCTACGTTTCATGCTCACCAGCTCGAAGAAGGAAAGGCTTTTCTGGAGACGCTGGAGGCGCCTTATGTCCTGAAGGCCGATGGATTGGCGGCGGGAAAGGGAGTGTTGATTTTATCGTCGTTGCAAGAGGCAAAGGATGCGCTGAAGACGTTGTTGGATGGACAGTTCGGAGCTGCCAGTGCGCGCGTAGTCATTGAGGAGTTTTTGACGGGAATAGAACTTTCCGTGTTTGCACTGACCGATGGAAAAAACTATGTCCTGTTGCCCGAAGCCAAAGATTATAAGCGTATTGGAGAAGGAGATACAGGATTGAATACGGGGGGAATGGGCGCGGTGAGCCCGGTTTCCTTTGCTGATGAGACGTTCATGCGAAAGGTTGAGGAGCAAGTTGTGAAACCGACTATTCGCGGCCTTGAGCAAGAGGGAATGCGCTATACCGGCTTTGTCTTTTTTGGA
>JBKCDO010000077.1:0-9914 GCA_046304755.1 Flavobacteriales bacterium
ATTGCTCAGTATAATGCGGAGAGGGGAGCGATACATTCCTGGTGTAGTCGCATTGTGATTAATAATTGCTTAAAGCAGAATAACAGAAGCAACCGTTTTTTCGAATTTAACGCGGTTAAGCATGAAAGATCTGTTGCGGCTGAAGCAGAGGGGGCGATGAACGATGAGGATCTTGTTCAATTTCTCAGACAAATGCCGGAAAAGTTCTATGAGGTTTTCATGTTGTTTGTGGTAGAGGGATTCAGTCATGATGAAATTGCTGCTATGCTCGGCATAAGCACCGAATTAAGTAGGAAACGATTGGCCAGAGCAAGAGCATGGATAAACGAAAAGCCAAGTGGGCTGAGTACACTCGTTGGTGATGTCAATTATATAATAAGTTGATTCATGGAAAAGTTTGAAAATGAAATTAGGAAGAGATTATCGCAATCGCAATCCATGGAGGGCCTCGATAGCGAGGCATTGTGGAATTCTATTGCGCATTCGAATTCAACCGTTAGTTCATCTATGAGAAGCTCAAGAAGACGTTTCGCATGCCTGCTAGGTAGTTTGCTTTTCGTAGGTGTTGTCGTTGCCTATATGATGAATATGCAGCATGCTGCTGACCATGTGGTTGAGGGGAAGACAAACTTGTCGGAAACGTCAGCTGTGAAAAACACCGGCGAAGGTTATCTTCAGACGTCAGAAGAGGACTCCATAGTTGGTCAGGCTACGCAGTCTGTTTCGGAGGTAAACTCGATGAATCAAGATTTGACGTTGACTATAAACCAAACACGAGGTGGTTTGACAGGCGGCAAGAATGGTGAAATCGAAAGTGAGAGAGTATTCGAAAATCAGGCTGTTGGGAAGGAAAGACCGACCCAATTGCAGTTGATAAGTTCAGCCGCTAGCATAAGTGACCTCAACGCCTCTCCAGTGAATAGAAAGAATAAATCAAAGGATAAGGAGATCAGCGATGCTTCAAGCCAAATCGGCAACTCGATTGCTGCACCTCATGAGGTAGTGTCGAATCCATCAGAGGTTGAAGTTGTGCAGTATTTACAATTTTTGCCTGCCTCTCTATTTTCGATTCTCCCTTCGCCAATTAATCTTCACGTGACAGCGAAAAATGAAGTTCAGAGCATTCCACAGGACAAACACTTACCGTGGAGCTGTTATGCCGGATCCTTGTTTGTGCAGCACAAGTTCATAGGTGAAGGAAACGAATTAGTGGATAGTCTGAACGCAGACATTTCGCCGGAAGTGGGCTATCTGGCTGGAGGAGCCATTCGAATAAAACAGGGTAGACACTGGCACATAAACGCCGGAATTCAATACATGAATTGGCAGGATCGTTTTGATAAAGTTATTGTGTCGGATACGACACTTCGGATTAATCAGTCTGATGTGCTGGCGCAGAACATACGAACCATCAAGCATCATAATAGTGCTGATGTCTTGACATTCCCGCTGCAAATGGGGGTGTTTAAAGATTTCGGTTGTCTGCGCTTGGGCATGAACGCAGGTGCGAGCTATTCGTTTGTTGTAGGTCAGAACGGACGGTTATTAAAGGATGCCTCTACCGTTTTAGAATACTCTCAAGCGAATAAGCGCTACGCAAATTTCTTAAGTATTCGATTGGCACCCTCCATCAGTTATATGCTGAACGAAACACTTATGTTGGATGTCATTTGTCCTGTTTCATTGCAAAAGCATACTTCCACGTCGCTGAATAATCTGGCGAGTCGATCGGTTGCTGTTGCTCCTTCGATTGGATTGACTTTTAATTATTAAGGACAGCGGAAAAATTTATAGTTGCATGGTGGTGCAAGCGTTGTTTTGTTCGATGTCTTGAAGACCATAAATTAGTGAAATGGTGAAGGAGTGAAAGGGTGAAATGGTTGCTGTGGGGCCACTATTTCACCCTTTCACCCCTTCACTCCTTCACCCTTTCACTCCTTCACCCTTTCACTACAGCAGTTCCAACAGGCTTGCCGCAAAGAACAATACAATCGTCAACAGCGAGAGAACGATGAACATGCGTCGCATGGTATCGCTAATCATGATGCGACCGGCATTTTCAATGGGTGTGAAGATGTGTGCGATGAGTTTGAGGTAATACACCGCGCCGATTGCAGAGGTCAAAATCATGATAATCACCAGCGCCATGTGTTCATGGGCAATCATATTGGTGATGACGTAGTACTTCGCCAAAAACCCGCTCAATGGTGGAATACCCGCCATGCTGAGCAGCGCAATGGTCATGCTGACAGCCATCACCGGGCTGCGTTTGATGAGGCCTTTGAAGGCATCCACCGAATCATCCTCTGCTTGAATTGCCGCCACTTGTTGCACGATGAAGAATGCCACCATGCTGGCTACTCCGTAGGTCAGCGTGTAATACATCAAATAAATGGGTGGAGTCGTCGAGGCTGCGATGATAAAGCCGAGCATGAAGCCTGCATGCGATACACCCGAGAATGCAAGCATGCGCTTGGCGTTGGTTTGAACCAAAGCCATGAGGTTCGCGACAATCAACGTCAATCCGGCCATCAGTACCATGGCTGTGATGTAGGAGGTAGGCAGCGGCTGCAGAGCTGAGCCGAAGAGTTTATACATACCGGCAAACGCGGCTCCTTTCACGATAGTGGCCATATAAGCAGTAACGGGTGTTGGTGCGCCTTGATAAACGTCGGGAGCCCAGAAATGGAACGGTGCAACGGAGATTTTGAAGGTGAAACCAATGAGTAGCATAGCAGTTCCAATCAAGAGCATTGGGCTGTAATATCCACCCTCGAGGTGTTGCGCAATTGCTGAGAGTTCGAATGAACCCACCGAACCGTAGGTTAAAGAAATTCCAAACAGCAACACGGCTGATGCCAGCGATCCGAGGAAGAAGTATTTAAATCCGGATTCATTACTCAACACGTTTTTACGATTACTGGCTGCAAGCACATAAACGGGTATCGATAAGATTTCAACTCCTAAGAAGAGCATCACAAGATTCGTATACGCTGAGAGCACAACTGCTCCACACATGCTGAAGAGGACAAGCGCAAATATGTCGGTTCGCTTCGAAGACGACGCCGTGTAGTGATCTCCGGCAAGGGTTACCCAAAACACGCCGAGTAGGGCGAAGACAATGGTGAAAGCGAGCGCGGTGTTGTCAAACAGAAGCATACCGCCGTATTGGGCGAAGGGAATTTCATTGCGACCCCAATCGGCAATGCTGACTCCAACAAGCCCAAGCAAACCGAGCACAACGAGTGGCATGACGAGTTTGCGCATTTTCATGACGTCGAGCGCAAGCACGGCGATGCCTAAAAGGGAAATGATTAAAAGTTCTTTCATCGGTTAAGGCCTTGTAAGAGAGTTTCAACAGTTGGATTAGCAAGAGAAAGGATAGGGTCGGGATAAACTCCCAGGATAATCACCAGTGCTACACAAATGCTCAGCACGGTTTTCTCATGACGTGTAAGTGGCGCGAATTGACGCATGCTTTCGGAAGCCGAGCCAAGCATCATCACCTGGAAGGCGCGCAGCATATAAACAGCACCGAGCACAACAGTCAGCGCCGCCATGGCAGTGAGCCACGGGCTCACTTGGTAGAAACCAAGGATCAATAAGAATTCACCCACAAAGCCGCTGGTCAGTGGAAGCGCTACAGAGCCCATGACAAGCGCAAAGAACAAAAACGCAAAGAGTGGATTCACTTCGCGAATTCCACCCATTTTATCCATCTGATCGTGGTTGAGTCGGCTTTCAATAATGTCGTAAACGAAGAATAACGCAACGGATAGAATACCGTGCGAGAGCATTTCCATCACACCGCCTTGAAGGCCTTGAGCATTGCCCGAGAGAATACCTGCGCTCAAGATTCCCAAGTGAGCGATAGAAGACCAGGCCAGCAACAACTTGTAACGTTGCTGTGCGATAGCCATACCTGAAGCATAAAGAACGCTGATGGCAGAAAGTGCTAACGCCCAGGTACCATATTCTGCGACGCCTTCAGGAAGAGCAGGAACTACAATACGCATCAATCCGTAGGTAGCCATTTTCAGCATAATACCGGCGAGCAACATCGTTCCTGCAGTTGGCGCAGCATCATAGGTTGAAGGCTGCCAGGTGTGCAATGGGAATACAGGAATCTTGACAGCAAACGCAATGAAGAAACCGGCAAATAACCAACCTTGCTCACCGGCCGACATCGAGCGACCTGCAGCGTAGAGTGCTTCCATGTTGAATGATCCGGCGGTGTTGTAGAGATACAGCAATGCCACCAACATGAATAGACTGCCAAAGAGTGTGTAGATAAAGAACTTGAGCGTAATAGCTGATTTATTCGGGTGTTCACTCCAATTCAAAATCATAAAATAAATAGGGATGAGCGCGAATTCATAGAACACATAAAACATCAAGCCATCGGTGGTGGTGAATGCGCCCAGCATGGAGGCCGCCATAAGCATCATGAGGCCATAGAAATAATGCGGATGCTTGAAGGTGCGGTTGAATGATGCGTACACAATCAGCGGCAAGAGCAAAGCCACGAGCAGCGCCATGACCATGCTGATGCCGTCCAAAGTGAAAGCGTATGAAATGCCGAGCGGGCCAATCCACTCGCGATCAAAGCTGAGCAGTTCAGTTTGTCCTTTTGCGGTTAATCCCCAGGCACCAAGCACCGCGATGAGCTCCACAACACCGGTAGACAGTGCAATGGTTCGCGCATTTTTTGCGCCTCCGGCGAAGAGTAATCCTGCGCCGAGAAGAGGTATAGCTAAGAGAAGAAGAGTGAGCATACGGTTTAGATATAGAGGAGAAGTGCAATAAGTCCGGTGATGAATAGAAGGATATAGAAGAACAAGCTACCCGATTGAAGCAGGCGCAATTTGCTACCCGCTGCATCCGGCGAAGCAGCTGTTGTTTCAACTAGTCCGTCAACGATTTTAGGTTCAACAACCTTATTCAATGCCGCACTGATGGCGTCAACGGGCTTGCGAATAATGGCGTTATACAATTCGTCGAACCAGTATTTATTCAATAGCAATTTGTGAGAGGCAGCAGTAATCTGCTTGTCTTCCAAGGCTTGTTCTCCACGCTTTGCATAGATCAACCAGGCGTAATAGATTCCACCGATGGCGATGACCGTTGCGGTAAGCATCAACATGATTTCTGTGTTCAAATCCATGTGCAAGGCAGGCATCACTACGGTGCCTTCCAGGTAATGGTCGAGCCAGTGCCAATGCATGTGCATGGATTCACCTACCGCGTGAGGAAGTCCGATGAAACCACCGACTACGGAAAGCACTGCTAATACCACCAACGGAATGGTCATCACCGCCGGTGACTCATGCAGGTGATGCTCTTGATCATGCGTTCCACGGAACTTGCCGGTGAAGGTCAGGAAATACAAGCGGAACATATAGAAGGCGGTGCATGCACTCACGACCAAACCAAGCACGAACATTAGTTTGTTTTCTTCAAAAGCAACCGCTATGATTTGATCCTTCGAGAAGAAACCCGCGAACGGGAAAATACCGGCAATCGCAATCGTTCCGATAAGGAAAGTGAGATGCGTTGTCGGCATGTGTTTTTTCAAACCACCCATGCGACGAATATCCTGTTCTCCACCCATACCGTGGATTACTGATCCACTTCCTAAGAACAAGAGAGCCTTGAAGAAAGCGTGAGTAATCACGTGGAAGATGGCGGTGCTATAGGCACCCATTCCCAGTGCAACGAACATGAGTCCAAGTTGCGATACTGTAGAATAGGCGAGTACCTTTTTGATATCATTTTGAGTGAGCGCGATTGTAGCACCCAGCAGCGATGTCAGGATACCGGCCCACATAATCAAATCACCTGCGGTTTCGGTCATCGCATAGAGGTTGCTGCTGCGGGCAACCATATAGATACCTGCTGTTACCATCGTTGCAGCGTGGATGAGTGCCGACACAGGCGTCGGACCGGCCATAGCATCAGGAAGCCAGGTGTGCAATGGTATTTGCGCGCTTTTACCCATCGCACCGATAAACAGAAGAATACCAATGGCTGTGGCTACATCTGTGGGCAATCCACCAATTGCACGTTCTGAGATGAAGAGTTCGTCATATCGCAAGGTGCCGCTGTAAGCGAAGAGCAAGCACATGCCGAGGATAAGACCGAGGTCACCGATACGATTGACGATGAACGCCTTCTTCGCAGCGTCATTATTCTTCATGTCTTTGTACCAGAATCCAATCAGCATGAATGAACACAGACCTACGCCTTCCCAGCCCACAAACATGGTCAGATAGCTATCACCCAGAATGAGGATAAGCATGAAGAACACAAACAAATTCAGGTAGGCGATGAAGCGATTGAAGCCTTCATCTTCGTGCATGTAACCGATGGAGTAGAGGTGAATTAAAAATCCAACACCGGTAATGAAGAGCAGGTATATCGCCGAAAGCGGATCCACCAGAAATGCGATATCAATGTCGAGTGATCCGGCGGTAATCCAATCGAAGGCTTTCACTACGGTCGGATGTGCGCCATGCATTTGCGTGGTGAATACGAGCACAGAAACAATGAACGATAGAAGAATCGCACTTGATCCTACGCCTCCAATGAAATTCTTAGTAAGTCCTTTACCCAGGAAGGTGATAAAGAGAAATCCGGCAAGCGGAAAGAGCGGTATGAGTGTAACGAGTTTTTCCATGCCGATTAGAATTTCAATTTGTTGAGTACAGAGGTATCGGTGGTGTGCGTGTTGCGGTAGAGCATCATGAGAATGGCAAGACCAACGGCAACTTCAGCAGCAGCAACCACCATGATGAAAAACACGAACACTTGTGCATCGGTATGATTCCACATTTTTGAGAAAGCCACAAGTGAGATGTTCACGGCATTGAGCATAAGTTCGATGCACATAAACATGATGATGGCATTTCTGCGAAACAGGATACCCAGCGCACCCATGCCAAACAGCACAGCGGCTAGGCCCAGGTAATGATTGATTGTGATGTTATGATAGAGTTCCATCAGGCAAGTTCTTTTTTAGATAAGTAAACCGCTCCAACCATTGCACCTAAGAAGAGTACACTGGCCAATTCGAAGGGAAGCAAAAATTCGCGGTAGAGTACATTACCCAGGTTTTGTGTTGAACCCATGGCAGCGTTGTAATCGCCTGCAGTAATACTGTTGAGTTCATCGGTGCGCTGCACTGCTGCCAGTAGCACAAACATTAGGATTCCACCCGCAGCAACGCCTAAGGCTTTCGACCAGAGATTGCGTTTTTCTTCTTCCAGTTTATTCAAGTTGAGCATCATGATGACATAGAGAAACAACACCATGATGGCGCCGGCATACACGATGATGTGCACCGCTGCCAGAAACTGTGCGCCTAGTAAGAAGTAGTGACCGGCTACCGCGAAGAACGTAATGATCAGCGATAGCACACTGTACACCGGGTTTTTGGTGAATATCATTCCGGCAGCACTAAAGACTGCGACGAATGATAAAAACCAGAAAGCATATTCGGAGAGCATGATTTTGGAATAGGTGGTTTAGTGATTAATGGTGTTTGTTGGCGATTGGTTTCGCATCCAAGTAAGTGCGGTTGTGGTAGTGACGTTTGTCTTTTTTAAACTCGATGACTTCCGGACGCTGACGCTTGGTAACATCGATAGGACTGTCTTTTGTCTCAACCAGTTTGTCTTTGCCGAATACTTCTTCGCCACGTGTGAAGGAAGAAGGTACGATGCGGTCTGTGAGGAAGATGGCTTCTTTCGGACATGCTTCTTCGCACAATCCGCAGAAGATGCAGCGCAGCATATTGATCTCGTAAATGCTGGCGTATTTCTCTTCGCGGTAGAGGCTTTCTTCTCCTTTTTTGCGCTCGGCAGATTCCATGGTGATGGCTTCAGCCGGACAAGCAACGGCACACAAGCCACATGCAGTGCAGCGTTCAGCCCCTGCCTCGTCGCGCTTGAGCACGTGTTGTCCGCGATACACCGGCGCCATTTCACGCTGCACATCCGGATACTTGATCGTGGGAGTGCGTTTGAAAAGGTGACTGAAGGTGATCATCATTCCTTTGAAAATTGCAGGCAAGTAGAGCTTCTCACTCCAGGTGAGTTCTCTGACGGTGACTGTTTTCGATCGATTCGTTAATGCCATTGTATGGAGTAATGCAGTGGTTGTTCGATTAATTCAATTTGCCCATGAAGTACATCACGATGCCGGTGATGAAAATATTGGCCAGCGAAAGGGGCAGTAGTACGCGCCATCCCAAATGCATCAGTTGGTCATAGCGGAAACGCGGTAACGTCCAGCGAACCCACATGAAGATGAAAATGAAGATGATGATTTTCGCGAACAAAGCCACTGTTTGAAGAATGGCCAGCGTGTTGCCATCAAGACCAAGTTCATGTTGGAAGGGGAAGTTGTAGCCACCCCAGTAGAGTGTGGCCATTACCGCTGAACTGATGAACATATTGATGTACTCCGCGAACAGGAATAATCCGAGCTTCATGGAAGAATACTCGGTGTGGTATCCGCCCACCAATTCGCTTTCGCATTCGGGTAAGTCAAACGGTGCACGGTTCGTTTCAGCAAACGCGCAGATGATAAAAATGAGAAAGCCGAGAGGCTGATATACCACGTTCGCTAAACCTGCATCTTGTTGGCGCGAAATTTCACCGAGGCTCAGCGTGCCAGTCATCATCACCAGTGCGATAAGCGACAGTCCCATTGCTACTTCGTAAGAAATCATCTGCGAGGATGCGCGCAGGGCACCGAGTAGTGAGTATTTGTTGTTCGAAGCCCAACCTCCGATCATGATTCCATAGACACCGATACTGACTACACCCAGCAAATAAAGCAGTCCGATATTGATATCGGTAATTTGCATCGGATAGGTAACATCACCAATGGTAAATCCGCTTCCCCAGGGAATCACGGCTCCTGTCATGCAGGCCGTCACCATGAAAAGGCACGGACCCAGTATGAAGAGAAAACGATTGGATTTTCCCGGAAGCATTTCTTCCTTCATGAACATTTTCACGCCATCGGCGATGGGTTGAAGCAATCCCAGTGGGCCGGCGCGATCCGGACCAACACGGTCTTGCAGAATAGCCGCGAGTTTGCGTTCGCCCCAGGTCATGTAAGCCGCCATTCCCAATGAGATGACGAATACAATTACGCAGAGAATGAGTTTATAAATCAGCATTGCATCCATAGCAGTCGCTTGTTCTGTTTCTTATTGATTGTTGGGGTCAAGTGCGCCATGACCGAGGTTAACTTTTTCGCCATGTGGCAATGCCTTGCGCTGGCGATCGATATCGGCTTTCAGTGCCTTCAAACTTTCGTAGTGATTGGCTGAAACAACAGAGTCGCGATCGATGTGCGCCGGACCTTCGATGGTCCAGTCACTGGTTTTCTTTTTATCGAAGCGACACTCGTTGCAAATCCAGTCGGTCACTTCGCCAAACTGATCGCGACGACCGGTCACACGCAATACCTCTTCACCTTTGTACCACAAGCGCACCTTGCCGGAGCACTTGGTGCAATTGCGGTGCGCATCCATCGGCTTGGTGTACCACACGCGGCTCTTGAAGCGGAATGTTTTATCGGTGAGCGCTCCAACGGGACATACATCAATCATGTTGCCCGAGAAGTCGTTGTCGATAGCGTTTTGGATATAGGTAGAAATCTCAGCCACATCACCGCGATTGATGACGCCGTGGACGCGTCCATCCGTTACCTGGTCCGCTGTTTTCACGCAACGTTAACAGAGGATACAGCGGTTCATGTGCACTTGACTTTTGTCACCAATGTCGATGCGTTCAAACTCACGACGTGGGAATTCGTAGCGCGTTCCGGCTTTACCATTGTCGTAAGCCAGGTTTTGCAAGTCACATTCACCGGCTTGGTCGCACACGGGGCAATCCAGTGGG
>JBKCDO010000078.1:0-1721 GCA_046304755.1 Flavobacteriales bacterium
CACCCTTCACCCCTCACCCCTCACCCCTTTTACCGAGCTCAATCACTTCTGCGTTTTGCACTTTGCCGGATTCAATTTCGAATCGCAGGAGTGTGCGCACTTGGTGAAATCCATGCTTTCCGGCAGCGCCGGGATTCATATAGATCATTCGAATGGCAGGGTCGAACTTGACCATGCAGATGTGCGAGTGACCACAGATAAATAGGCCCGGTGGATTGGCTTTTAATTCATCACGAACGGGTGTTGCGTAGTTGCCCGGGCGACCGCCAATGTGCGTCATCCACACGTCAAGTCCTTCGCAATTGAATCGCAGATGTTCGAGTGTGCGCTTACGGATCTGCGTGCCGTCGATGTTGCCAAAAACAATACGCGAGGGTTTGAAGGCTTCCAGTGCATTAATTACGGACTCGTCGCCGATGTCACCTGCATGCCAAATTTCATCGCACTGCTCGAAGTAACGGAACACGGCTTCATCCAGAAAGCCATGGGTGTCGGAGAGTAAACCGATGCGTTTCATTTGGGGGCAAAGTACGCATGTTATCTTCGCCGCATGAAACGTTCATTGGTGGTCATCGGTGGAGGCGCTGCAGGATTCTTTGCAGCAATCAATGCTGCTGCAGCCAATGATGAGCTGGAGGTAACGATCATCGAGAAGTCGCAGCATCTGCTGGCCAAGGTGAAGGTGAGTGGTGGCGGCCGATGCAATGTGACGCATGGCTGTTTCGAGCCGAAACAATTGGTGAAGAATTATCCTCGCGGTGCGAAAGAATTACTCGGCCCCTTTCATGCATTTCAACCCGGAGATATGTTCGACTGGCTCGAGCAGCGTGGTGTGGCATTGAAGACGGAGGATGATGGTCGTGTATTTCCAACAACCGATAAATCCCAATCGATTATCGATTGTTTTGTGCAGGAGGCTGAGCGAGTAGGTGTGCGCATTCGCACGGGAACACACGTTAAGCGTTTTTACCGTGAACATGAAAAGTGGATGGTTGAATTACTCGATCAGCCTACACTTGAGGCAGATGCGTTACTCATCGCGACAGGCAGTGCGCCAAGCATGCACGAGCTATTGGTAAATCTGGGGCATACTATTGTGCCCGCGGTTCCATCACTTTTTACGTTTAATATTACAGATCCACGGATTGAAGGATTGGCAGGTGTTTCAGCGTCTGCTTGTGAAGTGCGCATCGAGGGTACAAAGTTCGAAGCCGATGGTCCTGTGCTGGTGACACACTGGGGGTTGAGTGGTCCGGGTATCTTGCGACTTTCAGCCTGGGCTGCGCGTGAACTGGCCGAGGTAAACTATGATTTTCAAATTCGGGTGAATTGGGATGATCGATTTACGCGCGACAGCTACATCGAATTCTTGAAGGAATGGAAGCAAGAGCATGCGCGCAACATGGTTACTGCATTCAGTGCGGCCAAAGTGCCGCATCGCTTGTGGGTTTCATTGCTGAGTAATATCGAGGGCGTTGATCGGCTGAAGTGGGCCGATGTTTCCAATAAGCAACTCGAGAAAATTGCGGAGGCTATTTGCACCTGTTATTTTCAGGTTAAAGGGAAGAGCACCTTTAAGGAAGAATTCGTAACAGCCGGTGGCGTTGAATTGAAAGAAGTCGATTTCAAAACCATGGAGAGTAAGCTTTTCCCGAGATTGTATTTCGCCGGCGAAGTATTGAATATCGATGCCATTACGGGAGGGTTCAATTTCCAATCGG
>JBKCDO010000079.1:0-8196 GCA_046304755.1 Flavobacteriales bacterium
ACATTCTACCGGGGCATCCTCAGCGATATAGAACGCCGTGGATATGATGTTTTTTCCGGCAGAGCGTGCGTTTCGAAATGGGGTAAAATCAAACGGATACCCGCTATCTGGTATCAATGTAATCTCGCACCTGATTTGAGCATTATCGCTCCTAACTCATTATAAAATCTCATGGCAAAGAAAGAAATTGTGGTCATCGGCGCCGGATTCGGCGGGTTATCGGCAGGAATCCGACTGGCAGCAGCGGGACATGCTGTAACGCTTTACGATAAACGCGATAAAGTTGGTGGACGCGGATACCAATATGAAATCAACGGCTTTAAGTTCGATGGAGGCCCCACGGTAATGACCGCACCTTACATGTTCGATGAATTGTTTGCGCTAGCCGGAAAAAAACGTGAAGACTATTTCGATCTCATCGCACTCGATCCGTTCTACCGCATCTTCAATGAAAACGGTGAGGCTTACAATTATTACCGTGATATTGAAATGGCCAAAAAAGAGGTGGCCAAGTTTTCACCCTCCGACGTGGAAGGTTTCGAGCGGTTTGTGAAAAGCACCGAGGAAGTTTTTAGGCGTTTCCATCCTCACACGGAGAGACCTTTTTTGAACATAGGTGATATGATGCGCATTATGCCCGATATCATCAAGACCAATACTTACCTGCCCATGTATCATTATGCATCGCGGTATGTAAAAGATGAGTTTATTCGCCGAATCTGTTCCTTCCATCCATTACTGGTTGGCGGGAATCCGTTTGATACCCCTTCCATTATGGCGTTGATTATTCAATTTGAAAAGGAGTGGGGCGTGCATTATGCCCGTGGAGGAACGGGAGCAGCCGTTGCCGCGCTTGGCAAACTCTTCGTTGAACTTGGAGGAAAGCTCAAACTGACTACCGAGGTGGAGGAGATCCTCATTGAAAATGGTCGAGCCGCAGGTGTTAAGCTCATGGATGGAACCGTGCACAAAACCGATGTTGTGGTGTCCAACTCGGACGTTGCATTTACCTATAAGAACCTCATCAAGAAACAGAATCGCCCGAAAAAAGTCGATCTATACTTTGATAATCTGCAATACAGCAATTCGCTGGTTGTGATTTATTTCGGTACGAAGAAGCGTTATCTTGATAGTAAACTCGCTCATCACAATATTATATTAGGTAAACGCTACAAGGGACTGCTGAAGGATATTTTCAACGCGAAAACACTGCCTGAAGACTTCAGTCTGTACCTGCACATGCCTACTATTACAGACGAGAGCATCGCGCCCGAAGGCTGCGAGTCGTTCTATGTGCTGAGCCTTGTGCCGCACCTCGATGCGAATATTGACTGGAAGACAATCGGTCCTAAATATAATGAACGTGTCTTGCAGTTTTTGGAAGAGAACTACCTGCCTGACCTACGCGAAAACATCGTGGCGATGCACTCCATCGACCCTGTGCATTTCAATAAAGAGCTCAACAGCCACAAAGGAGCTGCCTTCTCTGTGAAGCCGTCGCTCACCCAATCGGGCTGGATGCGTCCGCACAACAAGTCATCATTCTTTGAGGATCTTTACTTCGCAGGCGCCGGCACTCATCCCGGCGCGGGTGTACCCGCTGTAATTGCAAGCGGCAAAATTGCAGCGGAGTTGATAGATCCTGAAGCGGCCAGCAAATGGACGCGCATGGAAACACCAACGCTCGGTAAACAAAATATAACATCCTCTAAGGCGGCGGCCATCTTTTAAACGCATGGCGCAATCGCCCCCTGAATACCTGGAACACGGCTTCCTGCGCAATAGTGAAGAAGTCGATATCGCTCAGCTAGAGGTTGAGGGAGAGCTGCCGATGTGGCTTTCGGGAGAACTCTTGCGTAACGGTCCTGGTTGGGTGAATATCGATAAGCCCATGCGCCATTGGTTCGATGGTATGGCTATGCTGCACCGCTTCGCTATCGATCAGGGCGGCGTTAGCTATCGCAGTCGCTACATCGATTGCAAGGCCTATCGTGCCACCAAAGCGGATAACAAAATCAGCTACTCGGATTTTGCAACGGATCCCTGCCGCACCTTGTTTCAGCAACTTCAAACAATCTTCAATCCCGATCCGAAAATAACCGATAGCGCCAAGGTGAATGTTGGACAGATTGGAGAGAAAACATTCGCTTGGGGAGAACCGCTGATGCAGATTCAAATTGATCCGCATACGCTGCAAACGTTGGGCGTTTATGACTACGGCAAATACGGTGGTAATCGCATGACAACCGCGCATCCGCTAGTTGATGAAAAAGGAGCATACAACCTGGTCGTACAATACGGCCCGGTGAATTTTTACAAGATATACGAGATTAGCGGTGAAGCAAAGGAATTGGCCTCTGTTCCTGTTCGTTTGCCCGGTTACATGCACAGTTTTGGCATGAGCGAGAACTACTTCATCATCGCGGAATATCCGATGGTGGTGCAGTCCATCATGCTGCTTTTTCGGGCAAAACCATTCATCGAGAATTTCGATTGGAAACCCCGCATGGGAAGCCGCTTCATTGTCATTGATCGCAAAACAGGAACGCGTGTTTCAACCATCAAGGTACCCGCTTTTTTCAGTTTCCATAATGTATTTGCGAAATATAAAAACGGCATGCTGCAAGTCGATTTGTGCGCCTATGAGAGCGCCGATATCATCAGCGAATATTATAAGGATCGACTCGCGCAGGCTGATAAGCCCCTACCCAAGGGTGCTATGTGGCGCTACACGCTGGATTTAACCTCGCATAAGTGCGCAGAGCGCAGAGAACTGTCCGATGTTTGCCTCGAACTGCCGGTCATCAATCACCGCTTTGTGCGCAGCCATGGTTCCTATCGCTTTGTTTACGGTTGCGGTGTCAATCCATCCAAGCCACAGGAGTTTTATAATCAAATCGTCAAAATCGATAGTGATTCAGGTGCTGCACAAAACTGGTACAAGCCACATCATTATCCGGGAGAGCCTGTTTTTGTTCCAAGTCCTGAGGCCAAGGCAGAGGATGATGGCGTCCTGCTCTCTGTCGTGCTGGATACACAGAACAAACAATCCTATTTACTTGTTTTAAATGCGTCTGATCTAAAAGAAGTGGCGAGAGCCTCGCTGCCTCACAGCATTCTTTTTGGTTATCACGGCACGTTTTTACATCACAATTGAACCATGAAAATCATCGCTTTTATTGCTGCTTGTGCATCCCTTGTCTTGTGCAGCTTTCGTCCGGCTCCCGGTGCCGGTGTTCAGGTTAAAATCACCGGAATTGAGGGAAATAAGGGGCAGCTTGCTCTTCTCATCTTCAATGCGTCAACGGGATTTCCTTCGGATCATACCAAAGCATTGAAGCAAGCGATGATTCCTATTTCAGGAACAACTGTCACCTACACCTTTGCCGACTTGCCCACGGGCACGTATGCCATTACCGTCATGCACGATGAGAATAAAAACAATACTCTAGACACCAATATGTTCGGAATACCCGAAGAAGGCATTGGTGTTTCGAATAATGCGCTAAGCATGTTTGGACCTCCCTCCTTTAAGGAATGTGCTTTCAACCACAATGGAACTTCATCAACAGTCGAAATCAAACTGGACTATTGATGCGTGTTTTCCTTTTTGTAACCCTGCTGACAGTTGCCGGTTTCATTCACGCTCAAACAACGGGCGTGGTGACCGGCGTTTGTCGTGATGCCAATACCAAGGAACCGCTGGAGTTTGTGCAAGTCGTGCTTGAGGAGGGCTTAGTTGGAGCAGCCACCGCAGCCGATGGATCATTTCGTTTAACAGCATCTCAAGGGTCTTACAGTTTAAAAGCAACGCTTTTGGGTTATGAGCCTTTTTTATTGGCGGAGGTTTTCGTGATGCCTTCCGATACCGTGAAGTTGGCCCTGGATATGGTTCCGGGATCGGGGGCTTTTCAGGAGGTTATCGTTGAGGCAGCGCCGTTCAAGCGCGGAATTGATGTGCCTTCGTCTATGCGCAGTTTGGGCGCCAATGAAATCCAACGCAACCCCGGTAGCGACAACGACGTGTCGAAGGTCATTCGCACCTTGCCGGGGGTAACCGCTACCTCCGCTTTTCGCAATGACTTGATCATCCGCGGAGGAGCTCCCAATGAAAATCGATTCTTCCTGGATGAAGTAGAAATACCGGTCATCAATCACCTCGTCACGCAAGGAGCCAGTGGCGGGGCTTACTCCATCATTAACGCCAATCAATTGCGCGAAGTGGAATACATGAGTGCTCAATTTCCGGCCAACCGTGGAAATGCACTGAGTTCGGTCTTCAACTTTCAATTGAAGGAGGGCAATAACGACAGTTTGCACGTCACAGCCCGCCTGGGTGGAACTGACATGGGTATCGCCTTAGACGGGCCAATTGGCAAACGGGTGAACTACCTTGCCACCGTTCGACGCTCTTACCGACAGTACATTCTGAAAATGCTCAACTTCGCCTTTTCACCGGTGTACAACGATGCTACCCTGAAAGTCCGTATCAAGTTGAATCCGCGCAATACGATTACTGTTCTGGGCATTGGTGCAATCGATGATTTTAAGTTGAACACAGAAGTAGGGAATAACGAAATTCAGCGCTACCTGCTCGAAAATTTGCCCTTCAGCGATCAATCCAATTATACAGCAGGAGCCGTCTATAAATCGTATCGCAGAAATGGTTTTTTCATGGTGACGGGGAGCCGAAGCGAGCTGAAAAACAGTGCGGAGAAATATTATAATAATGATGCTTCCAACCCTTCGGGATTGTTGCTGAAATACAACTCACGCGAATGGTCGCATCGCGTTCGCGCTGAATACACGCATACTGCGGAGCATTTCAAATGGAACAGCGGTATTTCTTTTGAAGACATCCATGGCGAGTTTGATGTCTTCACGCGTATCTTCAACGAATACGGTCCTATCGAAGTGGATTACTTCTCGCCTGTGGGATTCCGTAATTACGCGGCTTTCACGCAGCTAAGCAAAGGATGGTTGAATGATCGCATCACAGCCACAGTTGGCGGCCGCGCTGATGGCAGCAATTACAACGCATCACTTAAAAAGCCGTGGGAGCATCTGTCGGGGAGGGTCAATCTGTCTTTAGCCTTGTTCAAGGGATTCAGTTTGCAGACGGGAATCGCTAACTACTTCCAGTTGCCTTCGATGATGACACTGAGTTACCGCAATTCCGGCGTGCTCGATAATCAGGCGCGAACACAGTTTGTCGAGTCGGTGCATTATACGGCCGGCGTAAAATGGGACACCCCCATATCGAGTCGCCTGAGTATCGAGGGCTTTTACAAGCGCTACCCGAATTACCTGCTGTCGCTCCGCGATAGCATCAGCATTGCGCATGTACCGGCTGATTTCGGGGTTTTTGGTAATTACCCCGTGAGCTTCAATAGCAAGGGCAGAGCATATGGTTTGGAGTTTCTCTACCAACAGCGATTGTACAAGGGATTTTATGGTATGGTGTCCTACACGTTGTCGTGGAGTGAATACCTCGACAAACAAGAACAGTATGTTGCCTCAGCCTGGGATGCGCGTCATGTTGTGAGCCTCACCTTGGGCAAGCGTTTCGGCACGCAATGGGAGGCAGGCATCAATTGGCGCTACCAATCCGCTATTCCGTATACTCCATTCAATGATGAACTCTCGGCGCAGCGTCAGGTATGGGAAATCAACAACGCCGGCATACGCGATTTTGATCGCCTGCATGCATTGCGTGGCAAATCCACCAGCATTGTGAACCTTAGGGTGGATCGCATTTACAACTTTACGGGTTGGACACTGAATGTCTATATCGATTTGGAAAACGTCACCGCCGATGCCGACAGTCAACAAGCGCTTATCCTCGAGCGAAACCTCGATGAGGAAGGCAATCCGACCGGACCGGGCATCATCGAAAACCCTGATGCGCCCATCAGTGAGCAGCGTTATGCACTCAAAAGCATCGCGAATGCCCAGGGCGCATTCATCCCCACGTTTGGATTTATCGTCAGTTGGTAGGGTAAGAGCCTATCGTTTTTCCATCGTACTTTCGCCGACCCAAACCGAATCCTACGATGCGTAAAAAAATTGTTGCCGGCAACTGGAAAATGAACAAGACATGGCCTGAGGCGCAAGCCCTGGTTAATGCTCTGATGGACAAAAAGAACCTCATTCCTGCCGGTGTGCAGGTGATTATCGCACCTCCGGCTCCTTACTTGCAACCCTTGAGCGAAGCGGCAGCACCAACTTTGGCGGTGGCCTCGCAAAACTGTTCGCAACATGATGGTGGCGCTTACACGGGCGAAATTAGTCCGGGTATGTTGTCCTCAATTCACGTCAATCACAGCATCATTGGGCATAGTGAACGCCGTCAGTTTTATGGCGAAACGAACGAAATTGTTCGTGCAAAGGTGGACGCCTGCCTGCGCCATGGGATTACACCGATCTTTTGCTGCGGTGAATTGCTTTCGGAGCGCAATGCCGGTGAGCACTTCAACACGGTGGCTGCGCAGGTCAAGGAAGCGCTGTTCCATCTGTCTGCCGAAGCACTTTCGAAAGTGGTAATCGCCTACGAACCCGTCTGGGCCATCGGCACCGGCGTAACCGCTACCAACGAACAAGCCGAAGAAATGCATTCCTTCATTCGTGCATTCCTGGTCAAAAATTATAACCAAGACGTGGCCGATTCCATTTCCATTCTCTACGGAGGCAGCGTTAACGCCGCTAATGCAGCCGAGTTGTTTGCTTGTCCTAACGTGGATGGTGGATTAGTAGGCGGTGCATCACTCAAGGCTGATGATTTCATGACGATTATTCAAGCCGCGCAATGAACTACGTAGAAGTGACCGCGCTATTGCAACCGCTCTTGCCTGCGCGCGAGGTACTCGTGGTAGAGCTCGCCGAACGCGGGTTTGAGAGCTTTGTGGAAACGGAGCACGGCGTGAAGGCCTATATCCAGGAACCCGATTTCAACCCGCAATTGCTCGAAGGATTGATGACTGCCGATATTCCCGAACAGCGACTGGAGATTACCACCGTGGTGATCGTCGATCAAAACTGGAACGCGCAGTGGGAGAGTAGTTTCGAGCCGATTCTCGTTGACGAGCAATGCCTCATTCGTGCGCCATTTCATTCCGATGAAAAGAACTATCCATACACCATTACCATTGAACCGAAGATGTCGTTTGGCACCGGTCATCATGCTACGACACACCTGATAGTATCTGCCATGTTGCCCATGGACTGCAGCGGGAAAACGGTGCTCGATATGGGCTGTGGCACAGGCGTGTTGGCCATACTCGCTGAGATGCGCGGTTCGCAATCCATCGATGCGATTGATATCGATGAGTGGGCATACGAAAACACATTGGAAAATGTGGAGCGCAACGGTTGTAAGCATATCCGCACCATTCAGGGTGGGGCAGAGGCCATACCGGCAGATGCCCGCTATGATTTAATTCTGGCCAATATCAACCGCAACATCCTCACGCGCGACATGCATCATTACGTGCGTCACATGAATCCCGGGGCGAGCATTCTCTTCAGTGGATTCTACGAAAGCGACCAACCCGAAATCAAGCGCACCGCCGAAGCCCTTGGTCTAAAGCACCTCGCCTCCAACCTGCGCAACGAATGGACGATGATGCACTTCCAAATCCCCACCTAACCCCTCACCCCTCATGACAGTTCGCGTTACCAAAGTCTTCACCTTCGACATGGCCCATGCCTTATATGGCTACGATGGTCCGTGCAAGAATATCCATGGCCATACTTACAAGTTACACGTTACGGTGGCCGGTAAGATCAATGATCAATCGGGACATCCCGAGCAAGGATTGGTGGTGGATTTCGGCAAGATTAAAGAGATCACCGTGCGCCACATCATGTCGAAGTTCGATCACGCGTTGGTGCTGCACAAAGAAGCGCCCTACACCAAGGATCGCTTCCTGCCCGATAATTTCGAGAAGGTCATTTTACTCGACGTACAGCCCTCGTGCGAAAACCTCATGATGCATTTTCATGGAGTCCTCATCAGCACCCTTCCCTCTGAAGTAAGGCTCGTCAAACTCAAGCTCGAAGAGACACCGACGAGTTATGCGGAGTGGAATGCAAGTGACCAGTGAAATGGTGAAATGGTGAAATGGTGAAATGGTGAAGTGGTGAAGTGGTGAAGTGGTGAAGTGGTGAAGTGGTGAATAGGTTCCTTCGCCCTTCGCC
>JBKCDO010000080.1:0-5492 GCA_046304755.1 Flavobacteriales bacterium
GACTTCATTCCACGCAAAGACTTCTTGCTTCAGACGATTCCTCATTTCTTCCATAACGAGCGCATCGGTGTGGTTCAAACGAAATGGGAACACTTGAACGAAGAATACTCGTTGCTCACGCGCTTGCAGGCCTTTGGTCTCGATGCTCACTTCACGGTAGAACAGGTAGGCCGCAACAAAGGTGAACACTTCATCAATTTCAACGGAACAGCAGGCGTGTGGCGCAAATCCACGATCTACGATGCCGGCGGTTGGGAAAGCGACACGATCACCGAAGACCTTGATTTGAGCTACCGTGCTCAGCTTCGCGGTTGGGAATTCGTGTACTTGCCCATGATTGGATCTCCATCTGAACTTCCGGCAGAGATGAATGCCCTGAAAGCACAGCAATTCCGCTGGACAAAAGGCGCTGCTGAATGCACGGTGAAAAACCTGCCCAAAGTTCTCAATGCCAAACACCTCACCTTCGGACAAAAAGTACACGGCGCGTTTCACCTTATGAACTCTGTGGTGTTCTTGTGTATCCTCGGCACATCGGTGCTCAGTGTGCCCATGCTCATTATCAAAAACACTTACGGTGACCTTGAACTGCTGTTCAAGATAGCCACCGTCTTCATGATCAGTTTCTTTTTTCTGGGATACTTCTATTGGATCTCTCGACCCGAGCAAAACTTCTTCAAGAAATTCTTCAA
The DNA here is from genome assembly GCA_046304755.1 of Flavobacteriales bacterium. Classification (GTDB taxonomy): domain Bacteria; phylum Bacteroidota; class Bacteroidia; order Flavobacteriales_D; family Sanyastnellaceae; genus JAIBBG01. The sequence continues at coordinate 693 of JBKCDO010000080.1, forward strand.
CTTCCTATGGGAATATCCAACGTTTCTCTCAGTGAGCATGGGATTGTCGCTGCACAACGCTGTGGCGGTTTTAGAAGGCTTCACAGGAAAGAAATCTTCCTTCGTGCGCACACCCAAGTTTGCCATCAGCGGCAAAACATCGGGCACTTGGAAAGACAAGAAATACCGTGCAATTAAAGTGTCACCACTGACCATTTTCGAATTCCTGATGTGCGCCTATTTCGCCTTTGGTATTTATTACGCCTTCGCTTTTACCGGTAGAAAAGAAAAGCCACTTACTCAAGTTGGCAGCACTGCGGGAAATGCAGCAGGTGAAGAATTCTACTTCACCTATTACAGTGGCGATGATCAATCGGCAAAGTCATACCATGCCGTGCGCATTGAAGCAAAGGAAGCAACTCAAGCGACACTTTCCTGCAAATTGACCGGTTGGTCAAAAACAGTGGCGGTGAATGCCAATGAGCCGACAATCCTTCCGATTCCAATTGATTCAGTGGCTTCGTTGAACGACAACTTCTACTTCGTGGGAGCTATTCGCCTCACATCGCAAGAGCCGGTGAATCTATCGTTAATCAACGATACCGCTCATCCGGAAGTTTACAGCATGATTCCGCCGACATCACAAATGACGGCAACCTACAGTGTGCCTGATGCGCCATCGAAACAAGAAGCCGTTACGGAAGTTTCCTTGCTCGCACTGGAAGACAGCACAATTGTTACGGTAAATGCCACCAACGAACTCTTCAATGGTACGCAAGCCAATGTGCCTTATACGGTGTTGCTCAACAAAGGAGACATCCATAACATCCTGGCAAAAGATGGCGGTAATCTGGCCGGCACAACCATGCAGTCCATTCAAAACGATAACGACGCAAAATCATTCGCTTGCTACGCCGGTTCTGCCCCTAAGCCGTATGACCTTGGATTGTTACCCTTCCATATCATGCTGACACTCGGCTATGCGTTTGTGACGTTCTATTCATTGAAGCATGCTCGCTCCTAAGCAAACCATCAGCCTGCCAACGGTGCTGGCGTTTTACCTGCTTGCGTGTGTTCCGTTTTTTTGGAATTGCACCATTGAAAAATACTTCTCTGCCGATGCCGCATTCTACTTCGTGCGCATGCTCGACGCAGGTCACTTCATGGATTTTGCCTGGTCGCGCAACCATGCCGTATACCTCACCGAATGGCCGGTAATTCTTGCAGTAAATGCCGGAGTGACCTGCCTGGCCCTTCTGCAGTGGCTGCATGGATTCGGCATCTTCTTTCCGGCGCTGATCAGCATTGCACTTTCTATTTTGTTTTGTCCAAAACACTTGCGTGTGCTTTTGCTCTTTCACGCGATGAGCTTTTTCACCTTGACCTATCCGGCCGACAACATCATGACAGGTGAATCGCACGTGCTTGTATTCCTCACCTGGCCAATTCTGTTTGCACTGCTCTCCGATAAACTTCAAGACAATCGCTACTTCGCATTGCTGATTCCAGTGCTGATTGCCTACACACGACTCTATGAAAGCGCGCTGTTCACCGCACCGCTGATGATGCTGCTACTGGTGTATCGTCTGTACAAAAAAGAGCTGACTCTCGCTCCGTTGAAAAGCGCGACCATCCTGGGAATTCTGCTCGCCGCTGCAATCATTGCCGTTTGGGCAGTTGTATTTCCGAGGGATCCAAACAACCGAACAGACTTCGTTGGTGCTATGGCATCCGGACTCACACACCCTCAGTTCTTATCATCATTTGTGTTCCTGATTTTCTGGTACTGGAGTGCTGTAAGTAAAAGAAGCGGTTTGAGTTTGATTGGATTGGCACTGTCACTTGCACTCGTTGGGTATTGCGTTTTCGCCGGCGCAGCAGTAAGCGCATCCATCAGCTTTGCTTGCAGAACGCTTTCGTTCACCATGCTGCCTTTGCTGATGATTGCTGCTTGGCGACTCTCGCAACAGAAAGCCATTGCACACCACCAAACAGCAACTATAATCTTCATCGCATTGATGCTGGGCTTTCACTTTTACCTTTCACAAGCGTGGATGACCTATCGCTCTGACTTCAGAACCGCACTGAATGCAAACACCGGATTTGTGGAGGTTGAATCAACAGGATTGAATAACAATCCGCAAAAATGGTATTGGACCAATCCTATCTTGAGTTACCTCTGGAGTGAAGGAGACGTGCATACAATTATCCTGAATGAACCGGGGAATTACGAGCCGTACAAAGCGCAGGAGGAGCCCATCATCCCACGCTACAAAGCGCAACACCTTATTGCTGAGCAACCGTTGAACTAACGGCATTTCCCAGGATGAAGTAATCATACGCTTCATCGATAATGCCCCAACCGATTTCATCTACATTGTATTCTGTGGCCATCACCAAAATGATGTCACACGATTCGAGCGCTTTCATTTTTTCTGCTTGAGAAGGCAGTGGCTGTTTTGTGCCGGGCCATGGATACAACTCGCGATTGTAGTAGTACATGGTCAGCTCCGAAAAAATTGATGGCTTCCAATCCAGGTTGATGATATTGAAGAAGAAACTATCACTAAAAACTGCAACCTGTGGCTTGAAAGCATGTTGCCCCGTAGGCTTGAGCACAGGATAAGCCAAGGGCGAATGAGGCAGGCTCGAGTAAATATTCAAGCTTGACTCCATGTCATTATCAGGAAAAAACACCGCATCCACCAGCGGCGGGCGCTTACTCTCCCATTCAAAATTGTTCAGCGTAGTGTCCATCGCCCCCGAAAGAAATCGCACCAGCGAATCCATCGCCAGACAAGCGCCATACTGGCTCCAGTGAATACCGATTTCGGTGAACAACGGCGCATAAGAAGTGTCCTTCATCGACTTGAACCACGCGTTACAATCCATATAGTCTAAAGACGCGGAATCCAATTTTTCGACCATCGCCACATAGTTAGTTCTGGTGGAAACAACCTGCGAACTATCGGGCAACATTTCGGGGAAAAACGAAGCCTTTCCGGGATACAACACAGGTGCAAACAATTTGCCTTCGCGCTTGAAATGCGCTTGCAGTGCCGCGAGTTTCATTACACGTGTAGTCAAGTCAGTCTCGTTCACCTTCTCAAGACCGGTGTAGGCTTCAATGTATTTGTATTCGAAGAGCACGCCGTTTTTGCCCTCCACTACTTCAGCCGCGTTGATCTTATGGAAGAGTGTGTAGTTGACTTCATTATTCACCCGAATCAATTCATTGCGACAACCGAAATTTTCGGCGGCATATGCATCGGTGCGCAATTGAAATTCTCCGTCCCACCACGACTTCAATGTCAAGGGCAAATACTCCGTCTTGGTGAAAGCTCCGTGTAACTCCTGCGTGGGTATCCAGCGAAATACCTGCTGAACCATGGGCACAAAAAGCAATGCGGTAAATATCCCTGCGGCTATGGTATGGAAGCGTTGGTGCATCAGAATCGGAAATAGATAAACGGATTAAACGTACTGGCTGAAATAGCACCTACCACATAGAAGTAAACGATGAAAGCCGCAAACAAGAAACCGACATGCATCGCGCGTGAAAGACTTTGCTCACCATAAACAACGTCCTGAACGCGCTTACCGCCGGGCAACAGCACAAAGACGGCAAAGAAGGCAGCAATAACAGTCATACAAATAACCTCCGGCGCCGGCGCCTGCCAGCGGCCCTGTATGTGGAACATCGCACCTACGTAACCAAAGGCATCACTCAGGTGTTCGACACGGAAAAACACCCAGCCAAAGAGCACCACCATGAACGTGAATACCACTTGAATCAGCTTAGGCAGTTTGCCCAGCCATTTCAATAAAAACAGTCGCTCCAAGACGAGAAACAATCCGTGATAGGCGCCCCAAAAAATAAAGCTCCACGTTGCACCATGCCACAAACCTGAAAGTAAAAACACCACCACCAGATTGAAATAAAGTCGTGAGGCACTCACTTGATTACCGCCGAGTGGGATGTAGAGATAATTGCGCATCCAATTGCCCAGCGTCATGTGCCAGCGGCGCCAGAACTCCGTGATACTTCCGGATGTGTAGGGATTGGTAAAGTTCTCCGGAAAACGAAAACCAAACATGCGCCCAAGTCCAATGGCCATATCGGAATAGCCCGAGAAGTCGAAGTAAATCTGAAAGGTGTATGTCAACGCTGCTAGCCAAGCCGTCGATGCCGCAAGCGTTGAAGCATCTAGGGCGCCTTCACCGTTGAATGAGCTACCATAAACACTGTCGGCATATTCACCGAGTGTGTTCGCCAAAATCACCTTCTTGGCCAGACCAAGGCAAAAGCGATACAGGCCGAGCAGCCAATCTTCGGAGCGCCCGGTTTGAAAACGTCCATGAATTTGATCGGCCAATTCATGGTATCGGATAATCGGCCCGGCAATCAACTTTGGAAAGAGAATGATGTAAAGCTGATAATCCCAAAAATTACGCAGCGGCTTGTGGATGCGGCGATAGACATCCACCACGTAGGTCAATGTTTCAAATGTGTAAAAGGAAATTCCAATGGGCAAGGCAAGTTGTGTCCACGGTATAGCGCTGTCAAAACCCGCTGCATGCAAAACGGCATTGACATTCTCAATGAAGAAGTTCATGTACTTGAAGTACACCAGCAAACCCACATTCAACAGCACGGAAAGGGTGAGCAACAACTTTCGGCGAACGGAATCGGCCATTCGATCCATACGCATGACCAGGAAAAAATCCACGATGGTGGTCCCCAGAATTACGAAGATGAAACGCGGTGCTCCCCAAGCGTAGAAAAAAATCGATGCCGCCAGCAACAGCCCATTCTTGAAA
>JBKCDO010000081.1:0-7223 GCA_046304755.1 Flavobacteriales bacterium
CGCGTGTAGGTTGAATGTCGCGGCGAATAGCCTCCACTTTTCGCAAGCGACTTTCAACAGCATTGAGCAGTTCGATATCATCAAAGGGCTTGGTAATGTAGTCATCCGCTCCCATCTCCATCCCTTTGCGCACATCGGTGCGCTCAGCTTTCGCTGTCAGAAAAATAAATGGCAATGCAGCGGTTTCAGGATTTTTATTCAGCATGTGTAAGGTGCCGTAGCCATCCAGCACGGGCATCATTATATCGCAAATCACCAGGTCCGGTTTTTCATGAACCGCGATTTCAACGCCCAATTTGCCGTTCTCTGCGCTATAAACTTTGTAGCCCGCCAGTTCCAAAATTTCAGAAGTGTTCTCCCGCACCTCGTTGTTATCTTCAATGAGTAGAATCTTTTTCATGATATCAGTTTGTTTTGGTTTTTGGTAAATGAATATAAAACGTCGTGCCTTCGTCTAATATGCTCGAGCACGTGATTTTTCCTTGCATCAACTCCAGGTACTTGGTCACAATATTCAATCCGAGTCCTGTTCCCGGAATCGCCACTGCATTTTCACCGCGGAAGAATCGTCCAAACAAATTCTTCATATCGGCCTCCGAAATTCCAATACCATAATCCTTCACAGCGATAACTACGTCCTCTCCGGCCACATCTACAATCACATCTATCTCCGCTCCTTCAGGCGAGAACTTGATCGCATTCGACAGCAGGTTGAACATCACATTTCGCAGCAGCTGCCGGTCAATCATCATTTCAAAATTCCCCTTATTGTAGGTGATGGATTGCCCACTCCTTACAATAGAGTTGATATCTGAAATAACTTCCTTCACTAATATAAATATGTCGTGTGGCACAGGCTTCGCTGACATCTTCCCCTCTTCCAACTTTCCCAGCGAAAGGAAATCATTGAGTATCTCTGTCAAGCCGCTTACCGCGTTTTTAATTTTCAAAATATGCTTCTCGCGCTTCTCCTGATCTTCTCCTTCAGTGTACTTCTGGATGAGTGAAACACTGCTCAATATAGTACTGAGTGGCGTTCTAAACTCATGCGATGCCGTTGAAATAAATCGCGACTTCAATTCATTCAATCCCTTCTCATTTTCTAGCGCCTGACTGAGTTCATCCCTAGAAATCTCCAGTTCATGCAGCGCCTCCTTCAACACCAATGTTCTTTCTGCCACCTTCTTCTCTAATGATTCATTGAGTGATTTCAATTCGCCGTTCATTCGCTCAATCCTGGCCTGCTGCTCGTGGCGATCGGTGATGTCAATGATAAATGCAATCACAAAAACCTTCCCTTCACTGTTGTAATAACTCAAACTAATTTCAATCGGAAACTCAACACCATCCGTCCTCTTCCCGTGAAGCGTCATGTTGCGGCCCATGGGGCGTTTCACCGGGTTCTTGATATACGTTTTACGGTACTCTTCGTGCCTTTTGGTGAGCACTCCGGGTATCAATACTTCAACCTTACTTCCATAGAGTTCTCCATCAGCATAACGAAACATCTCTCCCAGCTTCGGGTTGGAAAGAAGAATCGTTCCTTCCTGATCAACAATCAACACTCCTTCGTTGACGTGATTAAATATGGTTTCAAAACTGATGTTAGCTCCGGCAAAATTGGCCATGGTGGTGATTGAAAAACAGGTATAACGTGTTGCGAAAAATACGCCGTTTCATCTATTCTTTCTACATGTCCGGAGATTCACTTCAACGCAACGAATAAGCAAAAGAAAAGGCCGCCTGCATTGAAAGGCGGCCTTATCCTAATCACCACGATCTATGAAATCTTGACCAGCTTTTTGCCGATCGACTTAGCCTCCTCACGTTTGGGGAGCGTAAGCTTTAAAATGCCATGCGCGTATTTTGCGTCTACCTTGTCGGTAATTACAGTCTGTGGCAAACGAAATGCGCGCTTGAATGAGGTTGTTCTAAATTCTTTACGGTGGTAAGACTCATCCTTTTCTTCTTCCTCTTCTTCATGCTTACCTTCAATGGTTATCAAATCTTCTTGAGCTTCTACTTTGAATTCATCCCGCTCCATTCCGGGAGCAGCTAATTCGATGATGAACTCATCATCCGATTCACGAACATTAGCATTCGGAACCCAACGGGTCAGAGGGAAATTCAAAAGTTCATTATCAAAAAATCCATCGGTGAAAAAGTCAGTTAGGAGACTCGGTGTGCTGAACGCAGGCTTTGATTTAATGAGTGACATGGTTTAATGTATTTAGTTGTTTAACTTGTTTTCGATGGAGCAAATCTTCAACGATTCAGGAGTGCAATTCCATGGCGTGGGTCAGTGTATGTTATGAGTTAAATCAGTTGCGATCGCCCCCTCCATCAAGCCCACCATTTAAATGGTGCGGTGGGCTATTCGGCGGGCTTGACGAATGCGCATACCTACCTACATTTACGACACAATTTCAACCCATGAAAAACACGTTACTGCTGCTCTTCTGCTGCCTATCTATGCTCATCGCAAACGCCCAGCTAGAGCTCAAAACCATTGAAACCAAAATCACCGATGTAACCGTCTTCATGGCCGGGGCACAGGTAAGCGAAACAGGGTCTGTTTCACTTAAAGAAGGCGAAAACCAAGTGCGCATTGCGAATCTTCCGACACAACTCGACGCTAACTCTATCCGCGTTGAAGGGAATGATGCTTTCACGATACTCGGGGTGCGCCATCAGATTAATTATTTGGCTGCAGCTACTGCATCGCCCAAGCAGAAGGCGCTGCAAGACAGTTTGGATGAAGCGATGTTCAAGCAAAAAGAATATGCGGGCCTCAAAGACGTGCTCGTTCAGGAAAAACACATGTTGGAATACAACAGAACCATCAAGGGCGAGAACACTACACTCATCGCAGAAGACCTGCGCGACATGGCTGACTTTTTCCGTTCGCGCTTGACGGAGATTGCCTATAAATGGATTGAACTGGAAGAAAAAGAACGCGTGAATAATCAGGAAATCACACGATTACAAAATGCGTTGAATAGTATGAACGCCAAGCGCAACAGCAATCCCGGAGAAATCGTCATTGCGCTTAATGCTGCGCGATCTACCAACACATCAATCAAGTTTTCCTATTTCGTGCAAAACGCCGGTTGGTATCCTGTATATGATTTGCGCGCCGAGGATGTCAACTCCCCCATTGCGTTTAACTACCGCGCGAAGGTGTATCAAAGCACCGGTACCGACTGGAAAAACGTGAATCTTACTGTGTCTACAGGCAATCCCACTGTTGGCGGTGAAATCCCGCAATTGTATCCCTGGTTTTTGTATGAACAACAGGCAATCTATCAGGAAGTAGCCATTCGCAGCGGACGCCAACCCATGATTGCCAATGAAACGCCTTCTGTTGCGGCTTATGACGACATGCAAAGTCTTCAAAAAGGCAAGACCAGCGCGGATTATGTCACCGTGCAAAACAACACGGTGAATACTGAATTCAAAATTGCAATTCCATACACAATTCCTAGCGATAACGTGCAGTACGATGTGGCCATGAAAACGGAAACACTCAAGGCCACGTATACTTACATCTCGGTACCGAAACTCGACAACGATGCGTTTTTAAAAGCACGCATCACCGACTGGGCGCAATATTCCTTGTTGCCGGGAGAAAGTAACATTTACTTCAAAGGAACTTTCGTAGGCAAAGGCTATATCGATCCAACGCAGGCCAACGATACGCTCGACCTCTCTCTTGGCCGTGACCGTGCGATTTCCGTGGATCGCACAATGCTGAAAGACTTTTGCAAAAGCAATTTGTTAGGCAATAAAAAAACCACCAGCAAGGCCTATGAAATTACCATTCAAAACAACAAGCGTCAAAGCATAGAGCTCGTTGTTGAAGATCAAATTCCCGTCTCTCAAAGCGGAGAAATCACCGTAGATGCTGAGGAAATCAGCGGCGCCATGTACGACAGCGCCACCGGAAAACTCACCTGGAAACTCGTTGTGCAACCCGGCGAAATCGTCAAAAAGCAATTGCGCTTCACGGTCTCTTATCCCAAGAAAGTGATTGTAGCGGGTCTGTAAAATGAATCAGCAGGATATTGCAACCGAAGAGGATGTTCGACTTCTGGTCGACCGTTTCTACGATGCTGTGCTGCGAGATGACATACTATCACCGTTCTTTCGGAGCATCGACTTTCATCACCACAAACCCAAGATGGTGGACTTTTGGTCCTTTGTGCTTTTGGATAAACCCGGCTACACCACGAACATTTTCGATAAACACGCCGCAATGGCACTGACTACTGAGGCTCTTGCTCGTTGGACTACCCTATTCGAAGCAACCGTTCGTCAGTTGTTCGCCGGAGAAAAAGCGGACACCGCAATTCTCCGCGCCAAAACAATCGCCTGGACCTTCAAAGAGAAAATGCACTTGGAATGAATCGCAGGGATTTCCTCCACCGTTCAGCCTGGCTTGGCGCAGGTTCCGTCATGCTTCCACTTTGGCTGAATGCATGCAAAAAAACAACGCTATTCGATCAGCCGGCATTTCAAGGTGAAGTCATTGTTGTTGGTGCCGGAATTTCAGGGCTGTATGCTGCAGAGATTCTGCAATCCCAAGGAATCAAGGTGACGGTATTGGAAAGTTCCAATCGTTGGGGAGGCCGCATGCGATCGGTTCCGGAGGCGAGTCAATCGGCAAAAGAGCAAGAGAAACGCTTGATTCAAGGAGAATTCAGTGTACTCTATGATTTGCTGCGACAACAACAAACGCCCTTAACACCGCCATCGCTACAAGAGCTCTTCTACTTCAACGGCAGACTCAACACGGCGCAGGAAGCCATGCAGAACACGTTTTTCATGGATATGCTGCAGGCCGTTGCGGGATTCAACCATTATGATGGACCTGATATCGCCGTGCTGGAATACTACGATGCACTCAACTTGAGTGAAAACACGACACACATCTTCAACGTGCTCACGGCCGGCATTCACGGCACATCGGGCGATCGCATCAGCGGTTTGGGACTGTATCGACAACATGCGCATTGGACAGCGGGAACAACTTCCTTCGAGGTTTCTGTGAACGCGTTGGAAACTGCCGTTGAAAAGACCTTTGCCAAGGCGCTTTCAACCGTTGTCTATGAGCAGCGAGTCGCTTCCATCAATACCACCGGCAATCGCATTGTGGTTGTCACCGATACAGGCACGGAGTACACCAGTGATCGCATCCTCCTGACCGTTCCTCTCGACGTATTGCAATCGGGCGCCATCGCATTCGAACCAGCACTTCCGGAATCAACAACCACAGCCTTCTCGGCCATTGGCATCGATACCGCCTATGCCGCGCTGATGAAGTCCAATAACAAGCTATGGGCTGATGGCACCACGCGCATCTATGGCTCCGGAATCGTTCAGCGTTTCGATGTCAATGACGCAGGCTGGATTTACGCGGAAGCCTCCGGTAAGCAAGCGCAGGACATCGATGCGGTTTTCGGGGAAACGAGTGCGACTATCATTCAGTCCCTCGAGGGAATTCTACCCGGTATTGCGTCCACCATGGAAGAAGCACATGTGCAGCGTTGGTCGGGCAATCGCTCTTACGACAAGCCCGGCACAGGCGTCGCTCGCACACAACTCACCTCACCCATTTCACGCAAAATCTTTTTCGCAGGAGAAGCCATTCACACGGGTGGACATCACGGCACTCTGCACGGCGCTATGGAATCAGCCTTGCGGGCAACACTGCAAATCATGGAGGAACCCATTCGATGAAAGCACGCTTGCTCATAGCTATTGCGTGTATGCTATCGTTGGCCATTAACGCGCAGCCCCTCCTTCAGGCGACGGGTTCCTATTGGCATATGCCCGTGTTGGATGAACTGATTCAAACCTACAACATCGCGCACCCCTGGCAGGAAACGCAGATTCGACCTATTGCTCAAGCATACAGTCTGGCGGCCGGATGGAATCAATCCATTTACGCTCCCCGCGCCATTCAAGGGATTGCAACACTGGAATACAGTTTTCAAAACACCCTCATCGAAAGTCCTTCGCAAACGTTTAGAGCAGGATTTCATGCGGCATCGGCCATGGCCTACGTGCGCTCCCATCCGAAATGCCTGACGACGAAAATTCAATCATCAGGACCGCTGGGAACACGCTGGTACCTTGAACTCGGCGGAGGTTGGCAGTGGAACATGCCCTATGTGCGCAAGTTTGGAACAGCAGTGACCATTCATGACGGAAAGCCCTACCGCTCCTTCAGCAGCAACGTTGTAGCCTATACCGGCACGGGCTGGCACGCTCTTACTATCGGTTCACTCGTGCTCACACTGCATGGCGGCGTGCGCTGGAATCCTTCCTTACACCTGACGGAATTTGCCACCGCCATTCAAGGGCACAATGAAACCGGACTCAAGAATTCGCAATCCAATGTGTGGCAATTTCAAGGGGGTATCCGCCTGACCTGGTCAAGCCTGCGCAAAAACTGGTGGGATGAGCCCCGAAAAGGCGACAAGTCCTAAGCTTTCAAAATTTGTCAACATGGGCCGTGGCTTCGACGCTCAGGGCTACTTTTGAGGTCCGCTCTTGCTGCGATGAAGCACCTGTTTTTTCAGCAGTCAGCGCCAACCTAAATCGCCTTTTCATGTTCCTGATATTCGATACTGAGACAACGGGATTGCCCGGCAATTGGAATGCACCGTTGACCGACTTCAACAACTGGCCTCGCGTAGTGCAAATCGCCTGGCAATTGCACGCCGCCGACGGCAGTCTGATTTCCGCCGAAAGCCTCATCGTTCAACCCGAAGGATTCACCATTCCTTTCAATGCCGAAAAAGTGCACGGCATTTCAACCGATCGCGCTATGCGCGAAGGGTTGCCGCTGCAAGACGTCATTGCGCGATTTATTGCAGCCGTTGAAAGCTGCACCTACATAGCAGGACACAACATTGAATTCGACTTAAACATCATGGGTTGTGAGTTGCTGCGCAAAGGACTCACTAACTCACTCACTCAAAAGAAATCACTCGATACCAAAGACCTTTCAACTGACTTCTGCGCGCTGCCGGGTGGCAAAGGCGGCAAGTTCAAATGGCCGACGCTCACGGAACTGCATCAGAAATTATTCAACGCTCCTTTCGCCGAAGCACACGATGCAGCGTATGACGTGGACGCCACCGCCAAGTGCTTTTTCGGTCTGATACAGGCGCGTGTTATTCGACTTGCAGAAGTGAGTGAACCGGAAAGCCTTATTT
>JBKCDO010000082.1:0-3035 GCA_046304755.1 Flavobacteriales bacterium
ATACCTCGGGGTATGCCGCTAAGTATATTGGTGGAAGTTCTTGCGCAACAGCGATGGCGGCCGGTGTAGCATCTATGGTGTGGTCGATTAACCCGAATTTTACGCGAGAACAGGTGTACAACTATTTGCTGACTACCTCGCAGTATTATCCCAATCCAAACGGTAGCAGAGGGTATGGTAATCTCAATGCAGGAGCTGCCGTGAGTGCCGCCCAAGCGGGAGTTTAATACGTTATTGAAATCGAATGATGGAGCGCATCAGTGTCGATCAAAGTCGACGGTGATGCGCTCTCTCGTTGGTACTGCTTGACACGTGAGCACGTATCCCATTTCAACTTCACCCGGTTCGAGAGCGTAGTTGACTTTCATGTTGGCTGAACCCTCCGATACATGCGCTCTGCACGTACAACACATACCGCCTTTGCAGCTGAATGGAATGTCCATACCGCTGTTCTGCGCCGCATCTAATATGGCAGTGCCATCCATGGGCATGAAGAAGTTTGTTTCCTGACCGTCGAAGACCACGGTCACCGCGCATTTGGCGCTAGTGTCGATTACCTGCTCTTTCTCCGGCGTTACGACAGGATTGACGGGAGCCGCAGCAGAAGCAAATAATTCGAAGTGTACCCGCTCTTTATCGATTCCGTGTTCCGTGGCGAATTCAGTCACTGTTCGAATCAGCGGCTCCGGTCCGCATACGAATACTTCGTCAATGGATTCAGGGCGGATAAATCCTTTAGCGAAACCATCCAGTTTTGCGCGGTCGATGCGGCCGGAAAAAAGTTCCACATCGTTGGGCTCTGCGCTCAGTACATGGAATACACGAAATCTGCCGAGATGACTATCCTTCAAATCTTCCAGCTGATCACGGAAGATGATGGTTTGAAAATAACGGTTGCCGTAAATCAGCGTGACTTCGCTTTGCGGTTCGTCATGCAAAATGCTTTTGGCAATGGAAAACACCGGTGTAATGCCACTTCCCGCGGCGACCAGCAAGTAGTGCTTTTTCACCTCAGCTTGAGGCGTAACACTAAAGTTGCCCATGGGCATCATCACCTGCATGGTTGTTCCGGCTGCTAGTGATTCATTGGCCCACGTGGAGAATTTGCCGTGAGGTACAGCCTTGATAGCTACACGCAGTTCGCCCTCACCGGGAGCACTGCAAATAGAATACGAACGACGAATATCCTCCCCGCCGATGGTCTCGCGCAGCGTCAGGTATTGCCCCGCTGTGAAGGCGTATAGGTCTGCGAATTCGGCAGGAACGTCAAAGGCTACCGAAACGCAGTCTTTGGTTTCTCTGCGCACTTCACGCACAGGCAAGGGATGGAATTTAGGTCTCATGATTTTTCTCGTGCGGGCAAAAATAGCAGTCTTGTTCACTTGAATTTCGCCTAATCTTGCATAAGTAAATAAATGTCATTTATGGAAAATGAGAAACTGCTGGAAAGCTTTCAGCGTTACGTTGACGCCGAGAATAAAATTGAAGCTAAGGACTGGATGCCCGATGGCTATCGCAAAACGCTCGTTCGACAAATAGCGCAGCACGCCCACAGCGAAGTGGTGGGGATGTTGCCCGAAGGCAATTGGATTACCCGCGCCCCTTCGCTGCGTCGCAAGGCGATTCTGATTTCCAAAGTGCAGGATGAAGCCGGTCATGGTCTGTATCTCTACAGCGCCTGCGAAACCCTCGGCGTGGATCGCGAAACGCTGGTCAATGAATTGCTGACCGGTAAAGCGAAATACTCCTCGATTTTTAATTATCCAACCCTTTCATGGGCCGATATCGGAGCAATTGGCTGGCTCGTTGATGGCGCCGCCATTGTGAATCAGGTTTCACTGCAGCGCACCAGCTACGGCCCATACAGCCGCGCTATGGTGCGTATTTGCAAGGAAGAAAGTTTCCACCAGCGTCAAGGCTATGAAATCATGATAGCCTTGGCCAAGCATGGAAATGCAGCACAAAAGGAAATGGCGCAAGCGGCGTTCAATCGCTGGTGGTGGCCGGCACTGATGATGTTTGGTCCGAGTGACGCGAACTCACCCAACAGCGCCCAGAGCATGGCTTGGAAAATCAAACGTCACAGCAATGATGAACTGCGTCAGAAGTTTGTGGATATGACGGTTTCTCAGGCTGAATATTTGGGGCTCACCATTCCCGATAAAGATTTAAAGTGGAACGAAGCCACCGGTCATTACGCATTCGGTGAGATTGACTGGACGGAGTTTAATGAAGTGGTGAAGGGCAATGGCCCATGCAATAAGCAGCGTCTGGCCACGCGCAATGCAGCGCACGAGAAGGGCGCTTGGGTGCGTGAAGCGGCAATGGCTTATGCACAAAAACAACAGGAGCGTGCAGCGGTAAACGCGGCATAATCCTTCTATTTTTTCAAGAAAAAACAAGAGGCCGTCTGTGAAGACGGCCTCTTTCAATTAATGCATGTGTTACGTTATTCTTTGATGAAGGTGCGTTGAATCGCGCCTTGCTCATTCACTAATTGAAGAATGTAAAGACCTTCAGCCAGAGAAGAAAGATCGATTGGGAAAACTTGCACGCCGTGAAGATTGCCATAGCTGCGCTCGCGAAGCAGGCGACCGTCGGCGCTGAGCAAACGTAGGGTGATGTTGGATGAACCATCCATTTGCACTTTGGCCAACAACTGCTCGCGGGCAGGATTCGGATTCACGGTGAAAGCGGCATCAGGCGCAGTGATTTCAGCAGTTGATACCACCATCATCCCTTGTTGGAAGCCATTGGATTCAGCTTCTGCCAAGGTTGTTGACATGGCGTTTTCAATCGTTCCATCCGGAGCGATAACCATGGTAACGATGTGGATGTTATCGAGATTCCAGGTGTCCGGAACGGAAACACTAAAGTTATGTACTGTATTGTTGCCAGCCATCATTGCACCGGTGAAGGCGTTCGGCAAACCGTTGAAGGAAGGACTGATGATGCGGGCAACGTGATCGTAAACCATGCTTGCAGCCGGAACCGGGTTAGGAAGGTTTTCGAAGCCGCCCATATCGCCATTGGCA
>JBKCDO010000083.1:0-1708 GCA_046304755.1 Flavobacteriales bacterium
GAATAACTACGGAATTAACTCGCGAACTGCCGCCGAAACACCTTCAGGAGTGTCCGTGCCTTTGGCTTTTTGCTGCTTGAGATAATACTGCCAAGCAATAGCCTCCGCCATTTCTTCAAAGGTGTCAAATTTCAGGTTGGAAGCCGTTCTGTTCAACAACCACAACGCTGTCAAACTCACCGCTATCAAGATTCCGCTCAGAAACCAATCCATGCCAATACCCAGCGGTATGGAGGCAAAAACGATAAAGATGAGAATCCCCTGAGGTAATCGCGGCGGACGTAAAATGTCCAACTCAAGTCCTGAATGTGCCGACCATTGTTTCACCATGGTCCGACGATTACTCGCAGGCAACAGCATTTCCAACGATTTATCGGAGGGTAACTCAGTTGCATCTTTCGTTAGAGCGGACCATGCTTGACGCAGCACTGCCATGGCCTTTTCCGTGGTCCACTCTCCACTCAACTCGTCATTCACACGCTGAATGAGCATGTCGCGCAAACTGGAAGCTGAATATTCCTCCCGGCTAAATTCCTCTGAACGAATAGCGATGTTAAACCGTTTATTCAAGGTCGAAATGATGGATGCGACCTGCTCTGGATGATACGTGCTTGTCATAAAAAATGTCGGCCGCAATATTAGTGCAGCCCAAGGATTGAATTAACGCTAATTACAGTTGCTTCATTCGGAATTTTACTCGCCGAAATCACAATTTATCTCGTTGAATTTCAACGCCCAAGAAAATTTTTCAAAAAAAATAGGCAACCCCCGCTTAACACAATCGTCATATATACGGTTGCGCAGTTTTTCCAGAACTGCGTTGGTTTCAAAATTTTCCTTGCAGGTTTACAGAAAGGGGTTCAACGTGAATCCCTTTTTTGTTTTATGCTTGCCGAAACCGGAATCAGGCTTTAGTCATTGCGCTCAAACGCTTCGATAATGCGCTTGACGAGCTTGTGTCGAACGACATCTGCTCCCGTGAGCTCTATGACCGAAATCCCTTCGATGTTGCGCACTAAATCCACTGAACGGAGCAACCCGCTGGGCTGGTTCCGCGGCAAGTCGACTTGCGTAGCATCACCGGTGATGATGAATTTGGCGTCGCGCCCCATGCGGGTGAGAAACATTTTCATTTGGGCGACTGTGGCATTCTGCGCTTCATCCAAGATCACAAAGGCCTTATCAAGTGTTCTACCACGCATAAACGCCAATGGAGCAATCTCAATGGTATTCTTCTCGATGTAATCAGCCAGCTTTTCATAAGGAATCATGTCCATAAGCGCATCATACAGTGGCTGCATGTAAGGATCGAGCTTTTCCTTCAAATCACCGGGTAAGAATCCCAGATTTTCGCCGGCTTCAACCGCAGGACGAGTAAGTATTATTCGCTTGACCTGTTTCTCTTTCAAAGCGCGCACAGCCAGAGCTACAGCGGTATACGTTTTCCCTGAACCTGCAGGACCAATGGCAAAGACCATGTCGTTGGTGTCGCAGGCTTCGACCATTCGCTTTTGATTTACCGTTCGCGCAACAACCTTATGACCACCCGGGCCAAACAACAACACATCCTCTGAGCCCGCGAAATGTTTGACTCCCTCCTGCTCCACAAAGCCGTCGAGAATATTTTCCAGCGCGTTCATTGCAATGGAACTGTAGCGTTGTAAGTGTGCAAAAATTTGCTCCAGTTTGAGTTCGAAACGCTCAATCT
>JBKCDO010000084.1:0-21932 GCA_046304755.1 Flavobacteriales bacterium
ATTCAATTGCTCCACGAAGAAGCCAAAGCCATCTAACCCCAAAGCACCTTTCGTATGTCAGTACTTATATACGCAGAACACCATAACGGAAAGTTTCCGAAAAGCGCACTCGAAGCCGTTAGCTACGGTGCCGATGTTGCCACGATGATGGGCACCGAAGCCATCGTTATCACCACAGGCAATCTCCAGGGAGATGGCGGCCTTGGCAACGCCGGTGCATCCAAAGTGCTTGTGGCCGCTGTCCAAAGCACCAGCGATTCACAACAAATGACTCGCCTGGTAACTGCAGCCGCAGCGCAAGTGGGAGCAAACACGGTCATCTTCTCTCACGACATCGCCGGTAAAATGATTGCTCCTCGCGTAGCAGCGAAAATGGACGCAGGACTTGTTCCCGGAGCGACTGCACTTCCCTCTGCTGATTTCGTTATTCGCAAAAATGTATTCAGCGGAAAGGCTATTGCTGAAGTAGCGATTCAAACAGCCAACAAAGTCATCACTGTTCTTCCCAATTCCTTGGGTGTGAAAAACACCGGCAGCACTGCTGCTGTTGAGCCTTTCTCAGCGGATTTGGGTGCTATGCGCATCACGGTCAAAGAAGTGAAAAGCGAAAACAAGGATGGTGAAGTTCCACTGCCGGAAGCTGAACTCGTTGTGAGTGCAGGTCGCGGTATGAAAGGACCGGAGCATTGGGGGCCGATCGAGGAATTGGCCAAAGTGCTCGGTGCTACAACGGCGTGTTCACGTCCTGTTGCCGATATCGGATGGCGCCCTCACCACGAACACGTGGGACAAACCGGCGTTACGATTCGTCCGAACTTGTATATCGCCGTGGGGATTAGCGGAGCGATTCAACACCTTGCCGGTGTGAATGGCAGCAAGACCATTGTTGTGATTAACAAAGATCCGGAAGCGCCATTCTTCAAGGCCGCCGACTACGGAATTGTAGGTGATGCGTTTGAAGTACTGCCCAAAATCATCGAGGCAGCCAAGGCGTTCAAGGCAGCACACTGATGCAATTTATCAGTTGTATAGCCTTTTGAAATGGTGTACATTCGTCAAACAGTAGCATGGTGATTAGCGCACGGTCGCTCTATGAATAAGAATAAAATAGAACTTCAGATAGCCAACATTCAGCCCAGTGGAAGCACCAGTGGTGCATACACAATGGTGCTCGCTGAAACAGAAGGCATGCGCCGTTTGCCCATCGTCATTGGTGGTGTTGAAGCACAAGCCATCGCCATTGAGCTGGAAAAAATGACCCCGAGTCGACCGCTCACCCACGACCTCTTTCGCAGCCTCTCCCATTCCTTCAATATTGAAGTGGAAGAAGTGCTGATCTACAACTTGGTTGAGGGTATTTTCTTCGCCAAATTGATTGCCAGCATGAATGGCAAAACAGCCGAAATCGATGCCCGCACAAGCGATGCTGTGGCCGTGGCGGTGCGTTTCAATTGTCCGATCTACTGCTACGAATTCATCCTGGAAACAGCCGGAGTAAGCAGCGAGGAAGACACCGATATGGGCCTTCAACAACCGGATATGGATTTGGAAGAAATCGAATCTTCCTCTAGCGAAAACATCAGCATCGATGAACTCAAGCGCCAACTCGACATCGCGCTCGCCAACGAAGAGTACGAGAAAGCCTCACAGATTCGCGACGAGATTAATAAACGCGAGGGTGGTGAATAACTGCTGAAAATCAACGATTCGCTTTCGTTTTCGTCTATACTTTCATGAAAATTTCTTTTCATGAAAACAATTCTAATTCTTGTTCTTTTAACAATGACCGGACTGGCCTTTGGTCAATCCATCCCCAACGCAGGTTTTGAAAACTGGACCTCCTGTCCTTCCGCATCAGACCCTATTCCCTTTCAAACTTCTAACACCGTCTCTTTTTTCCTCTCCGGTGCACTCAACGTAGAGCAAAGCACCAACGCACACGGTGGCAACTATGCGGCATACTTGCACGCAGATCCTCTGCAGCAAATACAGGGATATCTCAGTCTTGGACAAGACTTTAATACCGGTGAAATATCACCTCTCCCCTTCAGCGGTTCCCCCGACTCTATTGGTATTTGGGTGCAACACAACATTAGCGATTTTGATTACGGAGCAGTTGTCATTACGCTCTATGAAGATTTTATGGAAGTTGGATTTGGCGTCATCACCTTTAACGGCGCTACTTCGGGATATACCTATTACTCATCACCGATCGACATAAACGCCGGTACAACTCCTAACGGGATGACCTTAGGCATCACTTCGGGAGATGATGCTTCACTCAATGGTGAGCTGTATATCGATGACATTCATCTCATCTACAACACCGGCACGGGCGATGATATTCCCGGTGGTGATTTTGAAAACTGGAACATCACCCAAGGACAATGCCTCGACAATTGGTTCAATACGAACCCATACACGCTGCCCAATGTTAGCGTAGCGCAAGGCGAACCGCACAGCGGCAATCACAGCGTTCAAATCACGAATCAACCAACCATTTTCGGAGGTGGCTCTTTCGGTTATATCATATTGGGAAACCCTGAACTCGACTTTTGTGATAATCAAAGCCTGGTAATGTCACAAGGCCAGGTTGCTACCACCGTAACCGGTTTTTACAAATACACCGCCGGCAATCCGACAGAAATGGCGACTTTCTACATGTATTATTCTTCCTTCAATGATGTGGGAGAATGCGATAGTACCTATGAGCGTTATGAATATTGGCCGGCTGTTGCTGAGTGGACTCCTTTTTCGGTGAGTGTACCTAATGAAGTCGTGGCCGAGTGGATTGCTTCACAACAAGCCCCTGAATTTCTTTCAATAGGCTTTGTGTCTACTGTTGTATCGAATGAATCGGAACCTAACGGAGATCCAAACAGTGTGCTCCTTATCGACGATCTCAATGTAGAATACACCCCTGTTGGGCTCAACAACCCGGAAAGTACGCAGGTGTCTGTTTATCCAAACCCCGCCTCAAACTCGCTTTCGATTCAATGGCCTGCTTTCGGACAGCAATACGTTGAGCTCGTTGATGCAGTTGGAAAAATTGCAATGGCTTGTTCCATCAACGGAAATAACGTTCAGCTCGACACGTCGTCTTTAAGCAGCGGCGTTTACACCCTTCGTATTCGTGACGAACACTCGACAAGCACACAGCTTGTGCTGATTCAGCACTAATTGTTTTTAACCGCTGAGGCGCAGAGATAGCAGAGAAATTTCTCCGTTATGCCTGCGCCTCAGCGGTTATAAAAATCATTTCCTTCGCTCGGCCTCGAGTAAAATGATGCGCGGTTCTTCTCCCGCAATGTGCACATAGACTTCCTTGATATCCTTGCCATGTCGGGAAAGCGGATCGAAACCAACGATTAGCGTTGCAAACTCTCCGGGCAATACGATTTTCTTATCGAGCGTTGGTGTGGTGCAGCCGCACTCCGTTGTGACACTATCAATGACCATCGGCGCATTTCCGCTGTTGCACAGCAGAAACTCATGCTCAACACCTCCCGTGCGGGGAATAATTCCAAAATCAACACAAGGCTCACTAAGCTCCAGAATAGGTCTCTTGGGTGTCGGTGGTATCACAATTACTTTCTCGATTTCAATGCGACGTTCCATGCAAGCCGCGCGGTTGTAAATGGAACTGCGCGCATCCACCAAATTATCGCTGACAGTCATGTCGGCTTTCATCTCCCCAAAAGGCAACAGCTCCACTTCTAGCTTTGCCCCGTTCTCAGCCACATCACGCAAGTATGGAACAAACGAACCGCTGCTATCTGCCATCAGGTAGTTGACCAAACTAGCTGTCCTTCGCTTGGTTAGATTCAAGTTGTAATCGGTGCGCGCGCGCGGACTGGCAAAACCGCGCACATAAATCTTATAACTGCCACCGGCATTCAATGCGGCAAGCAACGCATCCGAGAATCGATTCAAATCCTGAATACCCTTATCCACCTTTAACTCGAAGAAATCCTTCGTGATCTCTTCCTTGTCATCACGTGCTTCTCCTTCCAGGCCCTTCGTGTTCTCTCGGATGTATTCGTCCTTCAGCGAAGTATACGACTGATAAGCGTCGAGATAGGACAGTGTAGTAGTCGTGTCCAATGTCTTTGGGTTGGGCTCATCATTATGGAAATAGAGGACAACCGGTAATTCGCGCATCAAGCCATCGATGGTCGTCTTGGTAGAATCAACCTTTTTCTCACCACACGAAACAACTGCACTGAGCATATACAAATCATTGCAACATGCCGAAGAATATTCCAGACTGTCCTGCTTGTTGGAAGCATAATAAAAACTACACCGGCCATCTTTTTTGGAGGATGAAACTGAAAACGAAAGCTCGTTGAATGTGCCGTTGATTGTTTTACCAATATTGACAGGCTTGTCGAAAGACTCTCCCTTGCGGTTGGCATAGAAGACATCCATACCACCATATCCCACATGCCAGTTACTGGAAAAAAACAAACGTCCATCGTGATAGAAGGGCGTGATTTCATCTCCCTCTGAATTCACACGCTTGCCGGCATTCTTGGGTTTCTTCCAACCGTCATCATTCACCGAATACCAAATGTCCAATCCGCCTTCACCGCCCGGACGATCAGACACAAAAAACAAGTGTTCCTTGCCATCAATCACGGCTACCTGTGGCATCGTGTTCACTCCGCCTTCTGCATTCACCACATCCATTACATAGGCTGTAATGATGTGACCATCCTGCCAGCTTCCGGTCATTAATTGAGTGAAGTCATTATTAACCTGACTGAAATAAACGCGATCGCCGCTCATGGAAAAGCCAGCTTGCGACTCCTCCGTGTAAGGCATACCGGGAATTCCTTCCAGCTGCTCGAATTTCGGTAGAATCGTAGGATTGCGTATGCTGTCGAATTTCAGTTGAGCACGCTTCACCGACCAGATCTCATCGTGAAAATAACTGTAATAAAACTGATCGCCCTGTTGCACCGGCGCCATCTCACTGGTCGAACCTACAATTTCCTTAGGAAGTTTCGCTTGATGCGTTTGAATATCATGGCAGTCGCTTCCCATCATCGCCAGTATCAAGCTATCCGACGTCTCTTTTTTGTTCATGTTATTCAAGGCCCACTGCGATGCCTTCACTTCATGCGTCGCGAAGTCAACCAACTTGCGATCAGCGGTAGCCTTGTACTTCTTGGTGAACTTCTTGAAATTGCGCTGAGCGTCTTCGTAACGCCCCATCGTCTTTTCCAACCACGCCATGTAGTAAAGCGCATTCGGATCCGTCTTTCCTTCATCAATATCGTATAACTCTTTATACATGCGATACGCCATCGGGTAATACTTCACTTCACGCGCCGCGTCAGCAACTTTGCGGCGAATATCCACGGACGATGAATCCAGCGCATAGGCTTGCGTGTAATATCCATAAGCTTCATTCCAGGCGTTGCGTTCCAACACGGCTTTATCGCCATACTTCACATACTGCTCCGGCGATTGAGCACGAACTACTATTGCAAGACATAAGCAACTGAGAACACAAGCGAATCGATGTAACTGAACTTTCATAGCCATTGTAGGGTAGCTCCTCAGAGATTTTCAGTGAGGAAATTGGTCATTTTGGTATACAAATGCAAGCGCGTATTGCCGCCAGCGATACCATGATTTTTATTGGGGTAAACAAAGAAGTCGAATTGCTTGTTGGCAGCTACGAGCGCAGTAACCATGTCCATACTGTTCTGAAAATGGACGTTATCATCCGCGCTGCCATGAATCAACAGGTATTTTCCTTTGAGTGATTTTACAAAATTGATGGGCGAATTATTCTCATAGCCTCCGCTGTTCTCTTGCGGTGTGCGCATGAAACGCTCTGTATACACGCTGTCATAATACTTCCAGTTAGTAACGGGAGCAACAGCAATACCCGCCTTGTACACATCCGCACCTTTGGTCATGCACAAAGAAGACATGTAGCCACCGTAGCTCCAGCCCTGGATACCGATGCGCCCGGCGTCGACATAGGACTGCTGACCGAGGTATTTTGCAAAATCGATAAAATCCTCTGTTTCCAATTTGCCCAAATTCATATACGTGCTATGCTTGAATTCACGTCCGCGGAATTGCGTGCCGCGCGGGTCACAACTCACGACGATATATCCTTGCTGACAAAGCAACTGGTGCCACAAATAGCCGCGACCGCCCCAGACATCACTTACCGTGTTGCTGCCCGGACCGCCGTAAATCGCTACGAGCACAGGATATTTCTTCGAAGCATCGAAGTTCTTGGGCTTCATCATCCAACAATTCAAATCGATACCCGCAGCATTTTTGAACGTGAAGAATTCCTTTGAAGTCAGATTGTACTTCTGCATGCGTTCTTTCAGCGAGGCGTTGTCCTTCAGCACACGTATTTGCTTTCCCTTGGCATCGAATAAAGCATAATCAGTGGGCGTGTTGGCATCGCTATGCATGAGGATGTAGTATTTAAAGCCCTTACTGAATTCCGCGCTATTGGTACCCTTTTGTGCACTCAAGCGAATTGGTGCGGTAGGTTGCTTTTTAAAATTAACCGCATACACCTGTTGTTCCATGGCACTCACCATACTCGAGGTGTAGTAAGCGGTCATGGTTGTTTCATCGATACCGTAAAATTCAATTACATCCCAATTGCCTTTGGTGATTTGCTTCTTGACGTTACCGCTTGCGTCAAATTGATACAAGTGGTTGTAGCCGTCGCGCTCGCTCAGCCAGATGAAACTACCATCAGCTAAAAAGGTCAATGCATCTGAAATATCGATGTAGGTATTGGCTTGCTCTGAAAATAGGACCTTAGTCGGCACTACGTTCATGGCGCCCGCGGCCAAATCCGTTAGAAGAAATTCCAACTTATTCTGATGGCGATTCATGAGCATCACGCAGAGCTGATCGTTGTTCTTGGTCCATTCAATGCGCGGGACGTACTGATCGGCGTTTGCCCCAAACTCCACTTTGCGGCTCTGCCCCATGGGAAGATCATAGACGTAAATACCCACCGTGCTATTGGTCTCCCCCGCCTTGGGATATTTGAAGCGCTGTTGCTCGGGATAAAGCTCGCCGAAGATGTCCATGGAAAACTCCTTTACCGCACTTTCATCGAAGCGATAATACGCAATGCGATTTCCGGCCGGACTCCATTCAAATCCTTTGGCAATGGCGAATTCCTCCTCGTAAACCCAATCCGTTGCACCGTTGATGACCTTATTCATGACGCCATCGCGTGTGATTTGCGTTTCTAGCTTACTGGCAATTTCCATCATGAACAAATTGTTCGCGCGAACGAAAGCGATGTGTTTGCCATCGGGCGAAACCTCCGCTAGCATCTGCTTGCCTTTGGTAAAATCGGTAAGTGGAAAAGTGGTCTTCGTTGCAATGTTGTAGACGTAATAATTCGCTGAAAAACTGTAGCGATAAATGGACTCCGATTCTGTTTGGATGAGCAACCATTGTTCATCGCTGCTGAACTCATAGCCATCAAACGACTTGGACGCATCCTTGAAAATGTCCATCGATGTTGCGATAACGCCTACTTCCGTTCCCGTCGCATAGCTATACTTGATAATCTTCGTTCCGAACGCATCACTGGCTTCTGTTGCGGTGTAATGCAGGCCGTCGTTCATGCTATTGAGTCCGCCCACGAACTCACCTGAAAACTCGCCTCCACTCCAGATGAGGGCATTGGTTAGATTCTGTTGAGCCACGCCTGAAATGGACAGGCATACAAAAAGAAATATCGCTGCGCGGTTAAGCATCGTAGGATTTGTTTGGTTGGCCGAAAATAAGACGGCAATCCACTAAATCCGCGATTTTCCGCTGTTAAGTCGTGGGGGCACTTTTCAACATCGCGTGAGCCTTGAACCACCAATTCTCCGCATTCGATCGGATATACCTGCGAACGAAGAGAAGATCACCGGCAGAACGCACGATGCTGTCGTGATAGCGGCTGACCCATTCGAAAGGAACACCCTGACGCCGCGCCTCAGTTGTGACAGCCCCTTTGAACCCTCGGATGACGGATGCCAAGTTGTTTGACTGGGTGCGAAGACCATTTTTTTGACGCAGCAAATCATCAATTGATTCAAGAGAGATTCTGCCCTTATCCGGGTCATAAGTCAGATGCTCATTGTGCACATTACTTCCAATAAAAAGGATAGCGTGAAAATGATCCGGCATCACCACAAAATCGCCTAGCCACAGATTAATGGTTGGACGTAAGGTTGGTGTGCTCAGCCATGATTGCTCAACGAATTCGCCAAGGGGTGTTTTATGCATCACCCCATCGCGAATCTCACCAAATGCATGGCGGCGGTTGCGAACCACCATGGTGACGAAATAATACCCGGGCTTTGAATAATCCCAGCTTTGCATGCGATGCGATTGACGTCCGTACTTCGCTCGAGATTCGGCTATTGCCTGTGTCGTTACAAGAGTCTTTACTTTTTTCATACGCGCTGTTTTTTGTGTTTAGGCCGCAACGATAGCCTAGCAAAAACAAGCAAAACACGCGCATCAGGCATAAACGGCATAACCATGCCTCACGGGCATAACTTAGTGCTCTGAGGCATAACTTAGTTGCACAGAGGGACCTCTGCTTTTAGCAAGCCGCACGCTCTCAAAAAGCCAAGGGCAAGGACGCGCTGCAGCGCGTCCGGGACGACCGTCAGCAGCTTGCCGTCAGTCATGAAAAGCCTATGTGTTGCGCTCTGCGGACTAGTCGAGCAGAAAGCTCAAGCCCACCTTACCTCCGGAAAAAGCATTGCCGCCGCCAAGCTCGACGTTGACGGCCATGTTCGGTTTAAAATAGTAGCGACCTCCGATTTGGGCGCCAACACCGAAACCACTTGCTCCGCTGCCGCTGTAACCGGCCGCAGAGGACCAGATATAAAATCCAAGGTTAAGACCCGCATATAAGTCTATCAAGTCACTCAATCCTGCAAGCGTGCCGAAGTGATAGTTTGCGTTACCGGAAACGCCAATAATACTGTGGCGATAGGTTATACCGTAAATGCGATCACTGAAAGATCGAAACGACAACTCACCACCTGCGGATATATTTTCATCAAAACCATAGTCGGCACCAACATACAGTGGTAAGCCCCAAGTCGACAATCCCACCCCCGCATTCACCTGCATCTGGCCGGTTAGCAATGCGTATTGTGAGTGGGCGATTGTGCTTAACATGAAAGCCAATGAGAAAAGAAGGATGGAATAACGATTCATGATTTCAGTTTTTAGGATGTACAAGGTTAACCCCTGATTGCTCGAAATGTTGCCCCACCCCACACTGAATATCCAACTCCCCTTGTTAGTATTCCAATCGTACCTTCGGGCCATGGAAAATGATCGTTTAAGCCACATCACGACCAACGGGGAAGCCGCCATGGTGGATGTTTCAGCCAAATCCAACACAACCCGCACGGCTAAAGCCAGCGCACGCGTTTTACTTCCTCAAAGTGTCTCGACGCATCTTGTCAACGATGAACTCCACCTGCCCAAAGGCCCCGTTTTTCAAACAGCACGCCTAGCCGCCATCATGGCCGCCAAACGCACTGCCGAACTCATCCCCCTTTGCCATCCTTTAGCCCTCGACCATATCCAAATTGACATCACCCTGAATGGACACCACGCCGAAATACTGGCCAGCGTCAGAACCACCGGTAAAACCGGTGTTGAGATGGAAGCGCTCACCGCCGCATCAGTCGCAGCCTTGACAATCTACGACATGTGCAAAGCACTCTCGCACGATATCGCCATCGGACCGATTGAACTGCTGGAAAAAACGGGCGGTAAAAACGACTTCACGCGCCATGCATAAAAAACACGCTGACCTCCAAAAGCCCGCACTCGGCAAATTCGCGCGACATGAAGTCGCACTGATGGGAACCACCTGCGAAGTGATTGCGCAATGGGCCGGAATTCTCGGGCAAGCCCTGCGACCGGCAAATGTGGTCTATGCCGACGCCAACCATCACCCCAATGAACCCGGAAAAGTTCAATCAAAGTGGACCGACAACCAACACAGCATCGCTCTGGAATTACCTGCTCAATCAGCCATTATCGATCGCCACCTGGCGCTGGCTCAAGCCGATTTAGTCATCGTGAACGGCAACCACTTTGAAGCAGAACATCAAATCATCATCTGCAATCCGGACAAAGAGGCATCCTTGCGGAAAAGAGCGGCACAACTCACGCATGTGGTGGCCATCATCACTACAGACGTCTGTCAATCGGTGCCGGAATTTGTAAAAGAGTTGCTGCCTCATTGGGCAAACATTCCTGTATTCAACCAACCGAATATTGGTGAACTCGTGCCCCTCATTCAACGTGAGGTCATGCCTGCGCCACCCATGAAAGCCCTCATCATGGCGGGTGGTAAAAGCGTGCGCATGGGTCGTGATAAAACTCACATTGACTACCACGGTCTTCCGCAATACGCATATCTCGCCACGCTTTGCAAAGAACTGAACATTCCTGCACACCTATCCTGCAGGAATGAACAAGCGACCTATTTCGAAGAACAAGGTTACTCGGTCATTCCTGATCGCATCACACAACTCGGTCCACTCGGTGGTATCGCTTCAGCCTTCATGAGCGACCCCAATGCTGCGTGGCTCATACTGGCGTGCGACGTTCCTTTCCTGGACAAGCAGGTGTTGTCGGAACTCATGCAACAACGCACGCATTCGCACACGGCAACAGCTTTCAAAAGCCCGTTCGATCAATTCCCCGAGCCGCTCATCGCTATTTGGGAGCCCAAAGCATTTCCACTGATCATGCAGTTCATCTCCTTAGGGTATTCTTGCCCTCGCAAAGTGCTCATTCAATCCGGTGCAAAAGTCATTGACGCTTCCTCGCCCGAAAAACTGGAGAACATCAATACGCCCGACGAACTGGAGGATGCCTTACAACTCTTGCGTAAGAACTCATAGCCGCAAAGAACATTCAACAGCATTGGCGGTTTAACTACCAAAATACCGTCATGAAAGTGTACACCCTCGAACGACAAACGCGCCTCAACACCACCATCGATAAGGCTTGGGAGTTTTTTTCTCGTCCGGAAAATCTCAACGAGATTACACCAC
The DNA here is from genome assembly GCA_046304755.1 of Flavobacteriales bacterium. Taxonomy (GTDB): domain Bacteria; phylum Bacteroidota; class Bacteroidia; order Flavobacteriales_D; family Sanyastnellaceae; genus JAIBBG01. The sequence continues at coordinate 11,094 of JBKCDO010000084.1, forward strand.
CCGACATGCAGTTTCGCATTCTCACCGATGTCAGCGGTAAAAAGATGCACGCCGGCATGATCATCAACTATCGCATACAGCCGGCACCATTCATGAACTTCGGATGGACCACCGAAATTTCGCATTGCGAAGACCATCGATTCTTCGTGGATGAACAGCGCTTCGGACCTTACAGCTTCTGGCATCATCAGCATCACTTTGAAGACAAGGGAAATCATGTCATCATGACCGATATTGTGAACTACGCTTTGCCAATGGGATTTCTCGGTCGCATTGCTCATGCCGTTTGGGTGAAAAATAAGCTCACCGGCATTTTTGACTACCGCACGACTGTGATTAATCGTGTTTTCCCCACCACTAACTAAGGCGACGCAGAGCCCTTAATTTCGCCACATGAAAACGTTACCTGAGAAAGTTGCTTCTGTCAAACGAGTGTATGCCCGTTTGGATAAAGAAATCGAACAGATGCAACAATCTTCCGGATTACACTGCCTGTCGGGATGCGGCGAATGTTGTAAGAAGCCCGACATTGAATGCACTCCTATCGAGTTTCTGCCACTCGCACTAGAGATTTACGATGAAGGCCGCGCCGAACAAGTTTGGGAGGAATTGCAACAAAAACAGGATTCACTCTGCTATGTGTTTCGTCCCAACATCACCCGTTTCGGCGGAATGTGTAACGCCTATCCCAACCGCGGACTAATCTGTCGCCTCTTCGGCTTCACCGCTCGCACCAACAAGGAAGGAGGAAAAGAACTTGTCACGTGCAAATTCATCAAGCAGGAACAAAACCAAGCCTACGAACAGCTGACAACCGATTTGAAGAATGGAAAGAAGATTCCGGTTATGAGTGAATACTACACCCGCATGACAGCCATCGACCCAACACTCTCCGCTTTCCACCCCATCAACGTTGCCATGCAAAAAGCGCTGGAAGTTGTCATGCATTACTACGCTTACCGCACCCGCCGCAAACGCCTGAACTAGTCCCTATTCACTATTCACTATTCACTATTCACCCTTCTTGTATCTCGGGTGAAACATCAACACCTCCTCTCGCAATCGCTGCCTATCGAGATGCGTGTAAATCTCCGTTGTCGTAATACTGGCATGTCCAAGCATCTCCTGAACAGCGCGCAAATCGGCACCGGCCTCGACTAAATGCGTAGCAAACGAATGACGAAACGTGTGCGGTGAAACGTGCTTCGTTATTCCTGCAGACATGACACAATCGCGGATAATCATGAAAACCATCATGCGCGACAACTTCGAACCTCGTCGATTCAAGAATAAAAAATCTTCCTGACCTGGCTTGACTGATTGATGCGAACGCGTCTGTTCGCGATAGTGCTGCACCCAGCGCAACGCGGTTCCACCCACAGGAACCAATCGTTCCTTGTTACCCTTACCAATGACACGCAAAAAACCTTCATTGGCATACAAACACGAAATATGGACATCCACCAATTCCGAAACGCGCAAGCCACAACTGTACAAGAGCTCGAGCATAGCTCTGTTGCGTGTCCCTTCAGGTTTGCTCAAATCAATTGCCGACAGTATGCGATCCATTTCTTCCACACTCAATACATCCGGTAAATGCCTTCCGACTCGCGGGGTATCAATGAGCTCCATAGGATCAACCTTGATTTCCTTCTCCAATAAAAGAAAACCATAGAAACTCTTTAATCCTGAAATAATACGCGCTTGCGAAATGGGCGCAATCTCAATAGCGTGCAATGCGGTAAGAAATCCGCGAATATCATCGGGCAGCAGCTGATCCGGCGATTTACCTCCCAACGATGATTCAGCATACCGCTCCAGCTTTTGCACATCAGTCAAATAGGCCTCAATAGAATTCTGTGCGAGAGATTTCTCCAATCGCAAATAATTCCGAAACCCCCGCTGTGCTATTTGCCAATTCATTTTATCACAATTACAAATTACTAATTACAGATGACTGACTTGGACTGACCTATTACTATCGGCTGAATACCCCTTACCTTTCTCAGCTCACCCCTCACCCCTCACCACTCGCCACTCGCCACTAGTCACTAGTCACTCTAATGAAAAACCCCCGGCCGTTGCCAGGGGATTTTCAAACTAAATTACCTAAACAAATTCTATATTAATTAACCAAATACTACTATAAATGCCGTTGCATTTTGCTGTAGTAACTCTTAAGTCTTATTTATACCACAACTGCTTGCTTACCAATAACGCTTCCTGCACTGTGATTCTCTCTCCATCGTTGTAAGCCGTAACAAAAGGGCCGGGCAACTTGCTGCTCGCATTCGTAATTCTCACACGGGCGTCTCGAGCATCTTTATACTGAGCGTAACTACCGGCGGTGTATTTTATCCACCCATTGTGGTTTTCAATATTATACTCCTGGTCGAAGGAGAATTTCTTCTTCAGATAGGTTTTATCAACAACACGATGTGCAGCCAGAATTTGCACTTTGTAAGTGATTCCCTTTTCTGCTGAAGGCACTGATTTTACTGATACTTTCGTGTTGTCTGCTGTTGCTGAAACATTATCCGACTTAGTATTATTGACGTCAGATTTCTGCTCTTTTACCCCGCCATTAACTACGTTACTCTGCTGCATGTTACCGGAAACTTGCGTTGTTTGCGCGGTATCTGTTGTAACAGTCGTTGCAGAATTTGCTTGTTGATTATTCCCCGTGTCGGCCGTGTTGTTGCCGGTTTGTTGACCGGATTGCGTATTGGCTGCAACGTTTGTGTCACCGCTCTGTTGGGTAGTATTTCCATCACCCGCTGTGGTCGTCTGAATATCCCCGGAAGTATTGACACTCGCTTGATTACTACTGTCAGCAGCTGAAGTTGTTTGCGTATCACCAGCTGCATTGACAACTGCTGCAGAGCTATCCGATGCGGTCGTATTGTTCTGATTGGCTGCAACAATGCTCAAATCAGCAGGGGCTTCCATTTGAACAACGTCCACTGTAAATGGATTTCCATTTTCCGTATAAGAGACCTGGCCGCGGATAACAGGCACTGTGCCATCACTGATACACATCACACGATAAGACACTTCAAACGTTGGTGCCACCGGAACTTCAAACCAAACAAACTTGATTGAATTCGCATCCTGCGTAATCACCGCTCCACCGTCGTTGTCGCGATTTGTATTGCAGTTATCAGGCAAGATTTCCAGAATCTTTCCAAAGCCCACAATCTTATTGTTGTTGACTTTCAAACGCACCAGATATTCATTATCGGACAAACGCTCAATGCGGCGCTCACAGGTCATTTCCAAAACAGGTGCTTCAACACGAACAGTAGGTGCTTCTGCTAAAGCGGCTTCGACACCGGTGGGTGCATCCTGCTTCACTACGATTGTGCGCGTTGGGATATAAGCGTCTTCACGCTTGTTTTGCTTTACGTATGAAAAGGTACCCTTGATTTCGTAAGCGCCTTGAACCCCCGGCTCACTCTCAATGAAGTATGTAATGGTAAACATTTCTTCCTCGGGAAGATTCATCCACACAAACTTCGCTTTGTCACCACTGAAGGTAAATGACGCACCTTTAATCTCACCGGGCGTTGCGATAAATCCATCAGGCAATGTCAACTCCAATTTGGAAAACCCTTGCACGTCTCCTTTACGCACGTTGACGGAAACTTCCGACTTCACCCCGGGCGCAATCATGGCGGGTGTATTATTCTCGATAAGGACAGTGTCGGAGGTGAATAAGCCCAGCAGCAAAAAAGCCACATAGCTAAAAAGAACAGAGATAGTTTTGATCATAAGCGAACGATAGATGCGTAGGTTTTCTCGTTCTCAAAAATGCTGTTCCTCTTTGACTAAATGCATCATGCTCTTGCGCTTTTGCAAACAGCCGCATGTGAATTCAAAAAAAAAGCCACCCGAAGGTGGCTTGTACTGTATATCGGGTGAATTATTTCTTCTTATCGAACTTCGCGTAGCGCGTCTTGAACTTGTCAATACGACCGGCTGTATCCACCAACTGCATCTTACCGGTGAAGAACGGATGCGATGTGTGTGAGATTTCCAATTTGATAACCGGATACTCATTTCCATCTTCCCATTTCACAGTCTCCTTGGAGTTTGTGGTTGACTTACCGAGAAATGCGTACTCGTTCGACATGTCCTTGAACACTACAAAACGATAATTCTCCGGGTGAATGCCTTTTTTCATTGCTTTAAACTTTTATTCGGGCGGCAAATATACACAGCGCAAGCCCTCAAACAAGAATATTTTTTTCGAATTTTAAAGGCCTCGAGAAGCCGGTGCAAAATACCGCAAAAAGAAGCGGCCGGATAACACCGGCCGCCACTTTCAATTTGCTATTAACCTTAACCAAAAAAAATCAATTGAAATCTTTTAAATCTTCCATCAAACGCTTGCGAGCGTTGAAAATCCGGCTTTTGATGGTTCCTGTTGGAACTTTCATCTCCGCCGCTATCTCATCGTATTGATATCCCTCGAAGGCCATCTGAAAAGGACGGCGTAAGTCGGGGCGCAATTGCTCAATAGCAACCTGAATGTCATTTTGATTGATGCTGCGGTAAATATTGTTCTCAGCATGAGATCCAAGTTCATACTGAATACTGTCAGCAGAAGGACCAAATATGTTTCTACCCAACTGCTGCTTCTTGCAGTTATTTAGGAAGATGTTACGCATAATCGTATACAACCACCCTTTGAAGTTTGTTCCGTCTTCGAAACGGTCCTTGTATTTCAGTGCCTTCAGGAAAGTATCCTGGATAAGATCTTCTGCATCCTCAACGTTGCGAGTGAAATTGATCGCAAATCCGCGCATGATTGGGCGGTTGGTGATTAGCATGTGGTTAAACTCTACGGTACTCATTTTACCTCTGTTTAATTATTTAAGGCAAAGGTTAAACAATTTTGTCTTCATACCAAGCTTTTTGTTTAGTTTTTTCTTAAAATAATTAAACAATACTCTAAACACAACTTAAAAATCTAATTTACAGTAGATTAAAAATAGAGACCGAAATAAAAAAAGGCATCCGGAGAGATCCGAATGCCTTTGAATAGGTTCTAACAGAACCAAATCGTTTGATTATGCCACTACGGCGTTCAACAGTTGACCCAGATCGTTATACACGTTGATCAAACCCAACTCAGGAGATTTCGTTCCCTGAATAACGCCTCCTGTCAAGTGAAACTCACAGTTTGATCCCGAAAATTGCTCCACCAGCTTGCGCAAATAGCCGGGCAAAAGCACCGATACAGGTTGTGTAGTGAAAAGCGAAATAAATTGAACATCACCAATGCGCTGGTACACCTGGCACAAATCCTCAATTGGCACCGATTGTCCAAGGTATATGGTTCTGTAGCCTCTCGAGCGCAGTGCGAAGTTCAACATGATTAGCGACAATTCATGAAACTCTAGTTCCGGCAGATACAAGACAAAGGTCTTGTTTTGATGAACCACCAAATCAGGACCCATCCGGTCGATGTGCGTGTAGAGCTTTTGACGTATCAGATTGGAAATGAAGTGCTCCTGGGCCGGGCAAATCGCGTTCGACAGCCACATCACACCAATCTGATGCATAAATGGCGTGAGGACATTTAAATAGGTATGCTCCAATCCCTGCGAGGCAATTCGAAGGTCGACAATACTGTTGAACAATGTTTCGTCAAAGTTCAACATGGCGAGCTTCAATGTGCCAATCATCGTATCGTCGTTCTGAGAGGAAGTCGCATAGTGCTCCACCAATTTGGTCACCTCTCCCTCCGACATGGCTGCTATTTCCGAGATTTTGTGTCCCCGGTTATTGAGCAGACTGACGTTAAGGAGAGTCTTCAACTCCTTATCGGAGTATTTACGGATGTTAGAGTCAGTACGATCGGGCTTCAACAGACCATACCGCTGCTCCCAAATTCGGATCGTGTGGGCTTTTATGCCCGTGTAGCTTTCAAGGTCTTTGATGCTGAATTCTTGCATGAGAGTCAGATATATATGCCTTAACAACACGACTATCCAATAGTTCATGAAACGTGTTCAATTCCCTTGAAATCAAGAAAATATTAACCAATATCACATCCAACATGCATAATGGCGCTTTGCAAGAAAGTATCTTCACGCCATGAAATTCTCTGGTCTCAGGAGACACATTGCAACATTGGTAGGCACTCTCCTCCTTACTGTGAGCGGCATTGCGCAAACGGCCCTTGTGCAGTTCATCCACAATAGTCCCGACCAAAACTTAGGGGCGGTTAACGTGCGCATAGACAATCAACCCGTCATCGACACCCTGGTTTTTCACCATGCAAGTGCCCTGGTTCCTGTTGACACTTCATCGCTTGCTACGATTGCATTTTACGCTGTTGCCGATACCGGTTTTCAAAATCCCGTCATCAGCTATTTGACAGCGCTGAGCGCAGGCAGCAAACACATCTTCGTGTTGAATGGTGTTTCGGACAGTATTCTATATCATCCTAATGTTGGATTGCGTTTGGATCATTTCGACCAGGCGCGCGATTTAAGTGCAGCAGGCAGTGGCCTCGACATCCTGTTTTGCCACGGATCAACTGATGTCGACAGTATCGATGTGGCCGAAAGTGCTCTCTTTGAGCTCACCGCATTTGAAGGTCTGACGCAAGGTGAATTCTCCGATTACCTCAGCCTATTCACCGCCGATTACGCCTTTGCCATTTCCGATGCGCAATCCAGCCAAAACATCGCTGATTTCGCTGCACCGTTTAACTCGCTCAATTGGGCTGGAAAGGCGATTACTGTGGTTAGCGGCGGATTTGTGAACCAGATTGCCAACGACAACGGTCTTCCCTTTGGACTCTGGGCTACCACGCGCGACGGCGGCCCGCTCGTTTGCCTTCAACCCAACTCGCTTGCTATCACTGCACCTTTGCAATGGGTAAATAATTCCGCAAATGGCGCAGCTTCAGATATACGTATCGGCGTAAATGACGCTGATTGGGAAAGTTCCTTAGCTGTTCACGCCGCAACTGGTTTTATCGACTTTCCTGCAGCACAAACCGCTATCATCAAAGTGCATTCAAACCTGATACAAGGTCCCATTGATTCTATCTGGTGCGACACACTTGACCTACCGAGCGGTCAATCCTATCGCGCGTTTTTCATCGGTGAAGGCACCTCGGAATTCCCTTTTGATCTGAAAATCGTTCCTTATTCTTCGGCAAACTTTGCATCGGGCGATTCGCTTCTAATCGACTTTTTTCAAGGTGCGCCTTGCTTTTCTGAAATAACCATTCTCGCCGATACCGTTAATCAAACGACACTGTTTGACGCTAACGGCTATGGCTTGCTCTCCGAGTTAAACACGATAGCAACAAATCAAGAGGAATGGATTGTAGAAAGCGCAGGCGATAGCCTGACCACCTGGAGTCTTCCCTCTTTGATTAGTTCATTCGCCGGTGAACAGCTCACACTGATTACCCATTCTTCATCCGACTGTATGGAATTTTCGGGATGGCTCCTCTCAGAAACAGGCGGAGCGCTTACTCAGTTGCAAACACTCTTCATTCCGCCGCCGACAGTTTACGCCGGCATACAATTCATCCATGCAAGCGCGGATACTTCGTTGGCTTCACTCAGCCTCTACATCAACGACAGCCTATTCATCCCATCCTTTCATTTTCGCGAAGCAACAAGTACGATAGAAGTTCCGGTCAATGACTCACTGCGGCTTGCGTTGTTTCCGGCCAATAGCTCCTCCGCTGAGCAGCCGCTTTTTGCGCAAACACTGTATTTAAGTCCCAATGAAAACTATCGCCTTGTTTTTGCCGGACTAGGGTCGAATCAGGGCTACAATCCCGCCCCTGATCTTCAATGGATGGTCATTCCCGCGATGGCTCAACCGGCAGTCGGATCTTGCTCACTGCAATTCGTGCATGCCGCCAGTGACGCAGGAAACGTGCGTATTGAAGAAAGTACCACGCCGATCGTGCCATTCTTCAACGCCCTTGCTTTCGGTGAATACTCCTACACCAACACGCTTGAGGCAAATCAAGATTATGCACTCGGCATTTTCAACAATGAAGTCAATTTCCTTTATGGTGTTTATGCGTTACCAGTCAATAGCTGGTCATGGGCCGATAGCTCAATCACCATTCTGGCCAGCGGATTCCGTCAACCGCTCAACAACAGCGGCGGAAGCGACTTTGCATTGCATGCGATTACCGCCCAGGGCAGCGTGATTCCGCTTTCTGATTATGTATCGGTGGACGGTAAAAATCACGCAGGATATTGGCGTTGTTATCCGAATCCGGCATCCGATAAACTGAACATTGAATTGAGCGCTTATGAACCCGACATCATCACGATAACACTCGTGAATGCTTTGGGTCAAGTTGTGCATCAAGATTCATCTGCAGTGGGGAGTAATGTTCGGCGATACTGCTTAGAAACATCAAACCTACCTTCCGGTCTCTATCAGTTATCTCTTTCGGGAAAAAAGAAGAATAGCACACCATCGAAGTCCCGCACAATCGTTATTAGGCATTGATTCCATTAATGAAGTGGAATGCAATCGACAATCTCCAGATTATAAGCATCCAAACCTGCGCGACGCAAATCAGGGTGATTGGTCAAAAGGTGCATCTTCCTCACGCCTACTGCTCTTAAAATCTGCGCCCCAATACCGAAATCCCGGTTATCCATTGACGGCTGTCTCACATTACTCTGTCCCGCAAGCAGGCTAATTTCATCAACCAAGCCGTTGCCGTTGCCCATGCGATTGATGTACACCAACACACCACGGCCTTCCTCAGCAATTTTCTTAAGCGCCAAATCCAAAGCAGATCCTTGCTGTCCACGAAGCGTATTGAAAATATCGCCGAGCATATTCGCCGAATGCACACGCACCGGAACAGTCTCACCCTCTGCCCAGCTTCCCATCACCAAGGCAACATATTCGTTGGGTTCAATGGTATGCTTGAAGCCATGGACGCGAAACTTCCCATACAGGGTATCCAAATCGGATTCCGCTACTTTTTCAATAAGCGTCTCTTTGCTCAATCGGTAAGCAATCAAATCGCGAATGGAAATGAGTTTGAATCCGAACTGATCCGCTATTTCCATGAGCTGCGGTAATCGCGCCATGGAGCCATCGTCATTCATGATCTCAACGATTGCTCCCGCGGGCGCCAACCCTGCCAGTCGGGCCAAATCAACCGCTGCCTCTGTATGACCTGTGCGACGCAACACTCCACCGCTTTTCGCACGCAATGGAAAGATATGTCCCGGTCGCGCAAAATCACTTGGCTTAAATCCCGGTGTGACTAATGCCTTGATTGTTTTTGCGCGGTCGTGCGCGCTAATTCCAGTTGTGCAGCCGTGTCCTAACAAATCAACAGAAACCGTAAAAGCCGTTTTATGAGGATCAGTGTTATTGCTTACCATCATGTCAAGCTCAAGGGTATTGCATACCTCATCGGTGACAGCCACGCATATAAGACCTCGCCCATACTTCGACATGAAATTAATGGTCTCCGGAGTTACCCTGTCTGCAGCAACAATAAAATCGCCTTCATTCTCACGGTCCTCATCATCAACAACGATGATCAATTTTCCGGCGCTAACGTCCTCCAGTGCTGATTCAATCGTATCCAACTTGCGCAAAGGGGTCTCTTTTTCCATGGGCGCAAATGTAATTCCTACCTGTGCTCTCTTCGTGCATCTATCGCTGCGAGAAATAAATATTCACGCAATGATCGCAAAGGAAACTCACGCAAAGATGGAATGGACTTCATCGCGGACTCTGCATGCATCTATCTCTGCGTTCTCTGCGAGAGAATATGATTTCACGCAAAAACTAACTATCTCACTGCTGAAAAAGCCTTCAAATACTTCTGAATATACTCCTCTACCCTGCCCGATTTGTACTGCATCACATAGCGGGGATGCTCGAGCGGAACAATTTTCTCGAACCATCGATATTCTTTATTTAACTGCTCCAGAAATTTGTGGTTTTTTCCGGTTCCCAAACAATAGACGACGCTGCGATCAATTGGCCAGCGCAACTGCTCTTCCATACACCGCACCATGAACGGCTTGACGGCCTTCAACAACTGCGGACTATCGTAATAATTGTAGTTAACGGGCTTTGCGTCTTTATTCAACACAAAACCGAGCGGACATAACGAAGAAATCAAAAAATAGCGGTAAAACAATTCCACGCCACCGTAGGCATCAATCATTCGGTAAACAAAAGCACTGCTCGACTCATGGGTTTGTTCGTGCGGATTACCAATACTGAAATACGACCAAAGCCGCTTGGTATCCGTGAAAGGAATCCCCGTTTGACCGGCGCCCAATCTTCCAGGATTGATGCCCAAAATCAAGCGTCTTGGAAATACATCGTTGTAGTAGCGCGTGTAAAAAGCGTCCGACCATTGAAGCGCATGTTCGTGCTCACGATACGGATTCATTACAGCCACTCCCTTAGGTAGACGGCTTGTGATTTCCAACTGCCGATTGAACGACATGATGCGTTTAGCAAAACTCTCCATCCCTTAAGAAAACCATGGTTGCCAATCCAAGGATTAAACAACCTTTTACCTTTATTGCGTGTCTATCAGTTACTTTTGAACTCCTGCAATTTACTTGAAGATTTGAATTTATGAGTTGGAAACTGCGCATCCTTGCTCTCTTGTTGCTCATCACAGCCTTGTTTGCCGCATGCCGCAAAGAGGAGGAAGCGCCCTGTCCGCCTGAAGAAGAACCGGCCCCGGAAACTGATGTGCGCTTCAACCTGAACGAAGTTCCGTATCCAAAGCTTTCCGACTACCGCTTTTTTGTCGATACCATGGTGCAATTGCATCCCAACAGCGGTGTATTGCCC
>JBKCDO010000085.1:0-3324 GCA_046304755.1 Flavobacteriales bacterium
CGCTTACTTCGTTCAGTCCGCCGTGCTTTTTACCTGCGGTTACTTGTGACATCAACGTGCTGTATACACGACCTGCCAATGCCGCTGAACCCGGTACTGCGAGGTCTTCCGATTCGCCGACTTCTTCTGCTTTGCCGCGACCAATTAACCAGTTGGCGGTCATCATCACGTGGCTTCTCCAATCCTCACCACCGGTGTGGTTCGCCTTCTCAAACATCTCAATGATATCATCTTCCTTGTCGAGATTTTCGAAGTCGGTCATCAGCATCACTTTATTTTTCAAAGCTGTCTTACCCCACTTCTCGATGACTGCATTATTTCCCATGTATCCGGGCATCACCAGCAGCGAGTAGTTGTTACGCAAGTCAAGTCGATCGTAATTGCGACTCAACTCATCCTGCACAGCATCATGGAACAGCGGATTATCCAAATCCTTTACCTGATCCAGACTTGCATTGAGAATGGTCACATTCTTCAACTTGGTCTCTTCGGTGTTTTTGTAAAATAAATTCAACGATCTCCATGAACGCTCCAACGAAGCTGTTGCCTCCAGCGCCTTAGCCTGGTTTGCCTTCAGTGTGTTTGAAGCCGATTCCATTTTCTTTTGGCAATTCTCGATAATTTCCGGTACCGAGTTCGCTGAGGTCAACGCCTCCGCCCACAACTCGAGTACTTTTTTCAAGTTCTCACGATCCTTCTTTTGATCGTTATCTGTGAGGAAAATTTTCTTTCTTGCTTTGCGCTCAGGGTTCATATTCTGTGCGCCATCTACTGTGCCTTCCAACAATGCGAAGCCACCTACTTTGACCAATTTCGCAACGCTCTCATCGAGTGTCTTGGTCGGGTTATCCATTTTAGGACGATCAGCATACTGCTGATTCGCCATTTGATTTTCCATCTCTGCCATGGTATTGTGTGTTAAGGTGGTTCGTGATTAGTTTCCGGATTCGATTTCTGCAATCATTGCATACAAGGTGCTCAAGTAGGCTTCCTTCATTTCAGGATTAGCCAGTACAGCCTGCAATGGCTTTGAGCTTTTCAAGTTCTTGACGAACTTGGCGTACTGATCGGTTTTCACGTTCAAATCCTGAAGAAATTTGCTCTGATTGGTAATTCCCTTTACACCGAAATCACCAAGGTTTCCGAAAGCAATGTTTTCATTCACGTTGCCACCATCCTCACCTTCAAAGGAGATATCGACGTTCGGTTTGTAGTGCTCAAACACTTTATCCACCGTGTCCAATCCCTGAACGACGTCCGGGATATAGGCCTCCTCGGCCGTGAGTTGTTGCACGAACATTGTGCGGTTCATTTGTATTTCAGCAAATGCTTCACTGGCGCCATCTTTTTTGCGCTCGGTGCCTCCAAGACCATAATCGAACATATGCGTTTTGTTTTAGTTGTTTAACTGGTGATTGACATAGCAAATGTAACCATTTGTCGATTGGATGCAAGTTTTTGCCCATCGCAAATCTTCGCTATTTTCAGAGGAGTCAGCTGCTCGGCAGACATGCATCTGAATCCTCGTGTTCAACCACTAAAATGAACCTGTGCAAATGAATGCACAACCGACGCGAATTCGAAAAATTGTATACCTATGAAAATTCATGGAAGTCAATATCAACCCATTGAGGTAGTTCATGAAACACGCGCATACGGCGGAATTGCCTGAATGCAATCACGTCGAATATAATATTACGCCAACACGAGCTTTACGATTTCTTCCAGACGACTTCGCCTGCAGCATCCACTTCGAGCGTTAAGACGGAACCCTTTCCTATTTCACCGGCGATAATCATCCGTGATAGCGGTCGACGGATTTGATTGCGAATAACGCCTTGCAAAGGCCTTGCGCCATACTTAGGTGTGAAGCCCATCATGGCCAGTGCCTTGGTGGCATCATCAGAAAGATTCAAGGTAATTCCTTGCTTGTCGAGTGTCTTGAGTAAGTTCTTCAGGTGAATCTTAAAGATGTTGACTACACTCGATTCACTGATTGGCGCAAACGGAATAATCTCCGTAAGACGTGCAAGGAACTCAGGGCGGAAATAACGTTGCATAATCTCCATCAAATCGTTGCTCTTGGGGATCTCTCCTTTGCCGAATTGTTCGATGATAAAGTCTGCACCGATATTGGAGGTAAACAAAATTACCGCGTTAGAGAAATCACCTTCCTTACCCAGACGGTCGTGCAGCTTTCCTTCATCGAGTATCTGCAGGAATAAATCAAACACACTGGTATGCGCCTTTTCAATTTCATCAAACAAGACAATACTATAGGGCTGCTCTCGAATTTTGTTGACCAGCATTCCACCTTCTTCATATCCGACGTAACCGGGAGGCGCTCCATACAAAAGAGCCGCAGAATGTTCTTCTTTAAATTCACTCATGTCAAAGCGAATCAACGCGGATTCATCGGCAAACAAAAACTCAGCGAGTGATTTGGCCAATTCCGTTTTACCCGTTCCCGTTGGCCCGAGGAAGAAGAAAGAACCTATTGGCTGTCCGGGTTTGCTCAACCCGGAGCGCGACTCCAGGATCGCTGCAGCAATCGACTTCAAACCGTGATCCTGACCCACCACACGCTTCTTCAGATAATCTTCCATTTGCATTAAGCGATCACGCTCCTGCGCCTGGAGTTTACCCAGTGGTATTCCGGTCTTAAAGGAAATAACCGCGGCAAGATCTACTTTTTCGACCAGCTCCTTCTTGTTACCCGCAATAGCTTTGAGCTTGGAAAGAATGGATTCGATTTCAGCAATCATTGCATCCGAACTATCCATTTGCATGACATCCAGCTCGACTTCGATTTGTCCGAACAATACATGGCTGATGCTATCGCGCATACGGGTATAAAACCACTTGGCTTCCTTTTGTTTTTCGGCTTCATTGGCATCGCTCTTTTTGAGTTGCTCGATACCTTCAATGAGCGCATCAATTTCCGTTTTGGAAGTTTCGCCCATCAGCTTCACCGAGCTCATCGTACGGTCAATAAGATCAATGGCGCTATCGGGTAATCGACGATCCTTGTCAAAGCGCTTGGCCAGACGCACAGCTTCGGGCAGTGCGTCATGAGCAACCTTCAATCCGTGGTGTGCTTCATAATAAGGAGCAATCATTTGCAGCATGCGCACAGCGGTTGTTTCATCGGGTTCGTCCACGCGCACCACTTCAAATCGGCGAACGAACGCCTCATCCGGCTCAATGAATTTGCGGTACTCATCATTGGTCGTCGCTCCGATGATGGTGATTTCACCGCGAGCCATTTCAGGCTTCAGCAATTGTGCTGCACCTGCCGCTCCGCCATTGCGATCGAGCAGCTGA
>JBKCDO010000086.1:0-7449 GCA_046304755.1 Flavobacteriales bacterium
GTATTCACTGACTTCTTCCCAGTGGTGATAAACATCGGAAGGTTTGGTGATGCCACCGCCGTTGAATCCTTCCCAAGAGGGCAGCAATCCCCCCATACAATATTCCATTTCCACCACATGTCCGTATTCCATCTTTAATCGGCGCAGCTGTGGTTCAATGCCCCAACACGAAGAGCAGATAGGATCGGTGAAATAGAGGATTTTGATGGGTTTTTTAACGGCAACTGGCGACTGCGAGTTATCTGCAGTAGGACCGGCACTTGGAATTTCACATACCCCCTGGGCGGGGTCGCACAAGAGTGGGTTAGGTTGAGATTGATCTTTCATTTGAGCAGTTTGGCCATTACAACTGCCGACAGTAATGGCCATCGGCAGGGTAAGGCGGAAGATATAGCGTTTGAATTTCATGATTACATAGCGCTGGCACCCGCAGGTGGTTCGTACGCCGGAGCAATATTCTTAATAGGCTTAGTAGACTTGAGGTAGGCGAAAATGGCCTTTAACTCGTCATCGGTCATAGACTTGTAGAACTGCCAAGGCATTGGCGGCAACAGTGGGCGTGATAGTCCTTTCAATTTTCCTTCACGAATGCAGGTGATGAACTGTTGTTCACTCCAAGCACCGATGCCGGTTTCGTCGCCGGTGATGTTGGGTGCATAGGTCGTTCCCCACGGACCTACCCAAGCGGTAAGCATATCTGTTACCGCCAGGCCGCGCTTAGCCATGTCTGCGCGGTCAACTGCCGGAGCCGGCATGGTAGCAGGATGCCCTGAAAGCCACAGACTGCTGTCCGGTTCGGGACCACGTTCCGTCATTTTCTTGGGCGTATGACAATCATTGCAACCACAGATGGTGACCAAGTGCTCGCCATATAGTTCAGCGCTGGCAAAACCACCGTGTGAAGGTTTCACTTCGGCAGTGGTTGTTTCTTTTTTTGTTTCAGCAGGTGCAGATGAGCACTGCATGAGGAAGAGTCCTAGTGCAATTGTCGCTAGTGAACTCAGCGCGTACCATTTTTTCATAGGATGTTGGTTTTGGTAATTAAGGTGAATCAAATATAAACGAGCTTGAGCTTTTTCACTCAAAAAAAACGGCATGGACAACGTGATGCCCATGCCGCTGAGAGAGGATTAATGCAGTGCAGTTAGTGCACCTTGATAAACTGTTTGGTATCCACCACGGCATAATCTGCCAGTAGTTTGATGTAGTATTTTCCTGCAGGAAGCTGCTCTGTATGCAGCTTTACATGTCCTGTTAAACCGCTTTCACGAATATCAATCGGGCAATGCGCTGCGACATCTCCTGTAGCATTGAGAATGAGCAACCCGGCTAGTGTGCAATCCTTCGGCAATTGGTAGCTGATGGCATTTTGCTCGAATTGGAAAGACGCACTGTATTCCTTGGCTTCCGCCGGAAGTTCTTTTGCATCACTTGAATCAGCCGTGAAGCGGCCGGGCTCATGCATACACAGGAAGTCGCTTTGTGCTTTTAGTTCGAGGGCTGTTCCGGCATAAACCAATGCGAGAACGAGGAGGGTGGTGATTGTTTTCATGGCTGTGTGTTTTGATGGAGTAAAGATGCCCTTAGCCCGGGAGCCAAATCAATAGCTAAATCAAGGGAGTATACTTAATGAGGCACCTACTGAAACATACGGAAAGGCTTGAAATACGGGATATTCTGTATTTGCCAAATGGTTGTAGCCATAGCACAATTGTGCTATAGCCATTTTAGGAACGAGCAATTTGCGCGATAAACCCTTCAATGATTTGCTTGAGTTCGGCGCTGCTCCAGGGCTTGGTCATGAAGTGAAACAGATTGGTTTCTTCCAAAATCTTATTGACTGTCGCTTCGTCGGCTTGACCGGTAAGCAGAATTTTTTTCGACGCCGGGTTGACTACATGCGCGCGCAGTAGAAACTCCGTGCCGGTGAGCCCGGGCATGAAGTAATCCGATATAATAATCTGCACGGGGGATTGACCATCTTGAGCCAATTCCTTCATGAGTTGCAGCCCTTCATCACCACTGGCAGCGCGCTCTATGGTGATGTGCTCGGGAAGGAAATGTTCTAATTGTATGCGCAACACATCGAGCAACAATGGATCGTCGTCTACCAATAGCAGTGTATATGGAGCATCATTAACCAATCAGGGTGCAGCTAAAAATGTTTTGATTTGTTGCACTAAAGCCGCTTCATCCCAGGGCTTCATGATGACACGGTCGATGACGCGGTCTTCCAGCATTTGTCCGGCTTTGGCCACATCGAGCTGTCCACTGAGCACAATAACTTTCACCAATGGGTTTTTGGATTTGATATAATCGACAAGCACGTCCGCATTTTTTCCCGGCATATACCAGTCGCTCAACAGGAGAATTAAATCTATGTCGTGAGCAATTAAGTCATCAATCACAGCAACGGCCTCATCCACATTCTGGGCAAATTCCAGCTGGTAGTCCTCGCTGAAATTGCGCTCGAGTTGCATGCGCAGCGCATTGAGCGCTTCGCGATCGTCTTCAACCGATAAGATGGCCTTATTTTCCATTTTCATTTCGGGGCAAAGTAATAATGAATTTGGTTATACGCTCATCACTTTCACAGCGAATCGATCCTTTGTGTTTTTCAATGATTCCATGGACGATATTGAGCCCCAGTCCTGTGCCTTCCCCGCGTGATTTCGTGGTGAAGAAGGGATCGAAGATGCGCTCAATAATGGATGGGGGAATTTGAGGACCGTTATTGGAAACCTCGATGATTTGATGGCTGTCGGTTTCCTTGTAATCAAAACGAATGGTGCAACGATTGCCGGATGCGTGGAGGGCATTGTTCACGATGTTGGTCCAGACTTGCGTCATTTCCTCGGCCAATCCGAATACCGTCACATCCTTCGGGATATTCAACTCCACGGCGGAACCTTGTTTGATTTTATTCCAGAAAATGGTTACTACCGTTTCGATGTTTTCATGCAGATTGAATTCTGTAGCAGTTGAAGCCAGGTTTCCATGCGCAAAGGTGTTCAAGGCTCGAACGACCTTGCTTCCTTGATCCGCCGAAAGGGTAGTGGTCTGGATGGATTTGAAAATCAACACCAGGTTTAAGGCAAACTGAACAATGACATCAGCATGGGGACTGCTCAATATTGTATTGTATTCATCATTCAGACGGTAGATTCCTATTTGAACGAGTGAACGCGCAAATTTCTGCGCGGGGCGCAGCTCAATACCCAATTGCTGAATTTCGGCTGTTAGTTCCTGCACCAGTTTACGCTCCTCGACCGTTGAGAGGTTGGTAAACGAGGCGGCACGGAAAAGAGTCATGGCCGTTTCCAGGTTGGCGTGCGTTATCTGAGGAATGAGCTCAATCAAACCATGATTGAACAATGCTCTGAGGTTTTCGCCCGAGGCTTTAATCGCTCCCAGTGGCGTATTGATTTCGTGCGCAATACCGGCAATCAATACGCCCAGCGTGGAGAGTCGCTCCGTGTTGAGTAAGTCGTTTTGTGTGCGTTCGAGCTCTTCGAGCGAAGCTTGTAATGCATGAGTTTTAATCTTGAGATCATGCTCTGTTTGCTGAAGCTGTCCGATCAGTTTGGCAAGCTCCTGTTCATTTAATTTCCGCTCGGTGATGTCATGCAGGTAAACACGCAAAATGTTTTCATCCTGTATGGGGAATAGCTTCACTTCGTAAATTCTATCACCCACGAAGGTTTCACCTTGTTGATCCATCAACTCAAATGTCGTTGTGTTGATTTTGCAAAATGAAAGGATGTCATTGAATGGCATCCGAAGAATGTCGTTGATGGCATGCTGAGCTGCAGGGTTAGCATAAGACAGCTCTCTGTTGTCCAGATTAAATTCAAGAACGGGATTCGGATTTTGCTCCGGAAATAGCGCCAGATTTTTGATGGTGCGCGTACGCTCCTCCACTTTTTGTTCTAGCTCAGAATTGATTTTGGCAATTTCAGTTTTCGATTCTTCGAGCAACTGAATCGTCTGTTCACGCTTTAACTCGAGTTCTTTTCGTTCGGTGGTTTCTGTCTCGACGGCCATGAAACCCGTGTGCTCTCCTTTGTCATTGAACAGGGGAACAATGTTTATGGAAATCCAGTATTCACGGCCACATTTTCCTACATTGATTAACTCCGCCCATACAGGTCGAACCTCCAAAAGTGCGTTGTTGATTTTAGTAATCTCCTGCCGGCTACTGCGATCACTTTGGAAAATCTTCGGGGTCTTGCCAACCAGCTCTTCCATGGAGTAGCCCGTTACGTTCAAAACGCTTTCGTTTACCCATTGGATCGTGCGTTTTGTATCCGTAAGGATAACCAGGTTAGACGTTCGTTTGGCTACGTTCGAGAGGATAAAGAGCTCTTCTTGTTGTTTTCGCTTTTCGGTGATATCCTGCACAACCCCGCGGATAATAGCTTTACGATTAGGGCCGGGATAAACATATGCTGTGCAATCAAGCCAAATTTTTTCCCCGTCTTGAGGTCGGGTCCACTCGAGTTGAATCTCAAAACGGTGTGTCTCTTTGATGGCAATGCGCAACTGTTCTTCGATGCGTGCAATGTCTTCGCGTTTGATGCTGGTTAGTAAAGGAAAAAAATTATCACCGGTTGAAGGTGTTATTCCGAGTAGTGGAACCAGGTTGTCGCTTCCCTTGTAGGTGTCATCTTCAGTATGATAAGAGAAGTTGGCAAAATGTGCCATCTCCTGCGCGGTGTTCAAATCGTTGAACGCCAATTGAAGGTTTTCGGTTTTTTGTTGGACCTGAAGTTCAAGATTTTCCGTTAACTCATCGTTTGTTCGTTTCTGACGATCGAGTGTCTCTGCCAAACTAATGAGTGACCCCTGCAAAGAGCGTAACTCAATAGCATAGGCCTGTTTCGAATTCAACCGCTCTTCATAGTTGCCGTCTTTCAAGGTGTCGGCAAATGAGGTTACTGCCTGAATTGGCCTGCTGATGCGCCTTGCAATGATGAATGTTGCGGCAAGAAAGAGGGCGGCAATCAAGGCAAGAGAAACGAAAATTGGCTGGTTAAGATTGTCAATTTGTGCGCGGAAAAGTTCTTTGTGCAGCCCTATCATGACGTAACCCTTGGATAGGCTGCTGCTGAATGGAGCCTTGACAACTACGTGTTCCTCCAGAGCCGCATTGACATGCGATAAACTGAAGGTTTCCGGTCTAACCAAAATGGTGTCTTCTTGATTGCTGACGCTGTCCACAAAAATTACCGCGGAAAAGTCGGCGGCGCTTCCTTCCTGGAGTATCGAAATCGATTTTTCAAAGCCCGTAAAGTCATCCCCGTCCAATGAAATTTCAATACCAACAGCCAATGTTTTGGCTAATTGGGTTAATTCGTCTTGCTTGTATCGCGACAGAAGCTCCTCCTGTCGTTGCGGATAATAATACCAGAGCAGACCAATAAATATTACGGTAATGGCAATGAAGGGAATCCAGATTTGACTGAAAATGCTCGTGCGCATGGTCAAGGATTAATTTGCAGCGTGAGTTCCGCGGGCACTGCAATGTTCTTTTCATTGACAAAAGCACCAATCGCCCCCGGAGTCTTCAAAACGAAATCAATCATGTCCTGATCGGTTTCCAGAAAGTGAGGTGCTCTGCTTCTTCCCTGAAAAACTTGTGAGAGCCAAAATTTTTGGACCTCAGCCACTGTCTTTCCATACACTTTGGAGCAAACAGGCGTTGCATCCGCCGTCTTAGTTTCGGGCAAACAAACCGAAAGCGCTTTCCCATTTGACCAAAAGTTGTTCTTGGCTTTGAAGGCGTCGATCACTTGTTGCTCACTAAACGATTTACTTCCCAGGTTATTCCCGATGATCGTGAGTCCGGCCAAACGCTGCGCATCCACTTCGCGTCCGATGAACAATAATGCCATCAGCAATAACCTTGATATGTGGAGCTTAGAAACCATAGGCTAACTGAAAGCGAATGTCGTAGTTTGTCGTATTGTGATCGTGAAACAAATGATCGTCGCCGGATTCCATTCGCTCCAATTGAAGCTTCATGACACAATTGGTGAGCAAGTCAATTTTATATCCGATACCGGTCTTGATAACATTGACAGGGGAGGTGTGGAGTTCCTTTTCCGACATGTCCATAAAGTCAAAAATTCCGTAAATGACTTGCTTTTCTTTGAAACGCCAACCGGCATAAATGAATTGGGAGTAGTTCTCGGAAACACCAAGACTGTCTGTACGGTTTTTATTATATGAGGACTCGCTTAGTACTTCCAGCTTCTTCCCGATATAGGCAACAGAGAAACAGGTGAGCTCATAATTGACGGCTCCCTTGTATCCCGAATTTCCTCCTCCATGACCGGTATGAGCTCCCGGATTATTTGCAGCGAGGTAGTCATTGTAATAGGATCCTCCGATGCGCATACCTTCAATGGGTTTGATATGCACGGCCGCTGTGATGGCTTTGTTCAGCGCGCTATCGAATAAATCTGTTGAGGCAATGCCATTCGTTGCGCATAAGTCGTAGCCAAAATTCCATTTACCCAGATTTTGTCCTTGCAATCGCAAGCCCAACGAGTGAATAGGAACCAAATAACTGAAGGAAGAGGGTCGGTCGATGGTCGGGTAAAATAATCTGCCGTGGTGATAGACATCGTTCCAATAATTCACGGGTGTATGCATCTTCCCCATGATGATGCTGTGGTTTTTATAATAGTCAACCTTGAGCTGCGCGCGCTCCACACTCGGCGCAAACTTACTGGAGGTAGAGTTGTCGTATTTAACTACTGTTTCGCCCAAGAAACTGATGCGATCGCTCAAGTTAGAAGTGACAAAGAAATCCTGCTCACCGAGCGAGAAATAGCTATCGGCTCCCTCTTGAGCGAGTTTATCATAGTTGTACTGTAAATGTCCGAAAATCTTGAGTTCCGTATTACGCTGTTGAGCCCTGAATAAAGGACTAATTAGGAAGGCGGAACAAAACAAAAGTGTAAATCGCAGAAATGACATTTGTGTAGTGGTGATGAAAAAGCGTGAAATCATGGCATGGGCTAAACTAATTCATACAGCCGAATACACTGACTGACAAACATCACTTCTTAATCATCCCGGTTGCCGTTGCGCACCAGGATTCCGGACCACCGGCGGCATAGCCGGTTTGACCCAGTGAAGTGAAATTAACCGTGCCGTCTTGCTGAGGCTCCGGTGTCACCAAATGAACCGTTGGATAACCTTGCACCTGAAAAATCTGTTGCATGGTTTGGTTTTGCTGGCGCAATTCATCGGGGAGCTGCTTCTTGCGCGGATAGTCGAGTTCCACGAGGATGACATTCTCCTTGGCCCATTGCGAGAAATAGGCGGTCTGAAAAACCTCCTTTTGCAAGCGAATACACCAGCCGCACCAATCACTTCCCGTGAAAAATAGGAACATAGGCTTTTTAGTTTCAAGCGACTGTTGAATGGCCACATTCACAT
>JBKCDO010000087.1:0-19428 GCA_046304755.1 Flavobacteriales bacterium
AATGGTGAAGTACGGTTGCGGTCGGTGTTATCGAGCAATGCTTGCGGAAGTTTACCGATATTGAGTTTGAGGTCGGTTTTATCTTCCGGAGTCATCTTGCCGGCTTTAATGTTTTTCTCCAGATCATCGAGCATGCGGCTCAAGTGACCGCCGAGGAAAGCCGACATGATTGCCGGTGGTGCTTCGTTAGCGCCAAGGCGATGATCATTTCCTACAGTTGCAATCGATGCACGCAATACATCAGCGTTTTCATGAATAGCGGCAACGGTGTTTACAAAGAAGGTGAGGAACTGAAGATTGGTCTTTGGATTTTTACCGGGCTTCAACAGATTGACGCCTGTGTTAGTACTCAATGCCCAGTTGTTGTGCTTACCGCTACCATTCACGCCTTCGAATGGTTTCTCATGAAGCAGAATTCGGAAGTTGTGTTTACGAGCAGTTTTTTCGAGCACATCCATTACCAATTGGTTGTGGTCGTTGGCTAGGTTGGCTTCTTCGAACATGGGTGCTAACTCGAACTGATTGGGAGCAACTTCGTTGTGACGTGTCGTCACCGGAATTCCCAACAGATGCGATTCGTATTCGAATTCTTGCATGAAGGCCATAACACGTTCGGGAATTGAACCGAAGTAATGATCTTCCAGCTGTTGTCCTTTCGCAGGGCGAGCACCGAAAAGGGCACGGCCGGTCATCGCAATGTCGGGGCGAGCATTGTGGAGCGAGCTGTCGATGAGGAAGTATTCTTGTTCCCAGCCAAGTGTAACGGCAACTTTGTTGACGTCTTTATCGAAGTATTGGCAAACAGCGGTTGCTGCATGATCAACTGCATGCAGTGCTTTCAGCAGCGGCATTTTGTAGTCAAGTGCATGACCTGTGTAAGAAATGAAGATGGTTGGAATGCACAGGGTATTGCCAACGATGAAGGCGGGTGATGTTGGATCCCACAAGGTATAGCCGCGGGCTTCGAATGTGTTGCGTAATCCTCCTGATGGAAATGACGAGGCATCGGGCTCTTGTTGAACGAGCATGCTGCCGTCGAATTTTTCAAGGGCACGACCATCAGTGAGCGGTTTGAAGAAACTGTCGTGCTTTTCGGCAGTTGTTCCTGTGAGTGGTTGAAACCAGTGAGTATAATGTGTTACCCCTTTCTGAATCGACCATTCTTTCATTGCTGCTGCGACGTGATCTGCTGTTTGGCGATCGATGCGTGCGCCGGTATTGATGCACTCCATGAGCTTGTCGTAAGCATCATCGGTGAGATACTCACGCATTTTGTGGTAGTAGAACACGTTGTTTCCGAAGTACTCGCTCACGCGGTTTCCCGGAATTTCATTGCGAATGGCCTTTCGCTCGTGTAATTCTGACAGGGCCTGAAATCGGGTTGAAGACATGGGGATTCGTTTTTTGAATATTTAAATTGGATTGACCCGGCAAAAATAGGGGTTCATTCCGCAAAAAATAAAAAAATAATGAACATACCCCCATTTTTTTAGGGGGTATTTGCCGAAAAATTAATTTAAGTTGTTTTAAGATGTCGTTTTTAGAGTTTGAGACCTAGTTACTAAGTTTACGCTCCAATCAAACTATGATCATGAAAAAACGTTTCGCACTTGTAGCCATGCTCTGCATAGCCGGATTGTCCAATCCGATACTATCCCAGGTTAAAGGGTTGAATAAGGAAGAGGTTGAAGACTCAAAGCAGCAATCAGTAGCACCTGATGGGCGGGAGTTTCAAGTTTCGCCTGATGGAAAGATGGTCGCGTTCTTTGCTCCTTTTAAGGATGTATCGAATGTTTTTGTAACCGGTATCAATGGCGGCGAAAGAAAGCAGGTTTCATTTGTGGGTGATGCCGGCGTTGAGTCTTTCTATTGGCTAAATGGAAATCTGATTGCGTTTGTCACAGCCAGAGGCACGAGCGGCTCATCGGCATTGTATGTAGGTGATTTCGGTTCAGCTGAGTTTCGCCGAGTATCAGCTGAAGGTGCGGATGTAAGAGTCATTGCTGTGTCAAGTCGAGATGGCTATGTGAATTATGAAATGAATTCTTCTGAGCGTCCAAATCAATACGATTACTATCTGTTTAGTACAGAGAATATGAGCTCAAAATTGATTGCCGACAATTCTGAGCAAGCGATTCATTGGGCCCCGAATCAAGCCGGTGGGGCCTCATTTTCGTATGCATACCAAAACGGCGCAGTACAATTGATTAATGAATTGGGTGAAAAGTTTGTGGCGCTGGAGAAGTGCATGCAGTTCAAACCTTTGGCACCTTCGATCATTCACAAGGGCAGTTATTATTGTCTTTCCGACAATCAGCGCAATGGAGCGGCATTAGTAGAAATAAACTTGACTGATGGAAAGGAGAAGGAAGTCTTATTTTCTAAGGAGGGTTCCAGTGTGGAAAGGGTTCTTTTGACTCCAAAAAGCCGCAAGCCTGTTATGGTTTGGTATCGCGGAAAGGACACGGGACATCAGCTAATTGACAAGACCTATGCTCCCATGATGGAGGATATTAAATCAAAAGTGAAGGGCGCGCAGTCGCTACAGCTTATTGGTTGTAGTGATAATGAAAATGTTTGGATTGTACTTAATGATTATGGAGATACGCGTAAGGCTTACTATCGCTACAATGTGGCCAACAAAGATATACGTCAATTGAATGAGGTAGATCTGACATACGAGCTCAAAATAGCGAAGACTTCAACACATACGATAACTGATACGCGGGGTAAAGAGATGGTGCTGCGCTTTTATTCGCCGCCTGTAGTAGACATCAAGTACCCGACTGTTTTGGTTTTTGGTGAGGGTATGTGGGCATTGAATTCACCGGAGCATGATACCTTATTAATGGTGCTCGGCGTGAACGGATTTCCGGTGCTGGAAGTGGATCTGCTACATTCTCAAAGTTATGGCGCAGCGGCCTTCTTAAATGGTTACGAATGGTGGTCAAATATGTTGATTTCGGATATGCCGATAATGCTTCGCGCCATCAATCAGCAATTCTCGACTTCACCCGGTGTGGTTCCCTTCGGAATAGGAATCGGT
The DNA here is from genome assembly GCA_046304755.1 of Flavobacteriales bacterium. GTDB lineage: Bacteria > Bacteroidota > Bacteroidia > Flavobacteriales_D > Sanyastnellaceae > JAIBBG01. The sequence continues at coordinate 3,047 of JBKCDO010000087.1, forward strand.
GCTGAAATGGCGTTGCATGCAATGAGTCTTTATCCGGATATGAAAATGCGGTCGGTGTTGTTGCAGCCCTATTTCAGTGACGCCGATTGCGCCCGCGATTTTCAAAGGAACCAAGATGCCTCATTGCGATTCATTCTTAAAGGTGATGAACAGTCGAAGGAAAAACCTGCGGCATATCTAGGCGCTGCGGCTAATCCAATGGTTATTTATTCCACGCTGGATGCGGACTATGCCGCTCAGGTGAACGACATCGTTCAAAGTTTAGCAATGTCCGGTAATTCACCTGTCGTTGTCAACTACGGTGATGACTATGGCATACCGAAGACACCAACCACGCGTGCACAGGTAATGGATGAGATGATACGCTACATTGGTGCTGTTCCTGTCAAGAAAGTCAAATAATGATCGGCTGCTGCAACAGGTAGTGTCTCACTTATGCCTTTAACATTCCAACTTGAGGGACAAGATCCTTCCGGTAGCGCTCGCGCAGGGCGCATTACCACAGATCACGGTGTTATTGAAACGCCTATATTCATGCCGGTCGGAACTGCGGGTACCGTGAAGGCTATTACGCAACAAGATTTAAAGTCAGATGTGGACGCCAAGATTATTCTGGGCAACACGTATCATCTTTACTTAAGGCCGGGAACAGCGATACTCAAGGAGGCCGGTGGTTTGCACAAGTTCAATGGCTGGGATCGTCCTATTCTCACCGATAGCGGTGGGTACCAAGTGTACTCGCTCAGTGACAATCGCAAGATTACGCCTGAGGGTGTGAAGTTCAAGTCACACATTGACGGCTCTGCGCATTTGTTTACCCCGGAGAATGTGATGGATATTCAGCGCGTGATTGGCGCCGATATCATCATGGCATTTGATGAATGTCCGCCGTATCCGTGTGATTTTGAGTATGCCAAAAAATCTCTTCAGATTACCAATCACTGGTTGGATCGGTGTTTTGCACGAATAGCTGAAACGGAGCCGCTCTATGGACATCATCAGGCGTTGTTTCCGATTGTGCAGGGTTCTGTATTTCGTGATTTGCGCATCGCAAGTGCAGAATACATTGCGGCTAAAGGTGCGGAAGGAAATGCTATTGGTGGTTTGAGTGTGGGTGAGCCGCATGAATTGATGTATGAGATGACCGAATTGGTTTGTGGGATTTTACCTAAAGACAAGCCACGATATTTAATGGGTGTTGGAACTCCTGCGAATATTCTGGAGTCAATCGCACTCGGAGTGGATATGTTCGATTGCGTTATGCCAACGCGCAATGCGCGCAATGGACAGTTATTTACCTGGAATGGAATCTTGAATATGCGCAATAAGAAATGGGAGCGTGATTTTTCACCGTTGGATCCTGATGGCGATAGCTTCGTGGATGCTTTCTACACCAAAGCTTATGTGAGGCACTTGTTTGCGGCTGAGGAGATATTGGCGATGCAGATTGGCACCTTGCATAATTTGAATTTCTATTTGCGTTTGGTGCGCAAGGCTCGTGAAAAAATATTGGAAGGCACATTTACCGCCTGGAAGAATGAGATGGTGGTTAAACTAATGCAGCGACTTTAGTGCTTAAGAAGCTCGATATCTATATCATCCGAAAGTTTCTGTCCACCTTTCTTTTCATGATTGGGGCGTTCATTCTGATTGCAGTTGTTTTTGATATCAGTGAAAACATCGATGAATTGCTCAAGGCTCGAGCACCGTGGTATAGAATTGTTGCGGAGTACTATGTAAACTTCTGTTTCTATTTCGGGACGTTGTTGAGCTCCTTCATCATTTTTCTGACAATTATTTGGTTTACCAGCAAGCTTGCGCAACAGTCGGAGATTATTGCGGTGTTGAGTAGTGGTGTTAGCTATGCTCGTTTTATTCGGCCTTATTTCATTGCCTCAGGAATTTTGGTGGCTGTGCTGTTGTACTTCAGTCATGTAGTGGTACCCCAGGCCAATCGTCAGAAATATGAGTTCGAGGTGAATTACATGAAAGACCCCATCACCGTTACGGAGAAGAATATTCATCGGGAGATTGAACCCGGTACTATTGCCTATTTCTATGGCTTTCGTCCGGAGACTATTTCAGGAGATAATTTCTCTCTCGAGCGTTGGAAGGATGGCAAGCTTACTTATAAAATGATTGCTGCCAGCGCGCAGTATTTGCCGGATCAGCAGAAGTGGCGCATCATGAATGCACAAATTCGAACCTTTGACGCCGATGGTGCGGCGACATTGCAAATGCGTGCACAGATCGATACGATTCTACCTATGGACGAACAGGATTTTGGTTTGCGTTCGGAAATCACCTCCGCAATGGATTACAGCGAGTTGAGCGAATTTATCCAGGCGCAGAAATTGGGTGGTTCGGGCCGTGTGGCGGAGTTTGAAGTGGAACTTTATAATCGCACGGCTTCACCGTTTTCCATTTTTGTGCTCACACTTATTGGAGTTTCTATTGCTTCACGCAAACAGCGCGGAGGAATCGGAATGCACCTGATGTTGGCGGTAATTATCGGCTTCGTCTTTGTCTTTATTTCGCGAATGACAACCGTGAGCGCTATGAATCTGGGCTTTCCATCTTGGATGGCGGTGTGGGTGCCCAATGTGCTGTTCACATTCGTTGGGTTGTTCCTTTATTCCAGAGCGCAGAAGTAAATCCGGTTACTTCTGTTTTAGCACCGTGATGTATTTATCGCCAATTCTCAATTGATAATAACCGTCGGCAAGCGAGGAAAGGTTGATTTGTTCGTTGTTGGTTTGTGTTGTATTGCGATTAACTACTCTTCCGTTTGCATCGATGAGCAGCCAATCCTGAGTAGAATGGCTGTTGATGTTCAGAAAGTCGCGTGTTGGATTGGGGTAGACGTAGATATTCTTGGTAATCTCGGATGATATTATATTCATCCAAAGTTCTTCCTGAACATTGCAGCCATTGACATCGGTTATGATGCAGCTTATTACCGGTTGACCATAATTTGAAGTATAGACTCCTGTATCACCGGTATTCCAATCGCATTGGAATGGCCCGTTTCCATCGCTAATGTCTACTGTGAATATGGGATAGCCTTCCGCGCAAATAGAATCGGTTGAAGTGATATTGGCGTAGATAGGTTCGAACTCACTGACAACATAAACGGAATCATACCAGCAGCCATCACCTGAAGAAAAGGCAAATGGGTATTCTCCCGCCGGAAGAGCATAGGGCTCTTCATAAGCTTCCCATTCAATAATGACCGGATTATTCGAGGTAATCGCAAATGAGGTTACCTCGTCGACACATACCGAGGGTGGTGACCAACTGATGATAGGTGTTTGATGATGCTCAACTGTGAATTCTCCTTCAAAACTGCAACCTGCCTCATCTGTAATCGAGTAGGGGTGAATGCCTGCGCTCATCGCGTTGGGATCTTCACCAAACCAATTCCAGAAGTGAATCCCATTTCCGCCGACAGATGAAAAGAGAATTGCTGAAGTTGAGTTGGCGCAAATGGTGTCCGACCATATCCAAGGTTGGATGGGATCCGGATTCTCAAGAGTTATCGTTTGAACGGTGCTGCAGCCGTTTTCGAAATACAGTGTTGCGGTGTACGTTCCGGGGAATATGTTTGAGAGTGATAACGTAGAATCGCCCGTTTGCCAATGAATGTTTTGCAAGCCCTCAAGCACGTCAAGGGTAATGGATCCTGAAGCCGTATTAGTGCACAACACAGGGCTTATAGTGAAGTTGATGGCAGGAGCAAAATCAGTTACCTGAAAGATGATTTGGTGTGTTTGATTGAAGAGTCCGGGAGTTGTGCAACTGTAAGTGCCTGCGGCGTCCACGGTTCTAACAGTAATCGTATCGCCATTATCCCAGACAACACCTGACGTTGCATCGGTTTCAAGCGCGAGTATTTCATTGAAGCATCGCTGAAGGGTGATTGTCTCCGGCTGATCGATATAGGTCGAGCCTTCTTGTATAGTTAAGGCCTGATTTGCTTCTACATTGCGCAAAATGTCCGTCCATCCGGATGGCCAAAAGATGAGGATAGAATCAATCACATTGGTTGCGCCGAGTCCAAAAATTTCATGTTGAGAGGATTGACCATAATAACTTTCGCCACAGGTTATCTGTTTGATGAGTTGCTTATTTCCTGCGTGCACTTCTCTAATAGCCCCGATGCCGTCGGGGGTTGATGAGGGTGCTTCGAGCCCTATGGTTATGGAGTTATTTGTTGAAGGATTTGCGAGCCACACGAGGATGCGTTGCGGCGACACGGTGCTTTGCACGAGGTCTTCGCGGCCGTCGTTGTTAAAGTCTCCTGTGACCAAACAATAGCTTAAGTAAGGCATTTGTGATAGCGAGGAGGCTGTGTTGAGTGTGTAGGAAAGATCTTCATTACGCTGATAATGGCAGGTAATGCTATTGAAGTCTTTGTGAATCACACACAAATCATCGCGCCCGTCATTATCGGGATCTGTCCATTGTATTCCCCAACTCACGTGATTCGCGCATCCGACATTGAGAGAGTCTGTTGCGTTTACGAAAGTGCCCTGTTGATTCTCGATGAGAACGGAAGCTTCGATTTCGTTACTGATGTAAACATCGAAGTCACCATCGTAATCGTGATCATGCCATTGCACACCCATGGCATCCATATACGGATTAATGACGCTTGAACTATCGGGAAGAAATGTGCCGTCACCTTGATTGATGTAGAGTTGATTTCCGACATCCCGGTCATTGCTAACATAGAGGTCTTGATCACCATCGCGATCATAGTCAATCCAGTTGCTTTGGTAGGTTGGTTTGCTGCCATTGCCTACGCCCGCGATTGCCGACACTTCCGTGAAGCTGCCATCGCCATTGTTGTGAAAAAGCCAATTGGTGATGTCGTTTTGCAGGTAGTAGTTGTTGATGTAGAGGTCAATCCATCCATCATTGTCATAGTCGGCCCAACAGGCGGATTGCATTAGAGGGCTGTAAACGGGGATGGGCAAATCGGAAGTAACATCGGTGAATGACCAGTTTCCATCATTGCGCAGTAAGATTGGATTTGCGGTGTAGCGTATAATGAGTAGATCGGCATCAGCGTCGTTGTCGTAATCCGCCCAATAAACGGTTTTGAGATTGCCTTCTATAGTCGATAGTGCATCGATGTATTCAAAATCGCCTTGGGTATTCAGGTAAATGGCCACACCGTGTTGGCTTGATGCAGCGGTGATATCATCCCAGCCGTCGTGATTGATGTCGTATGTGCTAATGCCTGTGGCCCAGGTAAGGTCGCTTTGAAAGGAGTTCACGGCCACGCTATTGAATGCGGCGTATTGAGCCAAAATCAGATTGGGCACTAACAGTATGCAAACCAGTAAAAGTTGACAATAGCTTCCGCTGCGTCCGTTTGGAAGAAATTTCTGCAGATGAGGGTGCTGCAGAAATTTCAACCAAGGACGAGCGGAGGATGTGATTACATCTTCCGGCATGGTAGTCAGTATTAGTTAAGGTTACCGCTGCAGCACAATTGCAGGGCGTGATCCACGCTTCAGGCAGCGGTGAATGAAGAATGAGAACTCACGCCATGAGTGACGCGGTTATTCGAGAAAGCGATGGTTTGAAAATTTAAGGACCTTGGTCAGAGGATTCCTTACTTGCAAATTGACAATTCGAAAGAAAGGAAAAAATGGATAGGAAGCAAATGTTTTTTCATTTGTTCCTCAGCAGCATAAAAAAAACGCCGGCTCTCACCGGCGTTTATCTTAGTAGCGGGGGCCAGACTCGAACTGACGACCTTTGGGTTATGAGCCCAACGAGCTACCAACTGCTCCACCCCGCAATGTAAAAGTGTACCCGCATCGCATTCGAATTGGGGGTGCAAATATAGCCTACTTTTGTGCCTGCAACAATTCTTTTCAAAAATTGACAGAAAACAAGCACAAGGCGGGATTCGTCAACATCGTTGGCAATCCCAATGCAGGTAAATCAACGCTCATGAACGCTCTGCTGGGCGAGAAGTTGAGCATTGTGACACCCAAGGCACAGACAACACGTCATCGTATCATGGGGATTCTTAACGGTGACGATTATCAGATTGTCTACAGTGATACGCCCGGTGTTCTTGATCCCAAATACAAGTTGCAGGAAGGAATGATGAAGGCCGTGGGAACGGCGCTCACTGATGCTGATCTCATTTTGCTGGTTATCGATAGCGCCGATAAAAAGGAGATGCATGGGCCAACGCTGGAGAAAATTCGCAAGACGAAAATTCCCGTTTTTGTGATTCTCAATAAGTATGATTTGGTAGGTAATGATGGCGTGAATGTCCTCTTTGATTATTGGACGCAACAGTTGCCACAAGCCAAAGTGTTTCCGGTTTCGGCGTTGGAGAAGATTCACACCCGCGAGTTACTGGATCAAATCATTCGACTGCTTCCTGAGTCGCCACCGTATTTCCCAAAAGATGACGTGAGCGATCGTACGATGCGCTTTTTTGTGAGTGAGATTATTCGAGAGAAAATCTTCATGAACTACGATAAGGAAGTACCCTACGCGAGTGAAGTGCACATTGAAGAGTACCTGGAGGAACCCGATATCGTGCGCATTTCTGCCCTGATTATGGTCGAACGTGAATCCCAAAAGCGCATTGTTATTGGTCACCAAGGTAGTGGTCTAAAACGCGTTGGAACACAGGCTCGCAAGGATATGGAGTCGTTTATCGGCAAGAAGGTTTTTTTGAAAACGCATGTGAAGGTTGACGAGAACTGGCGTCACGATGAACGCAAATTGAAAAATTTCGGATACTGGGAATAAGTCATGATTGCCTTTGCCAACGCGAAAATCAATCTGGGGTTATATGTGACGGAGCGTCGCACGGATGGTTATCATAACCTGGAGAGTATTTTTCTTCCTGTGAGTTTGTGTGACGTTTTGGAAGCTATTCGCTCGGAAGGAGATGAAATCGCGTTTACTACACAAGGACGCCGGATTGACGGTGATGCGGAAAGCAATCTGTGCGTGAAAGCCTATCGATTGTTGCAGCGTGATTTCAAGTTGGGTGGGGTAGAAGCAACTATGCTCAAGCAAGTGCCGATAGGCGCAGGATTGGGAGGTGGTTCAAGTGATGGAGCGCACATGCTCAAGTTACTCAATGAGTTGTTTTCCTTGAATCTTAGCACAGATCAGTTGCAACATTACGCCGCTCAATTAGGAAGCGATTGTCCGTTTTTTATTTCGAATAAACCGGCGTTTGTGCATGGTCGTGGCGAATTGTTGGATCCGATAGATATGCCGGCGATTCAATCGCACGTGGTGATTATTCATCCCGGCATTCATGTGGGCACGGCGGACGCCTATCGCGGCATTAAGCCATCAGCGGCCTCTTTTGATTTGCGCACAATTGGTCAGCTTCCCATGGACCAATGGCAAGGGCGCATCACCAATGATTTTGAAAGGGTGGTCTTTGCGCTTCATCCAGAGATAGCCTCTATCAAAAGAACGCTATTGGATCAAGGTGCACTGTACAGCAGCATGAGCGGAAGTGGATCGGCAGTCTTTGGTTTTTTCGATGAGCGCATTGCATTATCCGGAATTCCCCAGAATTACTTTGTGCACTGGGGAAAGTTGCTTTAGTTGTGCATGACAACAACGCGTTTCATTTGTTGTTGCGAATCATTTTCAAGGTAAACACTGTAAACACCATTATCCCAAGAAGAGCAATCGATAATCATGTTTGTGCCATTACGGAGATACGAAAAAGGTATAACTCGGCCTAAATGATCTGTAATGATAAGTTCAAAGTTTGAAGCCGGATTGTTGAATTCAATCCGAAAAGAATCAGCGGAAGGATTGGGATAAACTTGAATGCAAGAAGATTGATTTACTTCGTAAACCGTTGAAACAAAATCAAAGCTGATTAGCGTCGTGTCATAAACTCCGCATGCACCGGCGATAAGCTCAATAGCATGCTGACCGTAATTATTCACGTATAACGACGCTATATCACTTGTCAGTGCAGTCAAGGGTTCGCCATCCAAAGAGTAGTATACTTCAGTTGAATATTGAGAAGTATTGGTCAGTTGAAATTCATTCTCTATGACTGGTTCAATATTCCCTGCAGCAATAGGATCCCACGTCCCGATATACCATTGGCTAAATTGATTGAATACCACCTCATGAACGGCACTGCGCATAATGGCTTCCGTTGAATCGGCGATGGTGTAGTTATAGCTGGTGGCGAGTGGTGATTTGCGAAAGATACTTGTGTAAAATGCCAGCGCGGCAGCGTAAGAACCTTCCGGTGAAGGATGACTACCGTCGGAAGCGAATAACCCAATGCCGGGATGATTTTCGCGCAGGTAACGCCACACTGCTCCAACAGGGGAAACGATGCCTTGATTCATTTCTGCCATCATCAAATAGCGTTCACGAAGTAGGTCATCCATGCCTTCGTAGGTGCAGACAGGAGGCCAGCCGGCGCAGTTTTGCTGGTCGCCATTTTCTCTTCCCCATGTCATGTAAAAAATGGTTTCTGCGCAAGGATTAGCTGTTAAGATGGCCTCATTGAGTTGTGTTGCGAAGGGGAAGGTTTCCACTTCCACCTGTGATAGCGGGAATGCAGGCATCTGACTTTGCTGCTGTAGCACGACGTAATCCCAGGTTCCTTCTGCAATTAGACTCATGGATGCACTATTGCTTAGATGATCCTCGAAGGTGTAACCGCCCGGCGTGCTGCTGCCTACTTCGAGTGTGTCTCCTGCACTCAGTGCCACGTCAACCGTGAGTTGTGGCAAGTTGTTGTAATAGGTGTATGAGTTGCCTAAAAAGAGAGCGCGTTTGTTTAGTTGAGCGGACGCTTGTGTTATAGCCAGTAAGCAGAGTAATACTAGGGATAGTTGTTTCATCGGTCGTTATTCTTTAATCCAGCGTTGATGCCATAGGTTGTTGTCGCCTTGCAAGGTCAGCACATACATACCGCTATTCCAAGTGGAGATATCCATGTGAAGTTGTTGCGTATTGGAAACGATTTGTTCCTGGATGATTTTTCCACTGATATCACGAATGGTGAGTTGAGCACGGTGTTTTGCTTGCAAGGGAAGTTGAATCCATATGGAGTGCTTCGCCGGATTGGGAAATAAACGAAGCGTCTGTTCTTCGTTGTATTCATCCACGGCATCGGGACCGCACGGAACGTAATATGTTCCGGGTGAACCGAGCAAACAACCGGCGAACCAATTCGTGCCATCATTTACATTGGCACTGCTATCAGCGAGTTCAAGTGTGTAACCTTGTGCGTTGGCTTCGACAGGCCACGGTGATGATGATTGGTAGTAAACGGAGAAATTGATTTTACCTGCCGCATCGTATAATCGAAGGAGTTCACCGTTTTCACCAAAACCAAAAGCAAAATCACCCACGCGATTCTCTATCGAAGTATAGATGTCATCGAATTGTGCGGTGCTTTTGCAAAGCACAATCATCTCGCCGGCGGCGAGTATGGTGTTCTCAGGAATAAGGTATGCACTATTGTCTTGCTCGTCGCGCAAGGTCCAGCCGGAAATGTCTTGCGTTTCATTGCTCACGTTGCGCAGTTCAATCCAGTCGCCTGCATCAGAAGTCGGAACAGAGGCGTAATTGATTTCGCTAAAAACAATCGGAGTGATGCAGGGTGAAAATCCTTCTCCCGGCGAACCGAGCACACAACCGGCAAACCAATTAGCAGCATCATCTTGTGGTGTGGAATCTTCCATGAACTCCAGTGTGCGGCCACCGCCATCGGCCACCATCGGCCAGGGCAAACTATCGCTGTAATGAATTTCTCTTAACACACTATCTCGATGGTCGAGTAGGCGAATCGTACCGCCATTAGCGGGTAGTGCGAAGTCAAAGTTCCCGATGGCATTTGTAACATCAGGATAAAGACTCTGGAATAGTTCTAGGTTATGTGCGACAACCAAATATTGGTGAGGCGCTACGAAAGTGCCTGCCGGGAATTCAAAGCGCGGCATATTGACATCATTCGTCAGCGACCATCCCGTGAGATTGACAGTTCCGTTGCCATCGTTGTGCAGTTCAATCCAATCGCCGCATGGCGCTGAGACATCATCATTATAATTCACCTCACTTATCATGAGTTTCATGGGTTGTGGCGCACCGATGAAATTGGCCGTGAGCACGTCATCTGTAATCATGTTGATGACAAGTGTGTCGTTGTGCCATTGTGATTGCAGCAAACTATCAGCGCTCCAGTAATTGAATACATAGCCGGGATTCGGAATGGCGGTCACAGTGACCGGCGCACCATTGAAGTAGATTCCGTTCCATGGCAGTGAATCGGGAACAATCGTGTTTATTTGAATACGTCCTGCTTGAGGCGGATTCACTTGCAGCGTTACTTCCGATTGCCCTTGATAACCGAAATAGGTTTCGATGTGGTAACGTACTTGCTCCGGACGACAAGCGAGCTGATCGCGGAAGATGGTGTGATTGTCTGTGAACCACTGCACATAGCCATCGACGTTGTTTGGATCACCCCAGCGAGCCATGTAATTGGGCATTTCATCAATCACCATGTTGTAGTGATAGTCGGCAATTTCGACCAAGCGCTCGCTGCGATAGGAAGTGTTCAACAGGTCGGCGAAGCGATTCACGAAGTGCAGTCGATAATCATCATGCTGCATCATGTTATACCAGGGCGCAGTGAAGGGATTGCCTCCTGTATTTCCAAAGAGCCATTCGATATGATTGGTCGTACAGTCGGTCCAAGAGTTAGGTCCCAGACCTAATTCCAAGTCCTGCAAGGCAAAACGCCATTTGAAGTCTGTGGCATCAGAGCGGTAGATTTTAATGTTGTTCCAAGGCCAATCCACATTCGACATGAACGACTCGCCAATAACGTAGTCGGTGTAGTTGTCGAGGTCGTAATAATTGCCGATTTGATTGACATAATCCTGAGCGTTCACATCGAATTGAGAAACCGTATTCCAATCATCCCAATAGTGTTGTGGATTTCCTTCAACACCGCGCAGCACGCCACCATAATAATAACTGAGTGAGAGGATGTCCATTCCCTCATCTGAAGCGTTATCCTGTATTTCAAATTTCTCGGCATTGAATTTATCACGCAGTTCATATAGCCCGTGATATTGACCGTTGATGTAAACGGTAACCGGTCGCCATGCGGAGAAATAGTTATGCGTACCTTCACTCATCATTCTGCATTGCGCCGCATCCTTGTATTGCAGTGCGAGGTATTGATTGCTGCCATTGCGCAGATAAAAATCGCTGTACTGTTGACGATAGGGAAGCGTTGGAATGACTTGATGCTCGAACGGTTCTTCACCGAAAATACCATCGGCTAGTTTTAGTCGGAAAGAACGTTGTGGCTGGCTGCGACTTCCACCGGCACCGCCATCCATGATCATTCCGGTGTATTGCGACATCAAAAGATTATGCGCATCGGTCGAGTCGAAATATTCCACGTACCCTGACTTAAGCCAATCGCTGAAGGGATTGTCAAACATGCCATCGGGCCCGTAGAGATTCGTATTGTCGGTAGAAATAGAGATAACAGGCGTGACGTGTTGCATATTGATGAAATAGGATCCAACGGCTGAGGGTCCCGGAATGCGGTTGGGTTCGAACGCCCGCGCCTTCAGTACGGTTGTCGTCTCGATGATAATCGGATTGCCGAGATAAAGTTCTGAATTCGTCTGAGGTTCGCTGCCATCTAAGGTGTAACGTATAGTGGCTTGCGGTCCGTTCGGATTTAAAATGGAAACGGCTTGTGTGGTGGAGTAGAATCCGGGATTAACGTCGAATGCAGGAGCCCATGTGTAATCTTCGGCGGGTTCACTATTGTTATTCGAACCACCCGGAGTGGGTGCTGCGAAGAGCACATTCAACTCTGCGCCATCGGGATAACTGCCAATAGAGGCATTGAGTGATTGCAAGGCGATTTCAAGCGAATCGATGAGCACTCCTTCAGGGTTATGCAGCCACACGTTTTCCCCGTTTCCGGATACACTGAAGTTGGTGTGAAAATAAGACCCGTTGGTGTTGATGAATTCAAAGCCAAGCTCGGAATTTGCTGATGTCGTGAGTTGAATGCTCACGTAGTCATAGAACGACGGATCGGTATAAGCCACATCAAAGGCGAGAGAGTCGATAGGTCCAGCGGTAAGTCCTGCCGCGATGAGATCATCGGCACGATAGAGCGTTTGCATCCGTGCACTAAAGTACCAGTTGCCATAAGGGGCCGGATAGCACGTATTGCAATTTTGGACGGTGTTTTCACCAACAATCACATCGTTGATACGCAGCACGGGACGCAGGTTGGACACTTCGCCATACTGTGAACCGCACGCGAAGTCACCACCATCAATAAAGGAGGAAACGGAGGCCACATAATCGGTAGATGTTTGATTGAAGACGGAGTTGGACGTATATCCACCGGACCAATACGAGCAGGTGTTAAGCACGAGATTCGATATACCATCCCAAATGAACGCTTCTTGCACAGCGTGATTATTCCAGCCGAATTGAGGCGTGAAGCCATACGATGTGTGGAACGTTGTTGCCGGAGGTGATGCATACCGATCCTTCGAACTGCAGAACACAACCAGGAACTGACCAGGCTGCAAGAGGTAGTTCGGAAATACCCATTGAGTAGGCTGACCTGCTTCATCGGTAAGGCTGTAGCCGGCGAGATCAATGGCTTCCGACCCCGCATTGTACAGTTCTATCCAATCGTTGTATTCGCCATCTTCATCCAGGAGGATGGTTGCGTTTTTATTGCTGCCTTCGTTGATGACGAGCTGTCCGCTTGCAACAACACATGCGTGCAGCAAGAATAACAGTAGGGGTAGAATGAATTTCATATGCTTAGTGGTGACCTGCAACGGGATTTAATGCAAGCGTAACAAATATAGTCTTTCAAGGCAGACACGGTAGGAAAGGTTAAGTGACGTGCTTATTTTTGCGCCCGCTTTGGCCCCGTAGTTTAATGGATAGAATGGAGGATTCCGGTTCCTCAGATAGGGGTTCGAATCCCTTCGGGGTCACACAAAGGCTGTCGAAAGATGGCCTTTTTTTTCGCTTAACAATTCGGTGATTCCTGATTATTTTGCAAGCGATTATCTAAACCCGCATGCCACTCAATTCCGTTTTCGGATGGTTCATCAAAAAGCGCATGCACCAGATCGATCTCTTCATGAAGTATCCGGTCGAGGTGCAGGGTGAGCTTTTTCGCAACCTCATCGATGAGGCAGCGTTGACGCGCTTCGGAGTGGAGCACAAGTTCTCATCCATCAAAACGATGGAGGATTTCAAGAAGGCAGTTCCTATTCGGAATTACGAGTCGTTCAAAGATTATGTAGAGCTGTTGCGTGAAGGACATCAAAACGTATTGTGGCCGTCAAAAGTGAAGTGGTTTGCCAAAAGCAGCGGCACAACCGATGCGCGTAGCAAGTTTATTCCTGTCACCAAGGAAGCTTTGGAAGAATGTCACTACAAAGGCGGTAAGGATTTGCTGGCATTGTACTATAGTCAAAAACCTGACGCCAAAGTGTACAGCGGGAAGCACCTCGTGCTCGGGGGTTCATCCAAAATAAATCCCTTCAATGAGGAGGGTTACACGGGCGATTTATCGGCCATCATCATTCGCAATTTGCCGGTGTGGGTAGAAATCATGCGCACACCTTCGCGCGACATTGCTTTGATGGACAACTGGGAGGAAAAGATTGAAATGATTGCGCGCACCACCATGGATGAAGACATTTACATGATGGCAGGTGTGCCTTCCTGGACAATGGTTTTGCTCAAGCGCATTTTGGAATTGAAAGGCGCGGAGAGCATCAAGGAAGTATGGCCGAACCTCGAATTGTTCTGGCATGGCGGCGTGAGCTTCAAACCCTACCGCGACCAGTTTAGTAAGTTGATTCCATCGCTCTCGATGAATTATGTGGAAACCTACAACGCGTCGGAAGGGTTCTTCGGTATTCAAGATCGACTCAACGCAGATGATATGTTGCTCATGCTCGACTACGGTATTTTCTACGAGTTCATGCCGATGAGTGAGTATGGAAAAGAACATCCTAAAACCGTGAGTATTCAGGATGTGGAAATTGGACAGAACTACGCTATTGTCATTAGCACGAATGGCGGGTTGTGGCGTTATCTCGTGGGCGATACCGTGCGCTTTACTTCAAAGTTTCCGTTTAGAATTCAGGTGAGCGGCCGCACCAAGCATTACATCAATGCTTTTGGAGAAGAGCTTATCGTGGACAATGCTGATGAGGCTATTCGTTTGGCGTGTATCGCCACAGATGCAGCGGTGACTGACTATACAGCAGCTCCTGTTTACATGACAGATCGTTCGTGCGGTGCACACCAATGGCTCATTGAATTCGAGCGCGCGCCTCATGATTTAGAGCGTTTCATTGATGTGCTGGATGCGACATTAAAATCGTTGAACACCGATTACGAAGCCAAGCGAGCGTTTGATTTCATTCTAAGGCGCCCGGAAGTAGAGGTAATGCCGGCCGGAAGTTTTTACGGTTGGTTGCGTGCCAAGAATAAGCTCGGCGGTCAGCATAAGGTGCCTCGCTTATGCAACGAACGATTGTATGTCGATGAATTGCTGAACGGAGTTCAGCATGCAGCAACTGATCAAGTGATTGCCTTATGAGGTGGCTATTTGTTTTGTTAGTGCTTGCGCTAAGTTTAGAAGCCACGGCGCAAAATGACTTTACCTTTATGAATCAGGAAACGTGCGGCTGCACGCATGTTTCAATAGATGCCTTGGGAAATTCCTATTACCAGAGTCCACGATTTATTCAGCGAGTAAATGTCGTAGGTGGCGGAAAGTTTCGCAATTCCGAATTGCAGTGGGGGAGTTATGAGTCGATTGATGTGACGGATCCATTGCGACCATTTATTCATTTTCCCTCTGCCGGAAAAATTGACTTTTGGGATAATACACTGAGCGTGCAGGGAAGTCCGATTGATTTGTTTGAGAAGGGGTTCGACCAGATTGAGCTCGTATGCGGTTCACGCGGAGATGCTTTCTGGATGTGGGATGCGCGGCAGTCAGAGTTGATTCGTGTCGATCGTGCGTTTCAACGCCTTACGTCGACCGGAAATCTGAGTGTTATGTTGGGTTTCGCGGTGCTTCCCGTTCAACTCATCGAACGCGGCGCGTATCTGTATGTGCGTACTGCGGATCATCGCATACTCGTGTTTGATATCTACGGCACTTTCAAGAAGCAACTGCAACCGGGGGAAATTCGCGACATGCAAGTGGAACATAATCGCATGTTTGTGTTTACTGAAATGGAAGTTCATCTCATGAATGCAACTTCGCCGGAGTCGGCAACATTGACTTTGCCCATGAAAGATGCACGTTATTACGTTTCAAAAGGCGTGCTTTACGCCGTGCGAGAGGGAATACTCTACAGCTATAAATTCCCTGAAACTGCAAGAAACTAACAATTGCAACGGGTTGGGTTGAATTGTTTTACTTTCGAGGCGTATTCTATTTTACCTATTACAGACCATGCATATTGCTATCGCCGGAAATATCGGTTCAGGCAAAACAACCCTGACCACCTTACTTGCAAAACATTATAAGTGGCAACCTCATTTTGAAGAGGTAGACGACAATCCATACTTGATTGATTTCTACAAAGACATGCAACGTTGGTCATTCAACCTGCAGGTGTTTTTCTTGAAGAGCCGTTTCCGTCAGATTATGGAATTGAAGAAGAGCGGAAAGAAGATTGTGCAAGACCGCACCATCTATGAAGACGCTCAAATCTTCGCTCCCAATTTGCATGCGATGGGTTTGATGACCACTCGTGACTTCGAAAACTATGTGGATCTCTTCAACGTGATGGATGAGTTCATCACGCCTCCGGATTTGCTCATTTTCTTGCGCGCATCAGTACCGGCGTTGGTCGATAATATCGGCAAGCGCGGACGTGAGTACGAAGAAGCTATTCGTCTGGATTATCTCACGCGCCTTAATGAACGCTATGAAGCGTGGATCAGTACGTACAACAAAGGAAAGATGCTCGTAATCGACATCGATGATAACCGCTTTCATGAGAAGCCTGAAGACTTAGGGAAAATCATTGCGGGTGTGGATGCACAGCTGCATGGGCTTTTTAAATAGGTACTGAGGACTGGGTACTGGTTACTGGTTACTGGGTAGTTGTACAAAGCGACTTGCTAAAAAAATAAAGAGCGGTGATTTCCAGCTACTAGCTTCGAAATCACCGCTCTTTTCTTTCTCAGTCCTCAGTCCCCAGAAACTACCCTTTCTTTCCCTGCAAATTCACCGTCATGATCACTTCGTTTTTGATCATGTTGTTGCCGAGGTTATCGAAGAATTTATCCGAACCAAAGCGCAC
>JBKCDO010000088.1:0-5530 GCA_046304755.1 Flavobacteriales bacterium
CATGAAGAAGTAGTTGTAGTTAGTTTGTTTGTTTTATTGCCGCCCCGGTTTGCGAATAGCAGGCCGGGGCGGCGTGTTTTTAAGGGCGAAGGGCGAGGGACGAAGTGGCTGCACTTTGGTTTCACCATTTCACTCTTTCACTACTTCACCATTTCACCAATTGATTACCTTCGCGGCCTAAAATCTCGAACAATGCATTTCGAATTATCAGAAGAACACAAAGCCGTGCAGCAGGCGGCGCGCGAGTTTGCGCAAAACGTATTGAAGCCGGGCGTGATTGAGCGCGATGAGCATCAGAAATTTCCGGCGGAAGAAGTGAAGCAATTGGCAGAGCTCGGATTCATGGGAATGATGGTGAGTCCCGAGTATGGTGGAAGTGGAATGGACACGCTGAGTTACGTGCTCGCTATGGAGGAGATTTCGAAAATCGATGCTTCAACCTCGGTGTGTATGAGTGTAAACAATTCCTTGGTGACGTGGGGTCTGGAGGCGTTTGGTTCAGAGGAGCAAAAGAAGAAGTACTTGGTGCCGTTAGCTAATGGTGAAAAGATTGGTGCTTTTTGTTTGTCAGAACCCGAAGCCGGAAGCGACGCGACATCACAGCGCACAACGGCGATTGATATGGGCGACCATTATCTGTTGAACGGCACCAAGAATTGGATTACCAACGGCAGCAGCGCAAGTACCTATTTGGTGATGGCCCAAACGGATGCCGGTAAAGGACACAAAGGGATCAACTGCTTAATCGTTGAGCGCGGCATGCCGGGCTTCATCGTTGGAGCGAAGGAAAATAAACTCGGTATCCGAGGCAGCGATACGCATACGCTGATGTTTCAGGATGTGAAGGTGCCCAAAGAGAATCGCATTGGTGAGGATGGCTTTGGGTTCAAGTTCGCGATGAAAACGCTGAGCGGCGGCCGCATCGGTATTGCAGCTCAAGCGTTGGGAATTGCTGCCGGTGCGTATGAATTAGCCCTTGCTTATTCAAAAGAACGTAAGGCATTCGGTAAAGAAATTTCACAACACCAGGCGATTGCTTTCAAGTTGGCGGACATGGCTACTGAAATCGAAGCAGCGCGCTTGTTGGTCTATAAAGCAGCTTGGCTGAAAGACCAGCATTTGAACTACGATCAAGCCAGCGCAATTGCTAAGCTGTATGCGTCGGAGGTTGCCATGAAGCATACGGTTGAGGCGGTGCAGATTCACGGCGGTTATGGTTTCGTCAAAGAATACCACGTAGAACGTCTGATGCGCGATGCCAAAATCACCCAGATTTATGAAGGCACCAGCGAGGTTCAAAAGATTGTGATTTCGCGCGGTGTTCTGGCGTAGTGCACTCCACGGATTCTAGACAACATTTTTCCACAAGGAATACTCTGAAAAGCCCGTCACACGGGCTTTTTCGCTTTCGTGTGTAAAATTCCGCATCAATCCTTGGTACAAGCGAATGCCGTGCATACTTTTGCCGCGCAATTTTGAGGACATCCCCTGCATGAATAACCAGTCAAAGCCAAATAAAATCAAGCTTTTCGGAGTTTTCTCCGCCATCTTGCTTGCCGTTTTCACCATGGCATTTTCGCCGGCTCAGGCTTCTGAAGGCGGTCAAGAAGGAGGATTCAATGCAGGTGAGATGATTGTGCATCACATTTCCGATGCACACTCGATTCATTTCTTCGGACATGTTTCACTTCCGCTCCCTTGCATCGTTAAGACCGACAAGGGTTTTGACTTCTTCATGAGTTCTGTATTCATGGATGAGCATCACGAAGCGACACGTTCATACACAAGCCCCACAACAGGCAATACCTATGTGTTGCATCATGAGTTAATCTATACGGTCGATGAGGCTGATGCCGCAATGGAACATGGCGCGCAGGAGCCCGAGCAACCTGCAATGGTGCAAGACACGTTAACGGCCATGAGCGATACGCTCAGTGCCGAGGCAGCTGCTCCGGTTGCTGCTGAGACGACAGAAGAGGCACACGAAGAGTTTCATGGTCATCCTGTAACAGACTTTTCGATCACTAAGTCAGTTTTGGGTATGTTGCTCATGCTGACCTTGGTGTTGGTGTTGTTTGTTCGCATGGCTAAGACCTATGAGAAGCGCAAAGGTCAGGCGCCGAAGGGCATGCAGAATTTATTGGAGCCTCTGGTGTTGTTCATCAAAGACGAGGTAGCTATTCCGGCACTTGGTAAGAAACGCGCGCAGAAGTTTTTGCCTTTCCTCTTGACATCATTCTTCTTCATCTGGGCTTGTAACTTACTTGGATTGATTCCTTTCTTGGGAGGATTCAACATCACCGGTACGTTGAGCATCACGCTGGTGTTGGGTGGGTTGGTGTTTATCATCACAACCATCAACGGTAATGCGCATTACTGGGGTCACATTGTATGGCCTCCCGGTGTGCCGCTGGGGATTAAGTTCATCCTGGTGCCAATTGAAATCTTGAGTATTTTCATCAAGCCTGCCGTATTGATGATTCGTGTGACGGCTAACATCAATGCCGGTCACATCATCATTCTGGCATTCACATCGCTGGTAATTATCTTCGGTGAGAAGAGCGCGGTGGCAGGTTACAGCGTGGGTATTTTCTCCACCCTGTTCATGATCTTCATGTTCTTCATTGAACTCCTTGTTGCGTTTCTTCAGGCCTATGTATTCACTTTGTTGGCAGCGCTGTATTTCGGCGATGCTACGCAGGAACATCATCATGAAGAAGCACATCATTAATTAGCAAACTCAAACACAAACAAATAAAATGGAATTCTTGACAGTTCTTTTGGAAGCAGCCGCAGCAGCGGGTTTTGCCGGAATCGGTGCAGGTCTTGCAGCAATCGGCGCAGGTATCGGTGTGGGTCTTATCGGTGGCCATGCAATGGACGCGATGGCTCGTCAACCTGAAAGTGCCGGTGACTTGCGTGCTAACATGATCGTAGCTGCAGCTCTCGTTGAGGGTGTTGCTCTCTTCGCTGTGATCGTGTGTCTGCTCGTTGTATTGTAATAAATGCGCTTGCAGACCACGCATATTGGCTGCATCATTTCAAAATAAGTTAAACCCATGGGTGGATTATTAAGCGTATCGTACGGTACGGTATTTTGGGCTACGGTGGCCTTCCTGGTTGTCGCCTTCTTGTTGAAGAAGATGGCTTGGGGTCCCATCCTGAAGTCGCTCGAAGAGCGCTCACAGGGCATTGAAAATGCACTGAATGAAGCGGAGCGTGCGCGCAAGGAAATGTCCAAACTGCAGGCCGGTAACGAACAACTGCTGCGTGAAGCACGTGATGAGCGTGACCGCATCCTGGTTGAGGCAAAGGCGCTCAAAGACAGTATTGTCTCAGAGGCCCGCACCAAGGCTACGGAAGAGTCAACGCGTATCATCGCTGCTGCTCGCGTGGAAATTGATAACCAGAAAAAAGCTGCCATCACAGAGTTAAAGAATCAAGTGGCTTCTCTCAGCGTAGATATCGCTGAGAAGTTGACCCGCGAGAACCTTACAGACAGTGAGAAGCAGAAAGCATTGAACGAATCACTGATCGCAGAAATCCGATCGAACTAACATGAGTGGAATTCGCATAGCGTCGCGTTACGCCAAATCACTGCTCGACCTTTGTGTTGAAAAAGGTCAGCTTGTGGATGCAAAAGCAGATATGGCTTTGCTGCAAAACGCCATGAGCGAAAGCCGCGAGTTGCGCATGATGTTGATGAGTCCGGTGGTAAAAGCCGACAAGAAAATCGACATTTTGAATAAAGTGTTCGAAGGAAAGTTGAGCGCTGTCACGATGGGTTTTATCACCTTATTGACCCGCAAGGGCCGCGAAGGATATTTGCCTGAAATCGTGGAGAGCTTTATTCAACAGTTGCGTCGCTTTCAAGGCATCACCGTGGCCGAAGTGGTTTCGGCCGTTGCATTGGATTCAACCTCCCGCGCTAAAATGCTGGAATCGGCGAAGAAATTGGCCGGTGGTGAAGTGGAGCTGGTCGAGAAAGTTGACCCTGCGCTCATCGGTGGTTTTGTGTTAAAAGTAGGAGACCGTCAAATCGACTCAGCCATTGCGAACCGCATTAAGGCGTTGAAGCGCGATTTCTCGGAGAATCCTTACATAGCAGAGATTTAAACTTCCATCCTGTGATGGAAAAAATTTAGTTTAAAAAAACAAAAACATGGCAGAAGTAAAACCTGCGGAAATTTCCAACATACTGCGCGAGCAGTTGGCGGGATTCAAATCTGAGGCTGAGCTTCAGGAAGTAGGTACCATCCTCCAAGTGGGTGACGGTATCGCTCGTATTTACGGACTTTCGAACGTGCAATCCGGAGAGCTCATCGAGTTCGAAAACGGTGTGCGCGGTATCGTATTGAACCTGGAAGAAGACAACGTTGGTTCGGTATTGCTCGGACCAAGCGGTGACTTGAAAGAAGGTTCCGTAGCGAAGCGTACCGGTCGTATCGCGTCGATCAAAGCAGGTGAAGGCTTGCTCGGTCGCGTGTTGAACACACTGGGAGAGCCTATCGACGGCAAGGGTCCAATTTCAGGTGAATTGTTTGAGATGCCGCTTGAGCGCAAAGCTCCGGGCGTTATCTATCGTCAGCCTGTAAAGGAGCCGTTGCAAACCGGTATTCGCGCAATCGACGCGATGATTCCGATCGGTCGTGGTCAGCGTGAGTTGATCATCGGCGACCGTCAGACCGGTAAGACAACCGTTGCCATTGACACGATTATCAACCAAAAAGAGTTTTACGATAAGGGTCAACCTGTTTTCTGTATCTACGTTGCGATTGGTCAGAAAGGATCAACTGTTGCGGCTACAGTGAAAACCCTCGAAGAAAACGGTGCAATGCCTTATACTGTTGTTGTTGCAGCAACAGCATCAGACCCTGCACCACTTCAGTTCTATGCTCCGTTCGCGGGTTGCGCAATCGGAGAATATTTCCGCGATACCGGTCGTCCTGCACTCATCGTGTACGATGATTTGTCGAAGCAAGCGGTTGCCTACCGCGAAGTATCGCTGCTGCTGCGTCGTCCACCCGGACGTGAAGCATACCCTGGTGACGTATTCTACTTGCACAGCCGTCTCCTGGAGCGTGCCGCGAAGGTGAACGAAACACAGAGCGTAGCTTCCAGCATGAACGACCTTCCTGAATCGCTCAAGAGCAAAGTGAAAGGTGGTGGTTCATTGACCGCGTTGCCAATCATTGAAACACAAGCGGGTGACGTATCTGCATACATCCCAACCAACGTAATTTCGATTACCGACGGGCAGATCTTCTTGGAAACAAACCTCTTCAACAGTGGTGTGCGTCCTGCGATTAACGTGGGTATCAGCGTAAGCCGCGTGGGTGGATCGGCTCAAATTAAGTCGATGAAGAAAGTAGCCGGTACCTTGAAGCTCGACCAAGCGCAGTTCCGTGAACTGGAAGCGTTCTCGAAATTCGGTAGCGACCTTGATGAAACGACCAGATTCGTTCTTGACAAGGGTCGTCGCAACGTAGAAATTTTGAAGCAAGGCCAAAATCAGCCGATGTCGGTAGAC
>JBKCDO010000089.1:0-5818 GCA_046304755.1 Flavobacteriales bacterium
TGAAGTGGTGAAGTGGTGAATAGGTTCCTTCGCCCTTCGCCCTTTTTTTCCTATACTTGCTTCGTAAACCAAACCCATCATTTCCATGGCAAAGTCAAAAGATCAAAAGAAAGAAGTTAAGAAAGTAGCAACAAAAACCAAGGCAGAGAAACGCGCCGAAAAACGCGACAAAAAGCCGAAGTACGACTAATCACACTAGGTCACATTCTTCACTGTTCACTATTCACCATTCACCGTTCACCGGCTCTCCACAAACGGCGCTACCAAATCCTGATGGTGAATTTTCAGCATCGGTGCATCGGCATCGGTGCGAATGACTTGTTGCCACGGGGCTGACTTCCTCAAGTAAAGGTTGACCAAAATGGCATCGTTGCGATTGTTGAACACCAGTGTGTCGCCCTCAGCCGCGGCGCGCTGAGCAAAAGCTGCTGCCTCGCGGTAACGATTGTAGTTGGCCTGCTCCTCTTCGGATGCATTGGAAAGGGCAGGGTAGAGGCCTGCAATCATCAAGGCCGATAAAATGCCCATTAGCGCAAAGCCCACCGCTTTCGACGGACGGCTGTATTCCATCATGCGATCGATGCCAAAGGCCAACAATAAGCAGGCAAAGGGTATCACGAATATCGCATAGCGAATATCAAATGGTATCGAATGGCCCGAGCGAAGCGCCATGACAATCACAAAGACAACGTACATCACCAGCGGAAAGGTCACGAACATGACAGGACGGAAATATTCCGATTTGCGCACTTTTCGGAAGACGAAAAACAGGGCAGTTGCAGGCAGCGCGAACACCAGAATTTGAAGCAGTAGCAAGGACGGGTCCTCAACATGGACCCCGAAGATGCGCACGTAATTGGTCGCAGTGTCTCCAAAGATATCCGAAGCGGTGCGCACGTGGCTGGGCATCTCGCCATTCACCGGTAAATTCAGCTGCCACATTTGACGCTCAATGTTCATCGGCTTTTTGCCCTGCCAACCGCCGTTGAACAGCCAGATGGAGAATAACCCGAAGCCTATTACAGCCATCACCGCATATTGAATCAGTGCCTTGCGATGACTGTGGAAAATGGCCACAAGCAGCACATGCGACAGGAAAACATACAGCGTCACATAGTGCGAGAGCAATGAAAGATTCAATACGAGCACGTATAGTGGAATGTGCAGCCAGGTGTGTCTTTTGGCCACACTCACCTGATAGATGCTATAGGTAGCCAGCAAAATCATAAATGACGCCGGAACGTAGGCCCGCGCCAATTGACCGTATTCAACCAGAATCGGATGAAAGCTCAGCAATGCTGCTGCGATGTTGGCCGTGCGCTCATTGAATAGCTGACGGCAGAAGTAATACCCGAGAATAACCGTGAGCACTCCAAACAAAACAGAAAGTGAGCGCAGGGCAAAATTGCTGTCTCCGAATAGGCTCGCCCACCAGTAAAGCATAACGTTATACGCCGCTGCATTACCGCTGTCGGCAATGGTAGCGCTCACCACGTTGTCGAAAGTTCGCTGCGACCGCAACTCCTGCTGAGTAAAGGTGCTGTCTATTGACACGTTCAGCGTTAATTCGGGCGACATGTTGGCATCAATCCCGTTCACACGGCACAGCGTCATCAGCTCATTTTGTGTGAGCGACTGACTCTCGAGGTAATTCAAACGAATCAACAGCGAGCCAATGATGAATAAACTGAGCAGTGCCGAAGTCTTGATCACAGGTTGTGGTTTGCGGTTGGCAAGGGGCGAAAATAGGGAATTTACTTCGAGGCGACGTGCAATGCTCCCCAACCCAACAGCGGCACTCTTCCGTGGCTCATGTTTAAACGATTGAATTTCAGAAGTAAATTTGTCATCGAGATCGGGGCTCCTTTTTTTTGCATCATGAAACAAGTTGTGTATATTTGCGCCCCCAATTGAATTTTAAGACAATGGCAAACCACAAATCAGCTATCACCCGCATTCGTTCAAACAACGCTAAGCGTCTGCGTAACAAATACTACCACAAGACCATGCGTAACGCTATGCGTAAACTGCGCGCAATGACTTCCAAGAAAGAAGCAGGTGCATTGTTGCCAAAGGTGGTAAGCATGTTGGATAAACTCGCGAAGAACAATGTGATTCATAAGAACAAAGCCGGTAACCTCAAGGGTAAAGCGCAAGTGTTCGTGAACAAGTTGAAATAATATTCCATGCCTCACAGGCATGCTTTAAGGCTCTCCATTCGGAGGGCCTTTTTTGTTTTGCGCCCATGAAAGTGCACGACAACCTCTGTCTGCCGGCGCTCCAAGAGTGCCCCAGACAAAAACTGATGAACATTGGTCCAAGTGGATTGACCGATGCCGAATTACTCACCTTGCTGCTGGGAAGCAATGGCACTCCGGAAAGCCAATTGCTGCTTTCTCGCAAGATCTTGCATAGCCTCAACCACGATTGGCAAGCTTTGGGAGCCCTTAACTGGAAGGAGCTGGCTCGCATCAGCGGTGTAAGCAAGCGCCACGCGGTGAACCTGGCTGCGGCCTGCGAAATGGCTCGGCGCAAGATTGCCGCCGAAAGCAAGCGTACTCCGGTCATCCGCCATTCGCGCGATGTCTATGAAAGACTGCTGGAGTTCATGTGGAACCTGCCTCACGAAGAGTTTTGGGTAGTCTCCATGAGCCGCGCCAATCGGGTGATTTCACTCGATAAAATCAGTGAAGGAGGACTCAGTGCCACGATTGCCGATCCAAAAAAGGTGTTCCGAATTGCGCTAGTCAATAACGCAGCGAGTATTATTGTGGCCCACAATCATCCCAGCGGTAACCTGGAGCCCAGTAAAGACGATGACGCGCTCACCAAACGATTGTTGTTGAGCGGACAAATGCTCGAATGCCCCGTATTGGATCATGTCATCGTCACCGATCACGGCTACTACAGCTATACCGATGAGGGCATGCTCAAACCATGACAACGATTCTAACCATTGTCGGCACACGACCACAGATTATTAAGGCTGCTGCGCTAAGCAGAGCATTTGCTGCTTGTGACTCCGGGCGTGTGGAAGAAATCCTTGTGCATACGGGACAGCATTATGATGATAACATGTCGCAGGTGTTTTTCGATGAACTCGAAATGCCCGCACCGCGCTACCAATTGAACGCCGGCTCCGGCGGACACCTAAGTCAATTGGCTGCCATGCTCGAAGGACTGGAGCGCATCATTGATGAAGTACGCCCCAATGCCATTCTTGTTTATGGTGATACGAATTCAACCCTGGCGGGAGCACTGGCAGCCTCCAAGCGGCGCATTCCGCTCATTCATGTTGAGGCCGGTTTGCGGTCATTCAACAAAGCGATGCCGGAAGAGAATAATCGCATTGTAACGGATCACGCATCCTCGCTGCTGTTCGTGCCAACCGAGGCGGCGCTGAATAATCTGGCTAAAGAAGGATTGGATATCACTTATCGTGGCACGCCTTCCGCCGATCACCCGCTGATTGTTGCAACCGGGGATGTGATGTACGACAATGCGCTGCACTTTGGCGCATTTCCTGTGTCGGCTAATGTCTTGCCTGAAGAGGTAAAGCAATCCGGTTTTATCCTCGCTACCGTGCATCGCGACAATAATACCGATGATGAACAGCGATTGAAAGCCATATTGAAGGGCTTGAATAATCTGGCTGTTCAAACTGCTCTGTCCGTTGTGTTACCGGTTCACCCGCGATTGAAAAGACAGCTCCGGACCTTTCAAATCGAAATGATAGACTATCCTTCAATTCACCTCATCGAACCGGTGTCGTATCGCAGCATGCTGGCTTTGCTGAAGGCGTGCTCTCTGGTATGCACCGATAGCGGCGGCTTGCAGAAGGAAGCTTACTTCATGGAGCGGCCCTGTGTTATCATGCGTCCGGAAACCGAATGGGTAGAGTTACTCACCGGTGGCCATGCGCGTATTGCAGATGCAGATTCTGTCAAAATCGTAGATGCAGGATGGGAGTTCATACAGCAGACGCCTGCCGATTGGCCTTCGCTTTATGGAGATGGGCAGGCCGCCAAACATATGTGTGACGTCATTCTAACTCATTTCTGATCCCGTGCTCATCTTCACCCGCATTCAGCATCCTCGCTTGGTTTACGCCGCGCAGCAGGTCTTTCGTAACGTGCAGGGTGAGCTCCGTTTCACCGATTCGGTGGAAGTTTTTCAGACCGAAACAGGTCCGAAATGGTGGTATGATGAGGAGGAAAAGCATGAAGCTTGGCAATGTGAACCTGTCGCGATTCTTTGGAAAAATGACGTCCCCAACCTTCGTCCTGAACTAAAATATTGGAATAATATTCCGTTTCCGGATTTGGATGGAAGCGGGCGGTTCGACCCGCTGGCGTGCACGTTCTACATGCTTTCACGGATGGAAGAGTATACGAGTGCACAGCGCGATGAACACGGCAGGTTCTCCGGGCATTCGTCTTGGTCGGGGCCTGACATCGTTCAAATGGCCATCGTGGATCGCTGGCGCCGCGCCATGGAGCAGGAGTTGTTGCAGCATTTTCCTGCGGCAACCGTTATGCTTCCGACCTATCGTCCCGTGGCGACCATCGACGTGGATAGTGCTTTTGCGTTTCGGTATAAGGGAGTTCGCCGAACGTGTGGAGCACTGGTGTTGGATGTGCTCAAGGGAAAATGGAAGCAAGCAGTTGAGCGAGCGTATTGTGTGCTGGCTAATCAGGATGATCCGTTCGATACGTACGATTTCATTAGCGATTATTGCCACGAGCACAGAGTGGAGTTGAAGTGCTTCTTTCTGCTGGCGAACCGTTCGCGCTTTGATATCAATATCGATTTTCGCAATGAACAATTGCAGGATCGGATTTTAGAGATGCGTGATTCAGGAGCATTGGTTGGTATTCATCCTGGCTACCGAAGCCATGCGGATGTTTCCATTTTGAAGACGGAAATACAGCGCTTGCAAACGATTTTGGATGAACCTGTCCACCACAGCCGACAGCATTTCCTCAAGTTTGACTTACCTGTTACGTATCAGCGACTTTTGCAAAATGGTCTATGTCACGATTACTCGATGGGTTATGCGGATGTACCGGGATTCCGCGCCGGTACGAGTTTCCCGTTTCCCTGGTTTGATTTGACGAGAAATGCGGCAACATCCCTTCTAATTCATCCGGTAGTTGTAATGGATTCCACACTGAATTCATACCTCCGTCTTTCACCTCAGCAAGCCAAGGAAACAATCGATGTGCTTCGCAATGAAGTGCGCGCCGTAGGTGGTGAATTCACCTCACTCTGGCACAATGAAACCGTTGCAGAGCGCGGCATCTGGAAAGGCTGGCGCCAGGTCTGGCAGTATTGTCTACATTGAACTTAATAGGAGCAAACGACAGTGTCGTAAATCGCTCCATATCCAATGAACGCCCCGAGTCCGCCTTGCAAATTGGACTCAAGGTTAAACGGCGTAGCAAACGGACTTCCTTGATTCCCGATTTGCGCTTCCAGGCTTTTGATATACTTAAACGCTGCGCGGTCTATAGAGCATCCGCGTATGGCAACCGTATCGCCCACCTTGAAGTATCCGCGCTCGTCGTTGTTGTCGTCAAACTTGTTGCTATTGGGCTGACGTCCGCGGAAGTAACCAAATTCAAACGACAGTCCGTTGAAGAAACTATCGTCAAAAACGGAACCCAGTGGTGCTATGAAACCCGCGTCCTTGATCTGTCCCCTTAGTTCTTCGTCAGGAACCCAATCAGGATACCGGTTGATTCGGCGGGCATACCAACGGTAGGCATTTCCGGCGGTATCAGGATCAGTGAGCACCCCGAAAATAAATCCAAGGCTA
>JBKCDO010000090.1:0-11397 GCA_046304755.1 Flavobacteriales bacterium
CCGTTACCGACTAAAAAACGGTGGTTAATGGCATCAAACTCTACCGATTCGATACCGGTTAAATTCTGTGAGAATGCAGTATGTCCAAGGGTCAAAGCCAACAAAAGGGTCGTAAAACGCATGATTTTAATTTTCGGCAAAGATGCATGAAAGGCGAATTACCGCAGCGCTCAATTATCGCGTCCGCGGAAAGCCAAAAAATAAACTTCCCTACCAACCAAGGAAATTACTTTTGCTGCTGTATTAATCGCCAGTTAACTACAAATCCTGCAATGAGAACCTTTTTTACCGCTATCGCGACGTTGGTCGCGTCTATCGCTTTTAGTCAAAACACCCCCATTGTTGTGCTTAACGAGCTCAACATGGATAATCCCGGTGGAACAGACCAATCTGAATTCGTTGAACTTTACGGGGCGCCCAACACTTCGCTTGACAGCATAGTGGTTGTGCTTTTTGAAGGCACAACTGATTTGAGCTATGCCGCCTTTGACTTGGACGGTTATAGCCTCGACAACAACGGCTTCTTTGTTATCGGTAATGCCGCTGCACACCATGGCAAACCGGAGATTATCAATTCAGGCCAAGGAACCCAGTTCACAAGCGAAGATTATATTACCTGCATCAAGTCTTTGGGCGGTGTTAAAATCTCCATGGATGGCAAAGGCAGAGCAACAGACAACGCGCACATTGAACGATTCTTCCGCACCATCAAGCATGACAGGCTTTACCTCAACCCAAGCAAGGATGGCCAAGAGTTATACAGAGAATGTGAAGACTTTATTAACTATTACAACCAACGACGGTCCCATTCATCCATCGGAAAAGCCGCGCCGGCACAGGTTTACAAAAAGGCAGCATAGAAATGAACAATCCACCAAAGTTTTTAGTCTCCCCCAGACCCCCTGATTACTACATCATTAACAACTACTTTTGAAATGAGAACTTGTCCAATCGATCCCGACCATCTCACTGTATTAGTAGTAATGTAATAAAGAATTTAGATGATTGAGTTGATTCAAACTAATATAAAGTACCTAGTTGTTTTAGATCTGCTGATGCTTTTTTCCTTTTTTGTAATTTTCCGCAAGCAGATAGTGATTGTAATAAATCGAATTAGAAATTGGGAAATGAATTTCCAGGGCATGAAGCGCACTTGGGATATGCAAGTGGTTTATCTGGTGTTGTCGCTAATGAGTTTTCTGATTTTTTTAAGCGCCGTTTTTCCACTGAGTACGGATGAATGCTCCACGTTTTGGAGATTCAGCGCTAAAGGGTTTTATTACTCATATTGCACTTATCCAATACCCAATAATCATATTGTGGTTTCATTGATGAGCAATATGGTTTATCCGTTAGTTCAGTTTTTCGAATCCCCGAATTTAATTAGGATTGTACCTCTCTTGATTTCGCTGATTTTCTTTTCATATACCTCAGCTTACTTCAAAAGAAAATACGGCGACTGGCGCTTATTAGTATATTGGGCTGCGTTTCTTGTTTTACCAAGTTTGCTGGTTTATGATTATCAGCTTAGAGGATATGTGATAATGTCCTATTCAGGTGCTGCTTTGGCTATACTTATTTGGAATCACATAGATAGCAAGTGCTTTTTTCCGGTATATTCAATCGTGCAAATAATAGGCTTATGCACTCATCCCGGCTGGCTATACACTTTTTCTGGTACAACTTTAATTGTTTGTGTTCTCAATCTTCGAGACAAAGTTTTTCTTCGAAATGTGTTTCTCTATACTTACGTAATTAGTGGTGTAACCTTGATGTTTTATTCGCCACTTTTTATATTCGAAGGCATTGCTTCTATTGCCAAAAACCAATATGTAGCACCACTGGAATCTATAAGCGTCATGGATACTTTGCTCTGGGTTGACCATATCTTCGAGTTTTATTTGGGCCAAGTAAAATTTTTGAGCGATTTTGAATTGCTGAAGTATCTTTTTTACGCCTCATGCTTGTATATCATTGTTTTTAGGAAGAAGGTCGCGATTTTATCGATGCCATTGCTAATGGTGGTAATGATGTTGGTGCTGAAGCAAATGCCATTCGAAAGGGTTTTTATCGGGGTATTCGTTTTTGTCTTAACCACTGTTTTAATTAGTTTGCCAGCTATGCCAAAAATGACAATTGGTGGGGTAATCCCATTTTCAATTCTTGTAATATCATTCGCCTACTGGAATTACCAATATAATTATTTTTCGTATGACCAAAGCCTTGCCCAAGTCCAGAAATACCTGCGCAAGGACATAGATGATTTCAAGATTAATACAATTTATTTCGGGCCAATGGACTGTTTAACAGAAAACTTGTCTATTGAGTATAAATGGCGAAATACGAAACTACAACTGGTTAAATGCGCGTCTATTGATGATACTGTGTTATTGGCGAGCAATGATGGAGGTAATTCAGTCTTGATTTATTCGAGTAATAGATCAGGTTTCTCCGATGCTTTGAGTGACAAGTTAGGTTATAATGTCGAAGTAATTAATCGGGATTATTCGCTGGTTAGACTTCCGTAGATGTTGAAGATGCATGTTGTAAAGGATTAGACGAAATATGATGGCTGGTCGTGGTCATTGTTAAAGTTGATTTTATCCCGCATGGCCATTGATTTGAATAGATGGACAATCTTCTAAACTTTTTAGATTTCTTCCCAAGGATGTAAGGTTTAAAAACAATATGTGATGAAGCTGTGTTTTCACCGGCTGTAATGGTAACAAAGCCATTCAATTTAATTTCACGCTCAAAGTGTTTTGAAAGCTCCCCCATACCCCCTCATTACTAATTCATTAACAACTACTTTTGAAATAAGAATTTGTCCATTCGATCCCGACCATCTCACTTCTTCATGGTACTTAAATGATAGACGATGGAGAAGGCGCTTACCAATGGGAGCTTGAGCTTGTGGAATAACGTATGTGCTATCCAAGACTCATCATGACCGTACTACTGACATCTACGGTGGTGCCAAGTTCTACCCTTTACAGATACTTCGTGATTGCATTTTCTGCAGGAATACACTGACCCCATTTCTCTTGAGTGAGGAATTTAAGGTCCCGTTTTTCGGTTCAGAATTTCTCAGCGAATGAGATCGTGTTTGATTGTTGCTTCATTGTCATATCGTTTGATGATACAACTTTCAGAACTATCATTGTGAGGTATTTACGATGCAATAGGATTTAACACGTTAATCCGATTATTTTTTAAAAATACCATATTTTAAAATACAATAAAGGGCTCTAAATCCATCTCTCCACCCAATCTTCTTGCCTTCCTCATAAGTTCTTCCGTAATAGGAAATACCGACTTCATAAATCCGAATTTTTGGAATACGTGAAACCTTTGCAGTTACTTCGGGTTCAAATCCAAACCTATTCTCTTTTAGCCTTATTGATTGAATAATTTCTGTTCTAAACACTTTGTAACAAGTTTCCATATCTGTCAGGTTTAGATTAGTAAACATATTGGAAGCAAAAGTCAAAAAATTATTTCCAATTGTATGCCAAAAGAATAATATTCTATGAGGTTTTCCACCCATAAATCTTGAACCATAAACTACATCTGCATAACCGTCAATAATCGGTTTTAACAAAATATTATATTCATTCGGGTCGTATTCTAAGTCAGCATCTTGAATAATTAAATAGTCGCCTGTTGCGTTTTTTATGCCCGTGTGTAAAGCCGCTCCTTTACCTTTATTAATATCGTGTTTGAGATATATAAGACCGAAATCGGAGCCATTATCAATGTAATTGTTAATGGCTGTTTCTGTGTCATCTGTAGAGCAGTCATTCACAATTATTACTTCTTTCTGAATTTCTTGAATTAATCGAACATCCTTAATCTTGTCAAGAATAAGGTGTATGGTTTTACCTTCATTGTATGCAGGTATGATAATGGATAGTTTCTTCATATTTTATGTTTCTGTCTGTCTTTTATGCTTGCTGCCATCGGTTTGCAGATTGGCGACGTGGCGGCCCTGGGAGCACTGAACCATCATTTTACCACTAAAGTTTTTTAGTGGCACAAATGTTCCAAATACCTGTGGAACCGGCATATCAGCCAATGTGCTGTTATGGGCTGGTAATAGTATTATTTCCAACCCTTAAAAAATTATTTGCGGTAGCTGGGTCGTTTATTATTGTAACCTTACTCACCGAATTGTCAGGAAATCCAACTTGTGTAGCATGTTCACGAACCATTTCTTCGTTCGGTGCATTATAAAAACAATAGATTTTGTCAGTCGTCATATAACTGTGCACCCATTGTATTTGAAGACCTAATTTGTTTAAAACTCCAAAAGTGGCTTGCAATATCCCTTTCAATATTTCGGTGGTTCAATTACCTGCTCCTAGTATCTCTCTTTCAACTAGAAACTTTGGCATTGTCTTGAATTTTTATTTTAATCCTACTCCTATGGCTTTTCGGATTACGCCCCGTTTTTTGAGTGGTCGCTGGTCTCCACTTCTTATATTTTATTCTTGGCAGCCGTCAAGAAGTGTCAAAGTTAGACATTATTCTAGTCAGTTCATAGTATAGCTGTAGTTAAAACTCGCCCATAACTTCTGCATAAGCTATGTCCGCAGGGTTATTCAGTCCACCGGCAACCGTGATGACCTCGCTTACGCTAAAATCCGGAGCGTATTTAGTGATGCGTTGAGGTGCCCATGAAGCCAGGTAATAATTACCCTGCGAGTCGTTATCGATACCATCAATACTATTGAGGGATGCGTTATCCACACGTGTGTTGGTGGAATAATCCGCAAGTGAAACTGCTGTAATATCGGAGCTGGTTCCGCTCCATGCGACGAACACCAATCGGTTATTGGTTTCATCATAGCAAATCCCATTGGGTGTCACTACTGTATTGGTGACCGCAACGGAATAAGTCGGATTCGCTAGGTCCGTGTAATCGAGTTCGTAGATTTTCATCGCGCCGAAGTCGGTTACCCACACGCGGTTTTGACCATCAGCCGCCATACCGTTGAGAAAAGAAGCGCCTGTAATCGAGATACTCGACAATTGGCTGCCGGTGGCCAGGTCGTAAGCCCTCACTCCACTTCCTACGATGGTGAACAGGGTATTTCCAATGACCTCCATGCCATAATCTGCCTTTGGGCTGTCGCCTGCGAAGATTCCGATGGGAGTTCCTGTGGCATCAACCTCGACGATATTGTTACCGTTACCGACTAAAAAACGGTGGTTAATGGCATCAAACTCTACCGATTCGATACCGGTTAAATTCTGTAAGATAGCAGTATGACCAAGGGTCAAAGCCAACAAAAGGGTCGCAAAACGCATGATATTAATTTTCGGCAATGATGCATGAAAGCCGAACTACCCTAGAGTTCAAATTTCGGTTCCTAGGAAAGCCAAAAATAAACTTCCCTATCAACCAAGGAAATTAACTTTGCCCTTGTATTTATGGCCAGTTAACTACAAATCCTGCAATGAGAACCTTTTTTACCGCTATCGCGACGTTGGTCGCTTCTATCGCTTTTAGTCAAAACACCCCCATTGTTGTGCTCAACGAGCTCAACATGGATAATCCCGGTGGAACAGATCAATCTGAATTCGTTGAACTTTACGGGGCTCCAAACACTTCGCTTGACAGCATAGTGGTTGTGCTTTTTGAAGGCACAACCGATTTGAGCTATGCTGCCTTTGACTTGGACGGGTATAGCCTCGACAACAACGGCTTCTTTGTTATCGGTAATGCCGCTGCTGCCAATGTTGATTACATTATTCCGAATGCAACTATCTCGAATGGTGCCGATGGAATTGCGATTTATTATGGAGATGCGACTGATTTCCCAACGGATACTCCCCCGACGGCGGCCAATTTGATTGACGCTGCGGTTTATGAAACAGGCGATCAAACCGATGCCGGCTTGATTACAGCCCTTGGCCTGGACGTAGCTGTTCCGGGATATGTTCAATTGGATGAAACTGCTCAACAGAACGGAGCTGATCTATCGATTTCCCGCACGCCCGATGGCGGTGTTGCTTTTGATTTCGGTGCATGGACACTTCAAGAGATCACACCCGGAACCTTCAATGTGGCTCAGTGTTTTGCCGGCGCTACAATTTTGATTGATGGTTCGACCAGCGTGAACCTGTGCTCAGGTTCACCTGAAGCAGTGGTTAGCCTCCAATCCGATTCGCTTTCATTCGGAGAGGCCCACGCATACGTTGTCACCAACAACCTCAATAATATTCAGGCGATTACAAGCAATGCTACCATTGACTTCTCTGCTTTCGCCGAAGGATCGTATCTCATTTACGATGTCTATTTCAATGGCAACTTAGATTCAACCACTACTGCGAATGAACTGCCTATTTCGGGCATCACCGCCGGTAACTGTGTCTCCATTAGCGAAAGTAGTGTGGAGGTGATGGTTGTTCCTTGCTCGGGTTGTATCGGCGGGGTGATTACTTCAAATTTGGGTAATGGCTCCGGTTATTGCAGTAGCTCTATTCCCCAGCTGACCGCGAATACATCATCTACTTCCCTTGAGGATAATTATTTGTTCATCATCACCGATGCCAACGGAGCCATCGTAGACACCTTCAGCACTTCGTATTCAGCTTCCAATCTTGAACCCGGTAATTATACCGTTCAAGGGATTTCATACATGGGAGGTCTGTCAGGACTAGATAGCCTAACACATGTTACAGCAGATATCTGCCAGAGCTGGAGTACAAATACGATTACTTTCTCAGTATTGAACTGTCCGTACGTAGTTTTCAATGAATTGAACATGGATGTTCCCGGAGGCACTGATACGGCTGAATTCATTGAATTCTTGGGAACACCCAACGCCTCTCTGGATGGTCTTGTGCTGGTGTTGTTCGAAGGCAACAATGATCTCAGTTATGAAGCCTTTGATTTGGATGGTTACTCCCTTGATGAAAATGGATTTTTCGTCATAGGCAGCGCTGCTGTACCCAATGTCGATTACATTCTGCAAGACGCAACCATCAGCAATGGCGCGGATGGTGTGGGTTTATACATTGGCAATGACGTGGATTTTCCAACGGACACTCCACCGACAACTACTAACCTTATAGAGGCTGCAGTATACGGTACCGATGACCAACAAGATAACGCTCTCATTGCGGCACTCGGTTTAGATATTGCTGTTCCCGGCTACAGCCAACTCGATGAGACTGTGCAACAAAATTTACCTGACTTTTCTTTATCACGCTATCCTGATGGCGGATCGCCTTACAGCTTCTCTCCGTTTGTCTTGCAAGATGTGACTCCGGGAACCTGGAATCAACCGCAGTGTTTAGGTGGATTAATCAATGCCTCCGGAATCACGCAATTCTGCGATACAGAAGTGGCCATGCCGGTCAATTGGAGCGTTGATGGCAGCGGTTACGGTGAACAACTGTTGTTCGTGATTACTGATGCCAACGACACAATCGTGGCCACTACCTCAGATACTACATATGATTTCGCTGCTTTCGCCATGGGTTCCTATCATGTTTACAGTTTGTATTACAATGGAACACTGGATGCAGCAACCGCGAGTGCCGGAGCAATTCTCAGCGGTATTCAAGCGGGCAACTGTGTGTCATGGAGTACCAACTTTGTCGATGTGAATGTTGTTCCCTGCAGTGGTTGTATAGCGGGTGATGTAACGCTTGCCGGTGGTGCATTCCAATTCTGTAATTCAGCTTCGAGCGTTTTAACATTGAGTAACTCAGGTACTTCGTTAGACGATAATTACGTGTATGTACTCGTTGATAATGGCGGTGCTATTGTGGCCTCATCCGCAACAGAAATTTCGATTGCAGGAATTGCAGCAGGCACCTATAACATCTATGGAATTTCTTATCAAGGCAACCTCACCGGCCTAACCAATGGCGGATTGATTTCGGCCATAACATCGGATGGTTGTTTTGAGTTTACCTCCAATGGAATTGCTATTGAAATTTTCGATTGTCAGGACAATACTCCTTGCACACAACTCTTCTTCTCTGAATACTTAGAAGGTACCAATGGCACCAAGGCATTGGAGTTGTTCAACCCATCACTGGAAACAGTGGACTTGGTTGGTTACACCATTTTGCAATACGCCAATGGTGGTACTACTCCTTCAGACATTCTGGATCTTTCGGGCACTATTGCTCCGTTTGGTACTTACGTCATTGCTAATCCGGGCCAAGGCGGTGGCGGCGGCGCTGCCAGTCAGACTGTTCTTGGTTTAGCTGATTTGATTGACCAGATTGCGAATTTTAATGGAAACGATGCGTTGGAATTGCGCTTCAACGGAACCCTGATTGATGCTATCGGTGTAGTGGGTGAAAACCCTGGCACCGGCAATGGTTGGCCCGTTGCGAATACGAGCACATTCGATGTTGACATGGTGCGTCAATTCAACATTCAAACACCAATGCCGATTTGGGCAATTTCAGCCAACCAGTGGGATGTATATGGCAATACTGATTACACACATTTGGGTAATCACTTCTTCCAACCATGTACCGATGAGTTACTGGCAGGTTTTGTAAACGGTGATATCACTGTAGCTGAAAACGCAGGCACGCTGACAATCAATGTTCAATGTTTGAACGCCTCCGGCACCATCAGTATCACTGCCACAATCGTTGGCGGAACCGCTGACGGTACGGACTACACAGTGACACTTCCAACGACACTCAACTTCAATGATAGCACAGCTTTGCAGAGCTTCACCCTTGATATCATCAATGATGCAAACGCTGAAGGCGCTGAGACGATAATATTAACCTTGAATAGCGATAGCGCCATAACCTGGTTGCAGCAAACCATGACGATCACTATCGGTCAAAGTGATCCTAACTGTGATGGCGGTAATCTCTTAGGTGCAGGCCAAGGACCAATTGCACAGTGCTCGGATTTACCCAATACTGCATTGGACTTGGTTGGTAACAACAACACAACCGGGGACACCTATGTATTTGTAATTACGGATGCTGCGGATCAAATTCTGGAAATAGTAACGACCGCTCCCGTAAGTTTGGATGCTTATGGTGAAGGCACTTTCCATGTTTGGGGCCTCTCTTACACCGGCAACCTAGATCCCGAAAGCATTGGCATCGGTATGCCTGTTGAGGGAATCAACGCCGACCAATGCGCTGAATTATCAAACAACTTCGCTACTATTGAGCGCACGCCATGTATCATCACAGGTTGTGATGCCGGTGACGTATTGATGGTCGATGGCGGAGACTTCATTACTATTTGCAACGGTGATAACCACATCGATGTCAATCTCACGAATACCAGTCAATCCATTGATGCGAATTACACTTACTTCATTACCGATGCCTCTGGAATTATTGTTGAACAAACCGACAGCATCTGGAATGGCGCATCTGTTGCCGAAGGTACTTACTTCATCTATGGTGTTTCTTATCTAAACGCTTTGATTGACTCCACTATCGCTGAAGGACTGCCCTTCTCCGGCATTCAGGCCGATGATTGCTTAGAAGTAACAGCAAACTTTGTGGAAGCCGTTGTTTACGTTTGCAACGGAATTGCTCCATGCAGCCAACTCTATTTCTCGGAAATCGTAGAAGACTCGCAATCGAACAAATCGATTGAGATTTATAACCCTTCATCATTCCCTGTTGATCTCAGCAACTACACAATTAATCTTTACACGAACGGATCCGCAGCGCCTACGGCAACCTTGACCCTTACAGGTTCGTTAGCTGCGCAGGACGTGTATGTTGTGACCAGCAGCGGCAATGGCCAGAACCCAACCGATCTGGCCATTCTGGATGTAACCGATATCACCAGCGATGTAGCGGTGTTTACCGGAAATGATGCAATTGAATTACAATATCAGGGCACTGCGGTTGACATCGTC
Organism: Flavobacteriales bacterium; assembly: GCA_046304755.1. Lineage (GTDB taxonomy): Bacteria > Bacteroidota > Bacteroidia > Flavobacteriales_D > Sanyastnellaceae > JAIBBG01. Next base: position 9,873 of record JBKCDO010000090.1, read on the forward strand.
GGTATTATCGGTGATGATCCGGGTGGCAATGGCTGGACGTTCGGAAACTCTTCTACGGCTAATCACGTCCTGGTTCGTCGTCAGGAAGTAACCTCGGGTAGCACCGATTGGAATTTGGTTTCCGGGCAATGGATCAGCTTTGAACCAACAGACTTTTCGCATCTGGGCTCTCATGACGCTTATGACTGCGGCTTTGTGCCGGTAGCTATTGTTGGCTTTACCACAGCGGCTCAAACAGTGCCTGAAATCAATGGAACGGTAATCACGGTTACCATCCACACGGAGAGTGTTGAAACTCCTTTCTCACTGCTCATTGATGAGAGCGGCGCGGGAACAGCCACATTCGGAAGCGACTACAGCGCAGCATTCCCCATAACATTGACGGTACCAACGGGAACCAATGATTTGTCATTCCAAATCACGGTTATCGGTGACGCTGTTGTGGAGGGTGACGAAACCATTGATCTTTCTTTGATTGCTAACGCGAACGTCTTTTTCAACATTCCCACACAGGTAATCACCATCACTGAGAATCTCGACGTGACATCACTTGAAAGCTCGAAAATAATGTGTTATCCAAACCCATTCAATGATCAACTGCAAATCAATGCTCCTTCCGCTATTGAGTCTGTATGCATCACCGATATGAGTGGTCGTGTTGTTGCGAAATACGCTATCACTTCCTATGAAACATCTATGACTTTGCCTACAGCAGCTTTGGCAGCAGGTAGCTATGTTTTGCGGATCCAAACAGAACTTGGGGAAATCAGACTTCCACTACAAAAGGTAAATTAAGCAATACCACATATTTAAAAATCCCGGGTAATTGCTCGGGATTTTTTATTTGCAGCCAATGGAAATTATCTTGGCCGCAGCATTACACCATGAATCGACTGCACACCCTAGATTACTTGCGCGGCTTAGCTGCATTTGGAATCATGCTGTTTCATTATCTGTCGTGGACCATTGGCGAATTTGACTCTGCCGATTTCATGGGGAGAGTGGGTATTTATGGAGTAGCAATTTTTTACGTTCTAAGTGGCTTGACGCTACATCACGTGTACGAGAAAAACCTGATAGGATCAGCCGCACTGCTTGGTGATTTCTTTAAAAGACGCCTCTTTCGTATCTATCCTTTGCTCATTCTGGCAACCGTCATTTCCATTTTCACGGTTGATGGTGGACAGACTTCAATCAGTGACATTCTGCTCAACATTACCGGTCTATTTGGATTTTTGTATTGGACAGGAGGGGTCGCTATTGGGGCGTGGTCCATCGGTAATGAATTGGTGTTCTATTGTTTTCTTCCTGTTTTTGTTTTGCTGCATAAACGGAGTAAACCTGCATTCATTACTTTCAGTTTACTCATTGGGTTTATCTATTGCTACTTCGCATACGCCTTGATAAACCCAGAGTTAACCTTCGCCGATCCTCAGCAGAGACAATACTATTTCAACCCGTTGAATCAGGTGTTTCTATTCTTAGCGGGTTATTTGCTCGGTGTTGTTTTCGAAAAGCACAAGCT
>JBKCDO010000091.1:0-6608 GCA_046304755.1 Flavobacteriales bacterium
AGCTTTTCCTGTTCCTCAGAGAGTTTTTCAAGCTTTTCAATGGTTTTTTCCATCTTTTGTTCAAACTCCAATTGCTTGAACTGTTCAAGCGCACGATCAAGTTCCTTTTCAAGATCCTCGTTCGTTAGATCCATTTTATCAAGCTCTTGCTGGATTTCCTCTTTGTTGAGCTCTTCCATCAACCGCTGCATTTCTTCCATGAGTTTTTGCAACTCAGGCGTCATCACTTGTTCCATCAACTCTTCCAGCTGCTTTTGTTTTTCCTGCAGTTTTTCATTGGGTTGATTGAATTCGTTTTCTTGCTTGTTCTTTTCCTGATTTTCCTTTTGAATTTCTTCGACTTGCTTTTGCAACTCTTGCTGGCGTTTCATCAACTCTTCCAATTTCTTTTTATCCTGCCAGTTCATTTCCTTCTTATCCAACAGTTGGCGTTGCAATTCTTCGAGTTGTTTTTCAAGTTCTTTCGCGTCTTTAATGCTTTCTTCAAGCTTGTCTTTGATGTCTTCGTTTTTCTGCTCGATGTTTTCTTCGAGTTCTGCTGCTGTAGGTACCTGATATTCGCGTTCACCCGTTGTAGCCGACTTCGAACCATTGAATCCATCGTTATCCCACACCTCGAAGTAGTAAGAGAAAATGTCGCCCGGTTTAATGCCTAGTCCGCCTAAATCCCAACTATGGAAGAACACGTCATCGGTGGCCTCTGTATTCAAGGGAAGCTCGACGGTTTGCACTTGCTCTTGAACAGGTTCGCCGTCGCGCTTGGCTAGGCGATAATTGAAAGTAAGTCGCTTGAAGCCGTAGTCGTCCTTCACTTCACCGGTGAAATACACCCACTTGAAGGAGGCGCTGTCTTTTTCCTCTTGCATCGAAATCATCGGATGCAAGTCCGGTACAACCTGAATGCGATAACTCAAGCTGTCTCCCAGTGGAATGAATTGATTGGAAGTTTGAACCGAATAGGCAATCGAATTGACCGCAGTTTGTTTAAACGAAGCGCGATCATTTCCGGATGGAAGCGTGTAGGTGCTGTCGCCGAAGCTGACCAGTAAGCAATCGTTGTTTTCGGTATTGAAATTCCATTGGATGCGTGTTCCTTGTGGAACAACGATATCGCCGGTGTTGTCGATGGTTTCCGCTGTGCGCTTTAAGTAGCCGGGATAATTGAGTTCAATGGAAAAGTCGAGTAGGCGAGGAGTTGGAATAACTTTCAGTGCATACTGGTCGGAATAAAAACCACTGGCGTTAAAGGCAAAATTCAAGTCTTCCTGCACGTTTTTAAACGTGTAATGAAAGTTGATGGTGTTGTCTTTTTCGAGTTGAAATTGTTGTCCGCCTAACACCACATACACCTTCTCGGGAATTTCATTTCCGGCGAGCTCAATGTTCACCGTGTAATCCTCGTTTTCAGGCGTGGTCAGGTTTTCATTGGTCACGCGAATTTGAAACGGTGCCTCTTCAGCAATGATTTGTCCGTGCTTAATCAATCGTTCTGTAGGCTTGGTCAGGATGCTGGGAGCAGCAAATAACAGCACGACAATTACTCCAACCGGGGGCAACACCCAACGCAAGTATTTTCTGTTTTCACGAAAATCTACAGCGCTGCTGAAAGGAACCGGACGCAACTCGCCAATTTTTTGAGCGATGCTTGCTTCAATGAGGGAGTTATCGGTTGATGAAGACATGCTTTTCAATTGCAGCATGTTCAGCAGTTTGTCTTGCACATGCGGAAAGTGCTTACCAATGATTTCTGCGGCTTGTTCGTGCGAAATGACTTTTCCCATGCGAAACAACTTCAGCGTAGGAACAACAAAGAATCGGGCAACCACAGCAGAAACACCCACGATAAACGACCAGAAAAGCAACGTTCGTACTGTAACGTTGAACCTTCCGAAATACTCTGCCAGCGTGATGAGCAGGTATGTAAACAGAATGATCGCCAGACAGTACATAGCCCCGCGAATCATCTGATTTTTATAATACTTGCGGATGAAAACATCCAGTCGCGAAATCAGGCTGTTGTATTCTCCGGTGATGTTATTCATAGGTTGAAGGCACGCACATGGCGCGTGGCTTCAAAAATAACGCACTGCAGTGCATTTAGCATGCAACAGTCGAGGGTTGGAGAAAATTAACGAAATAGGACCGCAGTTACTTGAACTCTGAATAGTTCCATATGCCAATCATCTGCTCGCGGATGAACTTACGCGCCCGATCATAAACGTCATCCTGACTAGCATACCACACGGTTTTGTTGAGGTTCGACTCCGCTTTGTGTTTGCCCAGTTTGACAATCTCAATACCGTGAACGGGAGCCTCGGTGCGCTCCAGCAAGTCGATATGATCAAGTGATTCTTGTTTGTCGCGATACGTCGAACCATCACGAACGATGCAGGCTTTTCTCATGACTTGATGAATCGAATGGTGTGATTGCCCTGCCGCGCGAAGTAGATACCACTTTCCAAAAAACACAGGTTGAGTGTCATTGTCGAAGAAGGTTTAGCGCACGAATAAACTTCTCGACCTGTTGCATCACGAATGTTAAGTGCATCATTGGAAAGGTGCGAGAATGATGCGTTTTGCGCCACAGGGTTAGGATAGATTTCAAAACCGTGCGTTGTAATTTCTCTTACGCTGTTCACGATGGTGAGCACCTCACTGGTGATGTCGCAACCATAATCCGTGGTTACCTCTACCGCGTAATTGCCCGGCTCGTTCATCATGAGGTATGCGCTGTTCGCCCCATCCAGTGGTATGCCGTTGAAAATCCATTGATAGGAGTCGAAGGTATCATCCACATACAATTCGCCGGCGAGTTCGTCATAGGTGATGGCCAACGGCGCGCAGTAAACAACGCTATTGGTTGTCGCTGCGCACCCAAAATCATTGGTGATTTCAGCGTAGTAAACACCGCTTTCCAATAACGTCACCGGTGTGCCGGATAGGTTGGCGGGCATGTCGTTTTGCAACCAGAAAACGGTTTGCGGATTCAGCTCTCCAATGGAAGCCACATCACCATTAAGAACGAGCAGCGTATCGGGCAGAGCAAATACACTAACGGTAATCGAGTCGTTGAGGGAAGAAGTGGCGTTCCAATTGAACCAAAGTCCACCAGTTGTTCCATTGCCCGCGTCAAATGAGGGTGTTCCTGCTGCAGCTGTTATGGTAACAGAGCCCAGGTCATCGTCTTGCGAGATATCGTCGTCGTCAAAGAACTGAAGGGTGTATGGTGGATTGTTCACACTTAATCCATCGAGTTGCCAGGAGGCGTTAGGGTTGTTGTCAATGGTCGGGGACGTGTAAATGACGCCGTCGGCATCCGATAGCACGAAGTATGGATCTGCTTCACTGATAAGGTCATCAAAGTCGCCTGACCAATTGCCATTCACACCGTTGAGCTGAACTGTTTGCAGATTGAGGGTGTAGATGGTTGTTGTCAAGGCCGCTGTGTAATTACCCGGCTGCGTGTAGGCCGCTGTTTGCGGAACAGCGCCTTCGGCCGTGTTTCCATTGCCAAAATCCCAGAAATAACCGGTGGAGTCCGGCGCGGGCGCTTGCACTAAGGCGTTGTAGTTAACGTAGACTTCCCCGCAACCGGCATTGTTGTCGAATGCAAACGAGTTGGCGTTTCCGGAACCCGGAATTACAGTGATGTTTGTAGAAAAGGATTGTGGTTGACTTGCCTCGAATCCAAGCAGCTCGAGCAACACATTGGCGTTTATGAAGATGGTAAATGTTCCGGGAATTACCGGCGTGCCGCAGAGTGTTGCGCATCCGAAATTTTCTCCGGCAGAAGGAAGAAAAGTGTCGTCATCGTTATTGAATGTAAGTTCCATCCCATAAGGCAATCCGCTTATTGAAGTGACATCTACCTCAAGAAGCGTGGCGTTAATTCCGGAGCCCGGATCATTCACGTTTGCCGGCAGATAGAACGTGATTTGCTGGCTGTAATACTCACCAACCGTTGCGTCTGGAGGAACTATCGGGCACATCGTCGGAAAGCCGTCTGTGCTTATACAGGAGGAATCGGGTGTGCAAGATTCACACTGAGCAATTGTGTGCGCACAAGCAAGAAGACAAGCGATAAGTCCAATGGCTGTTTTCATGACCGGAAATTTGTTCGAATATAATTCCAATAAGATATTCCTATGGGGAATAAGACTTTGACCGTGGCGCGAATTAAGTTTGCATCATGAATCACACCCGCACCCATTTCGAGCAGGCGCTGCAATTGTTGCAGCAACTCATAAGCGATGATGTTTTCGCCGCGAGTGTTGAGCGCGCCGGAGGCGTGATGAGTGATGCAGTGAATGCCGGCAACAAGATTATCTCCTGTGGTAACGGGGGCAGTATGTGCGATGCCATGCATTTTGCCGAAGAACTAACAGGCCGCTATCGCGATAATCGCGCACCTATTGCTGCTATAAGCATTAGCGACCCCTCGCATCTTACTTGCGTCGGAAATGATTACGGCTTTGATCACGTGTTTTCGCGATTTGTGCAAGGCGTCGGTCGCGAAGGTGATGTGTTGTTGGCCATCAGCACCAGTGGCAACTCCGCGAATGTGCTGGAGGCTGCCAAAGTCGCAAAGGCTTTGGGGATACAGGTTGTGGCGTTGACAGGAAAGGATGGCGGAGCATTGGCATCCTTGTGTGATGTCGAGGTCAGAGTTCCCTGGATGGGCTATGCTGATCGTATTCAGGAAGTACACATCAAGGTTATTCATGCTTTGATTGATTATATCGAGCGACACACTTCGTAGTTCGCTTTTCCAACAAGTCTAACTTTTTAAACTATCGTTTGATGCTGATCAAAACGTTTGGCAGCGCCGTATTCGGCGTGAATGCCGCTACCATTACCATTGAAGCGCATGTTGACCGCGGCGCCCACCTGGCAATTGTCGGTTTGCCTGATTCGGCGATTAAAGAGGCACAACAGCGTATCCGCGCGGCATTGAGCAACAGCGGCTATGATCTTCCCATTCGCAACATCACCATCAACATGGCGCCCGCCGACCTTCGCAAGGAGGGCACCGCATACGATTTGCCGCTGGCCATTGCGCTTCTGTCAGCGACCGGCGCTTTCGAGTCAGAGTTGTTGGAGCACTACATCATCATGGGTGAGTTGTCGCTGGATGGTAGCTTGCGCCCAATACGTGGTGTCTTACCGATTGCGATACAAGCTCAAAAGGAGGGGTTTAAGGGGATGATTGTCCCCAAACACAATGCGCGCGAGGCGGGAATAGTAGAGGGGTTTGAGGTCTTTGGCGTTGAACACATTCAAGACGTGATTGATTTTTTTAAAGGGCTATCTACACCGGAGCGCGTGGTGGTCAGCCCGCAGGAAGCTTTCGGTTTAGCGGGTCTTCAGCATGCGGTCGATTTTACAGATGTGAAGGGTCAGGAGAATATCAAACGCGCGTTTGAAATTGCTGCAGCGGGCGGACACAACGTCATTCTGATTGGTCCACCGGGAGCAGGTAAAACAATGTTGGCGAAACGACTGTCAACGGTATTGCCACCGCTGACAATGGAGGAGGCGCTGGAGACAACGAAGATTCACAGTGTAGCCGGTCGATTGAGAAAAGAAGACGCCTTAATACAGGCACGTCCTTTTCGTGCTCCGCATCATACGATAAGTGACGTTGCGCTTGTCGGCGGAGGAAGTTTTCCGCAGCCCGGCGAGATTTCACTGGCACATAACGGCGTGCTTTTTTTGGATGAACTACCGGAGTTTAAGCGGACCGTCCTTGAGGTCATGCGTCAACCACTGGAGGACCGCAGCATAACGATTTCACGCAGCAAATTCTCGATTGATTATCCGGCTAGTTTTATGTTGGTGGCGAGCATGAATCCGTGTCCGTGTGGTTTTTATAATCACCCCGAAAAGGAATGTGTATGTGGCTCAGGGGTCGTTCAGAAGTATTTGAATAAGGTGAGTGGTCCGCTGTTAGACCGCATCGACATTCATATCGAAGTAACGCCGGTAAGCTTTAATGAACTGAGCGGTCAACGCACAGGAGAGAGCAGTGCCGTTGTTCGCGAACGCGTCATAAATGCTCGAGTGAGGCAGCAAAATCGTTATGAAAATGTGCCCGGGATGAGTTGCAACGCTCAGATGGATTCGCGACTGTTGCGGGAGCATTGCGCGTTGAGTGAATCAGGGACGCGCATGCTGTCTACAGCGATGGAGAAACTGAAGTTGAGTGCACGGGCCTATGATCGTATTCTGAAAGTTGCCCGCACAATTGCCGATTTGGCCGGTAGTGAGCACATTGCCAGTGAGCATTTGGCAGAGGCGATTCAATACCGAAGCCTGGATCGCGAGAACTGGGCGGGATAAAAAAAGGGGCCCCGAGAGGCCCCTTAATCATTATCAGGAAAGAATTACTTCTTCTCTTGAAGGTAGCTCATTACAGCATTGTAGTTGTTCAAAGAACCATTGCTGCTGAGTACTTGATAGTCACGTGAAGTCATGGTAACAACACGAGCGTTAACGTCAGCTGCAGGAGCGCCGTTAACAGCGTCGAAACCAATGATTCCGGTATCACTAACGCCATCACCGTCAGAGTCAAGGAAAGTGTATCCGAAACCGGTGATTACGTGCCACTG
>JBKCDO010000092.1:0-7749 GCA_046304755.1 Flavobacteriales bacterium
TTCATTTTCTAGTTTAAGACTACGCGAATGTGTTGCATCGATCGGCTCTTTCGGATGCTCAAGGCCTTGCTGTAGGCCAGGAGTGTGTTCACAGTGTCGTTCGAAGGTTCGCAGTAGTCATCAGCATCTTTTGAGAAAATCTCATTAATCATCTGATCTTCCATGTGCGTAAACTCCAATAATTCGTCAAGTGTAAAATCGGTCATCGGCTGTAATTTGATGCATTAACCTTGCTGTCTTGCATTTATTGTGTGGTTTTCAAAAAAAGATTCCTAAGGCGCTTCATTCTCCTTGAGCTTTATCCAACTTTGCAGGGCTGTTCATGAAAAAACAACCGCTCATTCAAGGTGCAATAACTGACTTCGACAAAAAAATGATGCGGAGGGCGATTGCACTTGCCCAAAAAGGTCAGGGTTATGTGGCTCCAAATCCCATGGTAGGATGCGTTGTTGTCCATGACGGGAAAGTTATTGGAGAGGGTTATCACGCGCATTTTGGCGAGGGCCATGCAGAAGTGAATGCGATAAACGCGGTCGAAGATCACTCACTGCTTTCATCTGCGAGTTTATATGTCACTCTGGAACCTTGTTCCCATTTTGGAAAAACACCTCCCTGTGCGGATTTGATCATTCGTATGGGCATCCCGCGCGTCATCATTGGAAGCCGTGACCCGTTTGAGTCTGTTAATGGAAGAGGAACTGCTCGATTGCGGGCGGCAGGCATTGAAGTTATCGAGGGCATTGAAGAGGAGGCCTGCCGCGAAATGAATCGACGTTTCTTATGTTATCACGAAAAAGGGCGACCTTACATTGTGCTCAAATGGGCCCAAACAATGGATGGATATCTTGATATCGAACGTAACGCCGGGGAAAAGGGAGTGCGCTGGATTTCGGGGCCACAGACAAAAACTTTTGTTCATCAACTGCGTGCCTATGAAGCCGCCGTCATGGTCGGTCGTAATACGATAATCAATGATAATCCGCAATTGACGGTTCGGGAAGTAGTGGGCAAAAGCCCTATGCGTATTGTTCTTTCAACTGAACCTGAATTTCCGGATGACACTTGGGTATTGGACGGCGAAGTGCCGACGCTGGTTTTGAATAATCAACTGGATCAAACAGATTCAAAGACCATGTTTATCAAGTGTCACGACGTTCACGATTTAACGGAAGTGTTAGCAAAACTCCATCATGAGCGGGTTTTGTCGGTATTGGTTGAAGGAGGCGCTCAATTGCTGAATTCATTTCTAGCAGCCGGATTATGGGATGAGGCTATCGTCATTACCGGAGCGACCAAATGGGGTGCTGGTTTGTCTGCGCCGAAAATGAAAGAGACTTCCCATCATGAGCAGATCCTTGGTGATGATGTGGCGCGTTTCTATCGTCATTCATCATAATTGATGGCTATCATTGCCGCATGGTGTTTTTATTCTTGAGCATTCTGGCGAATGCAGCAATTTTCTTTCTGTTTAAACTCTTTGACCGCTATGGGGTGCAGACACTGCCGGCTATTGTGGTCAATTATTTTGTCGCGTTTACTATTGGAGTATTAGTCGTGCCGGATATGTCGCTTGCACTGGCCAATGCCATGGAATTTCCAAGATGGTTTTGGGGAGGAATTAGCCTGGGTGTATTGTTCATACTCGTCTTCAATTTGACGGGAACCACAGCGCGTGTCATTGGTGTTTCAGTAACTACCATCGCATCCAAAATGTCGCTCGCGCTGGCGGTGCTCTTATTTGTTTGGGTTGATCCAAACGAAAGGCTGACCTTGACCAAAGGTGTTGCTATTCTGGTCGCTATGGCCGGTGTCTATTTCTCCTCCTTGAAATCGGATGGAAGGCGCTTGAACATCCGCTCATTTGCCCTACCCGCACTCATTTTGTTGGGAAGCACCGGAGTCGATTTCGGAATCGCTTATTTCTCCTCTTTTCCTCAAAATGAACATGAGCTTAAACTCTACTCATGCTTGTCGTTTGGTATGGCCGGTTTGTGCGGAGTGGGCTACTTGGGTTATGGGTTGAGTAAAGGCACCGTTGAACTGACAAGTCGTGATATCATTGGCGGGCTTGTGCTGGGCGCCATCAACTACGGTTCGATCATCTTTCTGGTGCTTGCTTACGACAGTGGCATTATGCAGAAGTCGGCTTTATTACCCATCAATAATCTTGGCGTAGTGCTCGTTTCAGCGCTAGTTGCCGTTCTCTTATTCAAAGAACGCCTCACCCGCTACAATTGGCTCGGCGTTGTGCTGAGCTTATTGGCACTGGTGCTATTGGTGGTGTAAGCTTATTTCTTGGGTAGCTCCGCTTCTCGTTTGGCTCGCTGCATTTGGTTTTCGCGCGAACGGCCCTGGCTTTCCTTGAAGAGTTCAAAGCGGGTCGGGACCACACGCATCGGCCAAGCGTTATTGGATAAATCTACATCCGCAGTTTCGAGTTGTGGGTCGAGCAGAATGGATTTGACTTCCTTTTCACACGCAAAAACCTTGGTGACTTCTTTTTCACTGCGCTTCCAGATTTCAGCAGGAATATGCACGCGACGGGTGTTTCCGTCAACGAATTCCAAATCAAAAATCAGCGGCATTATCAGACCACCCTTGTTTTCTACGGTCACCTGATAGTAGAGCATCTTTTTCGAAAGCAACTCCCTTTCCTTGTCATTGAGTTTGTTGATGTACTCGTCATATTCTACCCGGTCGAGCGCCGTCACTTTGTAAGGGTCATAGGTGGTGTAGAAATCGCGCATATCAGGATCCTGATCCACTTCAAGCGGCAGTTTCTCGGCGATGTCACGTTGTAAGGAAATATCGGCCGGCTGATCATCTTTCTTTTCTCGCTCAAGGGCTTTCTCAATCTCCGGGTTGTGCGTATTGAGGCGGAAGATTTTGACGTCCTTCAGATTCATGTCGCAATGGTCAGTGCCATAAAACCAACCGCGCCAGAACCAGTCGAGGTCAACGGCACTGGCGTCTTCCATGGTGCGGAAGAAATCATCGGGAGTGGGGTGACGGAAGGCCCAGCGGCGACAATATTCCTTGAACGCATAGTCGAAAAGCTCGCGGCCCATGACCGTTTCGCGAAGGATATTGAGGGCAGTGGCCGGTTTTCCGTAGGCGTTATTTCCAAAGGCGTAAATGCTTTCGCTATTGGTCATAATCGGACTCATTTTACTCTTGTCGCCGCGCATATAGTCAACGATGTTGCGCGCAGGTCCGCGACGGGTGGGATAATTGCGGTCGTATTCCTTTTCTGCGAGATACTGCACGAAGGTGTTGAGGCCTTCATCCATCCAGGTCCACTGACGCTCATCGCTGTTGATGATCATCGGGAAGAAATTGTGACCCACTTCATGAATGATTACGGAAATCATTCCGTCACGCGTGCCCTGATCATAGGTGCCGTCTTTTTCGGGACGGCCGCCGTTGAAGCAAATCATGGGGTATTCCATTCCCATCCACTTGGTGTGCACGGAAATAGCGACAGGGTAAGGGTACGTGATCGTGTGGTTGCTGTAACTGCGCAGGGTGTGGGCGACCACGCGTGTGCTGAATTGTCCCCAAAGTGGATTGCCTTCTTTGGGATAGTACGACATCGCCAACGGCTTGTTGGTGCCAAGGTCTACAGCCTGGGCATCCCAGATGAATTTGCGCGATGTAGCGAAGGCAAAATCACGAACATTCTCAGCCTTGAAATGCCATGTTTTCGTTTTCGTTTTCTCTTTTGACTTTTCTTTTTTCTCTGCCTCTTCTTGTGTGACAATGACAACAGGCTCAGTGCTGGTTTTCGCCTGAAGGAAACGCTTCAACTCCTCTGAATTCAGCACATCTTTTGGGTTTTGCAGTACACCGGTAGCGGCAACAACGTGGTCAGCAGGAACGGTGATTTTCACATCGTAGTTGCCAAAGTTGAGGGTGAATTCACCCATGCCCAGAAACTGCTTATGTTGCCAGCCTTGGTTGTCGCAATAGACTACCATTCGCGGGAAGAACTGCGCCATCGTGTAGAGGTAGTTTTCGTCTTCTTCGAAATATTCATAACCGCTTCTTCCTCCCAGGCGAATGCGGTCGTTGATGTTGTACCACCATTTGATCTTGAACGAAAATGTGCCGTTGGGTTTGATGGGTGCGGGCAAATCGATGCGCATCATGGTTTTGTTGACGGTGTATTTCAACCCTTTGCCGAACATGTCTTGCACGTAATCAAGCTTGAAGCCGCCGTCATACCAGGGATTGAGGTCAATCAAATCATTGTAGCTCACACTTTCTTCGATCTTCATTTGTTCAACGGCATAGCTATCACTGTTTTTGGCGAAAGCATTTTGATCCAGTTGAAGCCAGATGTAGTAAAGCACATCAGGCGAATTATTGAAATAGGTGATGATTTCTTCCCCGTAAAGCGTTTGCGTAGCATCATCGATGGTGATGTTCATGTTGTGATCGGCACGCTGCTGCCAGTAGGCATTGCCGGGCGCTCCACTTGCGGTCCGCTGCTCGTTGGGCGTAGCCAGCTCAGGGCCAAGTTGCTTGAATTTATCTTCCCAGGGTGTTTGATTTTCGACTTGAGCCGACAATATCACCGGGATAAAAAGGGCAAAAAACAGGAGGTGTTTCATAGTGTGATTAGCTGTTCAAATGTAATGGAAATTCGCCCCCACAGCCGAGGTGTGAATGGATGTGGGCGTGTATTTTTGTACACTACCGTATGCATATGTCAACATTCACCGAACTTGAGGAAGTACTATTGGAAGAAACCGATGTGGCTGATGGCCGCAAGTTGATTCTATTCAATGACGATGTGCACAGTTTTGATTTTGTGATTGAAGCGCTCATTGAAGTCTGCGGTCATGAGCTTTTACAAGCCGAGCAATGTACCATTATTGTTCACTTTAAAGGCAAGTGCGCAGTGAAGCAAGGTGCATACGAGAAGTTGGAGCCGATGTGCACGGCGCTGTTGGAAAGGGGGTTGACGGCGGAGATACAGTAGCGAAGGGCGAGGGACGAAGGGCGAAGGATGAATTTTGCGAGAGGAAGGTGTAGCAGCGCACTGCGGTGCGCTGCGGATAGCAATATGAAAGACGCGTTGTGTAGCAAGTATTCATTTGCGTGTTGTTTAAGCGAGAAGAAAGTATAGCAGCGCACTTCGGTGCGCTGTAATTATTAAAAAGAATTAATGAAAAAGAATATAGTTTTTTGTAGCATCGTATTGGTCGTGGTGTTGGTGTTCAACGCCTGTGATACGGTACCCATCAGCGGGCGTAAGCAGTTACGTCTCATTAGTGAGCGCGAAATGATTGGCATGTCTTTTCAGGCGTATGATGAATTTTTGGACACCAGTCAGGTTTTGCCCGATACGCACAAGGATGTGATTTTAGTGCGACGTATTGGCAATCGCATCAAAGAAGCCGTGACCAAGTATCTGGCCGATAACGGTCAATCCAAGCGCATTGAAGGCTTCGATTGGGAATTCAACGTGGTGAATGAAAACACGGTGAATGCCTGGTGCATGCCCGGAGGAAAAGTTGTGGTCTATACCGGAATTTTGCCCGTCACTCGGGATGAAAAAAGTCTGGCCGTTGTCATGGGACACGAGATTGCACACGCTGTGGCTCGCCACGGAAATGAACGGATGAGTCAGGGATTGGCGGTGCAATTGGGTGGACTCGCACTCAGTGTTGCCCTTTCCGAACAACGCGCGGAAACGCAGAATGTGTTTTTACAATCTTACGGATTGGGTTCTACTCTGGGCATATTGGCCTATAGCCGCAATCATGAGTCGGAGGCGGATAAACTCGGCCTTGTTTTCATGGCGATGGCCGGATACGACCCACAATCATCCATTGCTTTTTGGCAGCGCATGAGCGAGATGGGAGGTCAAGCTCCGCCGCAGTTACTAAGCACGCATCCAAGCGATGAAACGCGCATTGCAGATTTGCAAGCCTTCATGCCTGAAGCGATGAACTATTACAAGCCCTAGTTTGCACCCATGAGCACATTGAATTTTGAAGAGTTCGATAAGTCTAGTATTGAACAATGGCAGCAATTGCTGACCAAGGAACTGGGGGATCGTGCGCAGAATTCCCTCACCTGGCAAGTTTCTGAAGACGTGGTCATGGAGCCTTATGCGTTTTCTTCAGCGGAGAGTTATGCCATAGAGGGCTTGCCAACGTGGGAAATGATGCAAGGCATTCAAGGTTCGTCACCGGCGGCAATGAACAAGTTGGCGCTTGAAGCGTTAATGGGTGGTTGCAATGCGGTGTGCTTTAGCTCAGCGCCAACATCCGCGGCGGAACTGGAGTTGATGCTCAAAGATGTGTACGTGCAGTATATCTCACTACACATCGATGGCGTGACCAATTTAAAAGGGTCGGCGCAATGGCTCAAGCAACTGTGTGATTCACGCGAATTGCATAGCAAGGAATTGAGAGGAGCGTTTTATACGGATTTTAATTCCCTCACCGATGATGACTTTGCAGACAGCGTCCATTTTCTGAAAGATCATTTTGTTTTGTTTCGCGGGTTCGCCGTTGATGCCGTTGCTATTCATGAAGCAGGCGCCAATCCCATTCAGGAAATAGCCTTCGCGTTGACGGAAGGACATGCCTTTCTCGTGCGCGCAATGGATGCCGGCCTCACAGTAGATGAAGCTGCTGCCATGATTCAGTTCAATTTCGCTACGGGCAGTTCCTATTTTGCCGAAATAGCGAAATACCGCGCGTTTCGCTGGGCATGGAAGTCAATCATCGAGCAATACACACCGGAGTTCGGGTGTTCTATCCATACACACATCGCCGCGAGCACTTCGCGTTATTATCAAACAGCAAAAGACGCACACAACAATTTACTCAGAGCAACCACGCAAGCCATGAGTGCTTTAATCGGTGGAGTAAATAGCGTGAAGGTCGAGCCATACAATGCAAATACAACGTTGGATGATGCTGCTGCCTTGCGCTGGTCGCGTAACATACAACAGCTGCTGACTGAAGAAAGTTATTTCGAGTCGTATCGTTCGGCTGCCAATGGATCTCATTACATCGAGCAGTTCACCGGGAAAGTCCTGCGTGCCGGTTGGTCGCTGTTTCAGCAATGGGATGCCATTCGTGGAGGTGCCGGCAAAGCAGCCTTCGATAAGCAATGGACGAAGGATGTGGCTGAGCATCAATTTGCGGCTCAACAGGCGCTGGCTTCAGGCAAGCGCGTCATAGTCGGCGTCAACAAGTACGTGAACAAGTCAGATTCTTCGGTTGTTGCACATACTGCGAAGACATTCACCGCTTCGCACGAGCAGGCATGATGCATTTTGATCAACAGGCGGTAAAGGATTTAGAATTCGATCTCATTCGGTTGATGCTGCATGACTATTGCGCCCAACCAACGGCGCGCTTGCGTATGGTGGATCTTCAGCCACTGCGTGATCATCGTCGTTTGCGGGTTGAATTGCAGCGTGTACATGAATTTGCGGAAATACGCCGCAATAACGTTGCATTTCCCGCCCTTGATTTTGAAGAATTGGACGGAGAAATTCGACTCCTGCAATTGCGCGATAGCGTGCTGAGCGAGGAGAGTTTTTTCCGGATTTATAAATCGAATGTGATTGTGAATGACATCCTCAAAGCCTTTGAAGGCATGGAGGAAGTCTATACCACATTGTATGAACTTGTGCATGAAATAGAGCACAGTGAATACATGATGCAGTTAATCCAAAAAGTATTTGATGCAAAATGGAAGGTGCGTGATGATGCATCGCCTGAG
>JBKCDO010000093.1:0-9546 GCA_046304755.1 Flavobacteriales bacterium
CCCCAGTCCCCAGTACTCACCCCTACTTCTTCCACGTCTCCGCCAACTTCAACGCCTCATACAAATTGATGACTCCACCCGTAATACTCAGATCACCAAACTTTACTGTGGTGTTTTTATAGACGCGCGGAGGCATTTCGGACGATTCATTTTTCTTTTTACTAATGAAAATGCGGGCGAAGAATTTACCCATGGCTTTGCGTTCCACCACGCGCGGGATTTTCACCTTGCGATAGCTGGTGGCGCTTTGCATGAGAATGGCCTTCACATCCGCCGCGGTCAGGGTCGGGTAGTAGCTCATCAAAACCGCTGCTACACCGCTGGCCACAGGCGCCGCCATGCTGGTACCGCTATTGTCTTTGAAACCGCCACCGGGAACTGTGCTGTAGATATCTACGCCGGGAGCGAAGACGTGCACTGATTTTTTACCATAGTTAGAGAAATCCGCGCACAGGGCTTCAACAGATGGTCCGCTGGCGCCGATTTCCATCCAGGTGCTGCAAACGCCACCTTCGTTATAAGTGTCTTTCGGGAAGTTGGGTTGAACGTCGATGTTCTTGGAGTCATTTCCGGCAGCGTGAATCAAGAGTACCCCTTTGCTTTCAGCGTATTTCGCGGCCTCATCAACGGCGGCTTTGCCGGGAGAGAAACTCTTCCCGAAACTCATATTGATGATGCGGGCGCCATTGTCGGCGGCATAGCGAATGGCGTTGGCAACGTCCTTATCGCGTTCATCACCATTGGGCACGCAACGGATAATCATGAGTTGTGCATTCTGACACACCCCATCCATTCCCTTGCCGTTCCAAACTGCACCAACAATACCGGCTACGTGCGTACCGTGTTCCGCTTCCGGACCATCGATATGATTGTTGCCATAGTAACGCTCGTTGATATCGTTGTAATTATCTCCCACCATGTGACGAGGGTCAAACTCGGTATTGAGTTGGTACATCGCCTGCGTTTCATAGTACTTCTTACCCTCGGCAATCTGTGCTTCAACGTCTTCGGTCATCGTCATGATGACAAAGCCCTGCGCCGCTTGCAGAAACTCATCATCGGTTTGAATGGCGGCTACTTCTTCCACGGTATAGGTGTCTTTGCCCAGATGCTGACGAACGGCATCTTTCGCGCCGGCGGAGAATTCTTCCACCATCGCCATTTGCATCATGCCACCTTTGGCTTCTTCGGTGCGGCGCTCGAATTCAGCTTTCATCTTCAGGTAATGCTCATAGTCGGCGCGGTCAGCTTTTGCTATCTGAGAGGCATCCGTTACGCTTCCAAAGCGCGCTTTCTTTTCGCGGAAAATGCGGGTGAACTCCATATTGTCGACCGATACATCACCACCCGGGCCGCCGATGAAGCTCCATCCGTGCACATCATCCACATAACCGTTTTTATCATCATCGATGCCGTTATCGGCTACCTCATCGGTATTCACCCAAATGTTGGCGCGCAAATCCTCGTGAAAAGTTTCTGTTCCACTATCGATGATAGCCACAACCACGGGGGTTGCTTTTTTTCCTTTCAATAGCTCATTGTGCGAGCGAATGGCACCGACACCGGCTGTGCCGTCATTGGCATCGAGCATGTGCCATTGATTGAAATCGCTTTTAACGGGCGCAACAGCGCTCTGCTGAGCATGCGCATGCAGGGATGAAATGAAGATCCCCGCGGAAATGATGATTCTTTTCATGCCGCTAAGAAACGAAGGTCGAAGGGCATTTTTTGTATGCTTAGATAAATTGTGAATATCACGTTGATCGAGAGAAATGAGCTCAAAAGGCGGATCGAAACACATCCTTTACTTTTGAACCATGAATACCATGCAAGCCAAGAAAGACGCCTTTGAGCGATTGTTAATCATCATGGATGAGTTGAGCGCCGGTTGTCCTTGGGACAAAAAGCAAACGCTGGAAAGCTTGCGGCATCTGACCATCGAAGAAGTCTATGAGCTCGGTGATGCAATCATCAAAGGTGATTTGGGTGAGTTGAAAATGGAAATCGGGGATATCCTGTTGCACATGGTGTTCTATGCGAAGATTGCCAGCGAGCAAGGGGCTTTCGACATTGCTGACTCGCTGAACGGCATCTGCGAAAAGCTAATCAGTCGTCATCCTCATATCTATGGCGACGTGCAAGTGGCCAATGAGGAAGAGGTGAAGTCGAACTGGGAGAAACTCAAACTGAAGGAAGGAAAGAAAAGCGTGCTCGAAGGTGTTCCACAAGGGCTTCCGGCTTTGGTGAAGGCCTCACGAATACAGGATAAAGCGCGTGGTGTCGGATTTGATTGGGAGCACGCTCACCAGGTGTGGGATAAAGTGCAGGAAGAAATCAATGAATTCAAGGTGGAGGCTGACCTCAACAGCGACAAGATGGAGGAGGAATTCGGAGACGTCCTGTTTTCACTCATCAATTACGCCCGCTTCAAAGGCATCAACCCCGAGGATGCCCTGGAACGCACCAACCGCAAGTTCATCAAACGTTTCCAATACCTCGAGGTGGAAAGCGCCAAAGACGGTAAACAACTGGGTGAGATGACCCTCGACGAAATGGATGTCTATTGGAATCGAGCGAAGCGGCTTGGGTGAAGGACCCATCCCCGGCCCTTCCCAAAGGGAAGGGAGAACCCTTCTCGCATAGGGCAATTGAGGTAGTTTGAGGTGTTGCTGTTATATAACGGACCCATCCCCGGCCCTTCCCAAAGGGAAGGGAGAACCCTTCTTGCCAAATAAGTGCAGTGTTTCTAAAGGCTCCGAACCAACATCCACCCTTCGCGAGAAGGTCCTCCCTTCCCTTTGGGACGGGTCGGGGATGGGTTCATTGGTGACCCCCTGTCGCATTCCACACAGGAGCGCCGCAAGCGAGAAGTTTCTCCCTTCCCTTTGGGAAGGGCCGGGGATGGGCTCATTGGTGAACCCCTGTCGCATTCCACACAAGAGCGCCGCAAGCGAGAAGGTCCTCCCTTCCCATTGGGAAGGGTCGGGGATTGGCCCCGCCACCAACAAAAAAAGGCACCGCCTTAGCAGTGCCTTTTCATATTATCTGAGAAATGATTAGTGACGAACCACAACCTGACGGTTAACCGGTCCGTTGAGGGTCATTACGGATACCATGTAAATACCGGAAGGCAACTCACTCGTGTCGATAGTGTATACAGTGGCTGCGTTTATTTGTGAGAATACCTCGCGACCAACAGCATCGAAAATACGAATGCCCGAAAGTGACGATGATGACTCTATACGCAGCATATCTTCAGCGGGGTTGGGGTACACCGAAAGTGATGTGGAAACCGCAGTTTCGATGGCCAGCGTCGATGTGCAAACATTGGTAGTTTCAGAATCCGTGAATTCTCCACCTGCAGCCACGACAGCTCCATTGGGGTTTGTGACGGTGTAGATACCATCGCCATAAGCGCAGCAGATGCCATCTCCGTAGTCATCGATAATGGTAAAATCATAGCATCCTGCCGGCACACACACGTCCAAATTGATTGTTCCGCCTGTGTATCCTGCGCCTGACGCCACCGTTGTTCCGCCTGCATTGACCAACTCCCAAGAGGTCTCCTCCGGATAATCGTCGAAGGTGATTTGGATGTTGAAGAAACTGGCTGTTCCGCTGATAGCTGAGAAGTTAAACGTGCTGGTGTCGTTGCTGGTGATGTCGTCCGCACCATTACCGTTGACATTTGTAATCCACACAACGAGGGTGTTGTTGCCGTCAGCAGCAGTCAAATCAGGGAGATTTACCGAAGCAGATTGATTGGAATTCAAAGAACCTGTCCAGTCAATCGTGGCAACGGTGCCATTGTTCAATTGGTAATTGATGGTGCACGAAGTCAATAACGACGTTCCATGGTTGATGAAAGAAAACACCGGAGAAACAGTCGAACTGCAGTTGTTCTCATCGATGTTGCTGATGCCGGACGCCAAAGCATCCACCTCAGGCAATGTGAATCCTTCCGGATACCCGTCCAACACAAGCACACCGGTATTAAGTGGGTCGAGCCAGTCGCGCAAGCGGGTGGCAGCTGTATTCCCGTTATCCCAGCTTACGCCGAAACGACCATAGAAATCATATTGACCGTTGCCGACGTTGCCGTTGCAAGCACTGGCACCGCCGTAAAGCTGACCGATAATACGGTGATCCTGGTTGAAAAGGGGCGATCCGCTTGATCCCGGCTCTGTTACAGCCAATTCCCATTCATCAATCCACCACACTTGTGCGCCGCCTGAAACGTCGTGATAAGCGGCGTCGTCATCGCGCGAAAACTTTTTCACATTACCACCCGGGTGGTGAATGCAAACGGTTGATGTCACCGCATTTTCGCTGTCGGTGGCATCCCAGCCTGCGTATTGCACATTATAAGAAGCCGGCGGGGTATCGTTGAGCAATAAGAGGGCAACATCACTGCCGGCATTGTTGGCTACCAGGTCGGCACCTGAAATCAGATCCGTGGTTGGACCGTTATTACCTGTACAACTGGTTGCTTCATGATTAAAATAGAATACCCAGTTACCCGTGTTTGAGCCTTGTGTGCAGTGGTTAGCAGTCAGGAAATAGGGTGTGCCGTCATTCGCGGTATTGTTGACCATGGCACCGGTGCAGATTCCACTTCCGCCTTCAACGATGATCGCCACCGAACGTTTTTCGATTTGCCAATCGGCCGCCTCAGGACAATTAACACCTACGTTGCATCCACCGGATGATCCAAATGGACCGCGCAGTGCTTCAATGGCGTCCTGTACAAATGGGCTCGATGCAAAAGGACGGTAGGTGTGAACTACTTCACCAATAGTCAAAGATGATTGATCGAATAGGTGAGTAGGACAGCTGTATTCTACCACAATTTTATCGCCGTGAACGAGTCCGCAGGCTAATACGCCCGTTGGCTTCACGTTCTTGTGGTTGAAGGAACCAAGGAATTCCTTACGGTCGGCCGACCAAATAAAGAGTTCGCCGCCTTTGGGCACTTGAAATTCATCGAAACGGATGCTGATGGAAAGTGCTCCCGGACATTCAATGCCGAGCATCCAGGTGGTTGTTCCGTGGGTAGCATCGTTGGTGAGGATACCTGCATTATTGATGTCGAAATTCGTCTCGAATTCAACACCGAAGCGGTAAGGGATGTCTTTGTATTGGTCGGTGATGGCATCTTCCAGCGCCAGACGTTCGCGGTCGATGGAGCCCAATCGTTCGTAGCTGAAGGAGGAAGGAACGGTTTTGTTTGCCCAATTGTTGGGCTGACCGCCGTGACTAAGTTGAGCCATGGCGGCTGTGCCTGCAAGGAGGCAAAGTGCGGTGAGTAACGGTTTTATCATTGCTTGGTTTTTTCAATAGCTAATACCACTTCAAGGACTCCTTCCTTGGGTGGCGTGTTATAGTTGGTCTATAGACACGAATGCACGAATTTTCGTAAAAAATTCGTGCATTCGTGGCAACAACCCCACCTATTACCGGTGGTGTATACAAATTACTTCATAACAACCCTACGGATTGATCCGCTTGGGGTAGTTACAACGACGGTGTAGGCACCATGGCTCCAAGTTGCGGTGGAGAAGGAGTAGGTGTTGCGTTGGGTTGAAACAACGATTTGTTCCTGTGCTATCAAAGCGCCGGTCATATCGTAACACGATACTTGTGCTTTACCGGCCAATGCTGATTGGATGTTGAGTGTGAGCTCTTCGTTGAATGGACATGGGAAGGCGTCTACAACGGCTTCAGCAGCAACTTCGGTTACATTATTTGGAACAGCATTCACCACGTTCAGGGTAAAGCCGGTCATTGGCATACCGCCCGGCAAGAAGTCGCCTTCAGGGGTAACGGTGAAGGTTACGCAAGTCATTCCCGTGCAGCCGCTGGCATCTGTTACGGTGAGGCAAACAGTGTAGGTGCCGTCGAGTTCGTAGATGTTGGTAGGGAAGGCCTCGGTAGAAGTATTGCCATCACCGAATGACCAGAAGTAGGTCATCGTGTTGGAAGGATTGAATGGGAAGAGAATCCATACAACGCCCGGAGTTTCGCTCCACAAGGCAGAGTCGCTAATCAGCGTAATTTCCGGATTGCAACCGCCTGTTCCGCCGCCCGTGCAGCCTTCTTCATCAACAACACTGTTACAGTTATTGTCAATCATATCGGCGCAGATCTCGGGCATTCCCGGGTTGATCATATAGTCCATGTCGTTGCAATCGATGGAAGAGTCATATCCGTCCATGTCGAAATCAAACAATCCACCGCCGCAGCCTTCGTCAACGAGAATGTTGCAGTTGTTGTCGATGCTGTCGCCACAGATTTCCATGGCGTTAGGGTTGATGGTTGCGTCGTTGTCGTTACAGTCGAAAGAGCTGATGAAACCGTCGTTATCGTTATCGGTCTCACCGCCGCCACCACAGCCTTCATCGAGTGCGCCATCGCAGTTATTATCCATGAAATCGCCGCAGAATTCTTCCATGGCCGGATTTACGTACGGATCGTTGTCGTTGCAATCAACTGAGCTGTCAAATCCGTCTTGGTCAAAGTCGCTCGATCCGCCCATAGTGATGACGACATTGTTCGCCGTATTGGCATAAACCATTTGTTCAATGCAGATCACAAAGCCGCAATTAGGCGAAGGGGTTACGCAAACGGTCAGGTTCACCGCTTCTGAGGTCGTAGGCAGGAGAGCACCATAGACGCCGATTGCACCGGCCATTCCAAAGGTGACTTCACCGGCATTGGTGGAGTCTTCGCCGGCATAGTAGGTCCCTGAGACGGTCATAATCTCGCAGATCGGATCCACGCCGATGATGGTTCCGTTAACGTAGGTACCTTGAGCGAAAGCCGCAGCAGTCAAGGCGACAAACGCAAATGTTGAGAGTAAAAGTTTTTTCACGTGCAAATGATTTTGTTTGTGGGACGAAGATAGAGCGGTTATTTTTGCCCACCCCGACAAAAGAGTCGGGAATATTGGAGTACTAAATGGGTACTGGGTACTGAGTACTGAGTACTGGGTACTGAGTACTGGGTACTGAGTACTGGGTACTGAGTACAGGGTAATGAGAACTGAGTGCTGAATTATTCAGTCCCCAGTCCTCAGTCCCCAAAAAAAGGAGAGGTGTCAGAGTGGTCGATCGAGCACGCTTGGAAAGCGTGTGTACCGCAAGGTACCGCGGGTTCGAATCCCGCCCTCTCCGCAAGAAAATGAAAGAAGAAATCCGGTGAAGCCGGATTTTTTTGTTTGGAAGCCCTGAAAATATCCAAGGCGCAGCCTTGAGGATTTTCGGGGCTTCCAAATGAAAAAATATCGATTACGAAATTTCTTGTTTCCTTTTCTTGTGTCGGGTCCCCCCTCTGGGATCACGTCAGTAATCCCTTGCAGCCTTGAGGATTTTCGGGGCTTCCAAATGAAAAAATATCGTTTACGAAATTTCTTGTTTCCTTTTCTCGTGTCGGGTGCCCTTTGGGATCACGTCAGAGATTCCACAACCAGCATCCAAAACCACTACTCAACACACTGAGTAAATTTACTCACCACACTGAGTAATTTTACTCACCATACTGAGTAATTTTCAGAGGGTGTTGATTACGTTGGGCTTACAGTCAATTGGTAAGACTACCAGAATTGTTTATTGCTATCTCAACGAGCTGAACGTTTCACCCGCTGTCCAGCTTAATGCAGGATCTCCTGAAGCGCAGATGGAGTAGGTCCACATGTTGAGGGATTGGGCTGCACCCCAATTAAACGACAATAGAAATGAAATGACCATACCCTTGCGCTTAATCATTGGTATTTTAATTTTTTGGTCGAATGGAGAATGACCTTTATTCTAAAAGTGATTCAAAAATACCTGCAAGATTATATAATGAAGTTTTAGATGTTCTATTAGCCAGTGAAAGAACATTTCGATCGAACAGTTTACTGAGCCACGTTGAATTCCAAAATGGATAAAGATGTCACCCCAGTGCTCACTTGTATTGTCGTGCCGGCGGGCAACCACAAAGGGAAGTGAGTCTCCCGAATATAGGTCATTGCTGCTTGAGAGGTACCGTTACCACCAGAGTAGTAGGGGTTGTTGGTACCACATATGTAAGCCTTGTTAACCCAACCTAGCAATGATTTCGCCCCGCTGGGGCTTACTCAATTGAGGAAACCCTTCTCGCTATGGATATATCGCCCCTAAAGGGGCTTGGGCATAAAAATGGTGTTTTCCCAACGGCAAAATCGCCTTGAATCACAAAGAATATTCAAAAAACGCTCTGCTCTCTCCGTGCCTCCGCGGTTAAAAATTCAGGTTGTCGCTTCCTACAATCCCACAATCCTAACCCCTATAATCCTCAAAAAAAAATGAGCCCGTCACCGAGCCCATTTCATCGCAATTCACATCCAACGTTTACAATTCGCGCCTGCGCCTGACTTTATCCGCCCGCAAGACACGCGGTGCGTCCAGTATGATGATGTTGCCACAGGTTGCCCCCACTACGCCGGTGAGGGTGAACAAGTAGCCTAGGCCGTGAAGAGGGTGTTTACTAATCATTAACGTGCCAGCTGTCATGGAAAAAAGGCCGACCAGAATAATGTGCTTGCCAATGCGCGCCTGCTTCTCGAAAGCCTGCGTATTGAGTTCTATTCGGCGTACACGCAATTCAAGCTCCGACACTGGAGGCGAACTTCTGTAAAAGGAAGAATCTGCAGGTAAATACTGCGCGTGGCATGTGGTAATGACGAGCAGCGCAAGGAGGGTAAATAAATTTCTCATGGGTGTAAGGTGTGTGGGTTGGGTACTGGGTACTGGGGACTGAGGACTGGGGACGAAGGGTTGGGGTGTGGTGGTGCAGCTTTGCACTTCGGAACCCTTCGCCCCTCGTCCTTCGTCCTTCGCCCTTCGTTATGCTCCTATCTGAGCACGACGGTTTTGGATTTCCGTGATGAAAATCTCCTGGCGATCGAGCGCAGCGCTTTGCACTTCGAGCTCGTTTTCGCGACGCAACAACGCTATCGCTCCGTAGTTGTCCATGCGGTCGTTGAGCACGCGCAAACGATACTCCAAGCCCATCTTCTCGGTGATGGCCTCTTCTTTGGCCTCACCATCCGGCAAGCTGGCAATAATGGTTTCTTGCGTTGCAAGTCTCGCTACCACAGTCGATACGTCAGCTGTTAGCTCTGCAGCGCTGGTGGTCATGGAGTTAATACGGCGAGTAATGGTGTCGATCGCATAGGTGATTTCACTTTTCTCGCGGTTGGCCAAGAGTAACAAAGCATCACAATCGGCTGCTGTAGTAATTGAATTAAATGAATATGACATAATAAATTGGTTTTAGTTAATTAAAAATGATTTGGTTTAGTTGTTTTATAAAGTATGTTGAGTCAGTTTTTCGGTTTGTTTCTTTAAGCCGCCGGCTGATCGCGTATGCGGCAAGGCCCGAAACATGGCCCGCGGATGAAGGGTCTCATGGGTAATATAGGGTTTTGGTTAAGGTCGTTCATTCGTTTGCGCCGAACGGTGTTTGTTGTTCGACGGTGCGAAGTAGCGACGAGGGGGAGGGTCAGCAAAAATGGAAATTCGGCCC
>JBKCDO010000094.1:0-589 GCA_046304755.1 Flavobacteriales bacterium
GTACCGGAGTGGTTGCAGTTGTTACACGGCGTCATTGACTCCCCAGATATACCGTTGAATGTATCGCGCTCTTACCTGCAAAGTGACGGTAATGTTAAGAAGATCAGCGATTATATTGCGAGGAAAGTAGCTGATAAACTACATGAATTGTACAAGCAGGATCGCGCGGCATTTGAAGAGAAATGGAAAGATTTGGGTGTATTTGTCAAGTATGGGATGGTCGCTGATGAGAAGTTCCAGGATAGGGCGCGACAATTTGCGTTTCTTTCCAATACAGAAGGGAAACACTTTTTATTGGAAGAATACAAAGATCAAATTAAAGAATTACAGACGGACAAGCATAATAAGGTAGTAGCGATTTACACCAATGATCCAGCCGGCCATGATGCCTTGATTCAGGCCGCCAAACGTCGCAATTACGACGTCTTGGTGATGGATACCGTACTGGATAATCACTGGATGCAGCATTTGGAGTACCGCGCTGAATTAGGTTTCCTGTTTGTACGAATTGATTCTGACACGCTGGATAATTTGGTGCAAAAGGAAGAGACAAAAACATCGGTGTTGAGTGAACAAGAAACGGAAAAGG
>JBKCDO010000095.1:0-7514 GCA_046304755.1 Flavobacteriales bacterium
GAAAGGAACAACACCCGCCAGCCCCAAAGCTCCTGAAGGAAAACCGGAAGCCGAGACGAATAGTCAACCAACCGATACAACGAAAACAGACAGCATCAGTAAGTAAAAAGTGAAATGACGGAACCCATAAAAGATCAAGAAGAATTCCGCGACTCTGTCAGCCATATCGATGCAGAAGGACATCGTGTATGGTTCTATCCCAAAAAACCATCCGGACGCCTCTACTCCATGCGCTCGCTGGTTAGTTGGATTTACCTCCTGATATTTTTTGCGTTGCCCTTCGTAAAGGTCAATGGCGAACCTCTGTTCCTCTTCAACATTAGCGAGCGAAAATTCATTCTGTTCGCAGTGCGCTTCTGGCCGCAAGACTTTTTCATTTTTATGATTGGCATGGTGACCTTCATTGTCTTCATCGCCCTATTCACTGTCATCTTTGGCCGGGTATTCTGTGGCTGGGTTTGCCCTCAAACCATTTTCATGGAAATGGTTTTTCGCAAAATTGAATACTGGATTGAAGGCGATGCCGCACATCAACGCGCACTTAACAAACTCCCCTGGAATCGTGAAAAGATCACGAAGAAATCACTCAAAGTATCCATCTTTTTTGTGGTATCCGTGCTCATCGCCAATACCTTTTTATCCTACATCATCGGTATTGACGCGTTGTATAAAATCGTGACCGAGCCGCTGTCGCAGCACCTTGGCGGGTTTTCCCTGATGATCATTTTCAGTGGTGTCTTCTTCTTTGTTTACCTGTGGTTTCGAGAACAGGCGTGCTTGGTCGTGTGTCCTTATGGTCGCATGCAAGGTGTGCTGCTGGACAAGCATAGCATCGTCGTTGCCTATGACCATAAACGCGGTGAGCCTCGTTCGAAGCCACTGAAAGAACCAAAAGCCACTGCCGGCGATTGCATCGACTGTTTTGAATGCGTGCGCGTGTGCCCAACCGGAATCGACATCCGAAACGGCACGCAACTCGAATGCACCAATTGCACGGCGTGCATTGATGCCTGCGACCACATCATGGAGAAGGTTCAAAAACCCAAAGGCCTCATCCGTTATGCCAGTGAACACAGTATTCAAACAGGTAAAAAACTGCGCATTTCCTGGCGCATGATGGCCTATTCATTCGTGCTCCTTCTTCTTGTTGCTCTTGAATCCTTTCTGCTCATTACCCGCAGCGACCTTGATGTGCACATGGTCAGAGCGAAGGGAACCTTGTTCTACAACGAACCCGATGGCAGAATCAGCAATCTGTATAACGTCAAGATCATCAATAAAACACACAACGATCTTCCCGTAGAGTTTGCATTGAGCAATGTGCATGGAGAAGTCAGACTAGTGGGCAATCAAAACTTGATTATTCATAAAGACAGTCTTTTAGACACTCAAGTATTCGTGGTGCTTCCTGCCGAAGAAATCCGGGAGCAGAAGTCAAAAATTATCGTTAACGTCGTGAGTTCAGGCAACATTATGGGCGAAGAAAAAACCTTCTTCCTTGGACCACTTCATCACTAAAAAAGAACACCTATGAACTGGGGATGGAAAATAACCGCCGTTTATATCACCTTCGTGGTAGGCATGCTTACACTTGTTTTCAAAGCAAGCAGCGAACGTGTCGATTTGGTTTCGAAAGATTATTATGCTCAGGAATTGGCCTACAGTGAACGCTTAGCTGCGCAGCGTAACATCACCACGTTATCATCTAAGCCAACAATCACACTCACCGCTGGTGAATTGAACATCACCTTCCCAGATGAATGCCGCGCTGCGCAAGCGTGTAAAATTGAACTCTATTGTCCGGCCAATGCAGCAAACGACAAGCAATTCGACGTGGTGGCGTCAGCTGCACTATCAATTCCCTTGAATGAAATGGCTAAGGGAATTTATATCGCCAAACTCTCCTTCACCATTGGAGATCAAGCATACTACATGGAACAAGCTATCGAATACGTATGATAAACGCGATTGCAGCTGCCGGTATATTGGGTTTTGCGGGAAGTCTGCATTGTTTGGGCATGTGCGGACCACTCGTCACAGCGCTTGAATCCATGTCGTCTCCCAAGCGTTGGAGCAAGAATCAATGGCTCCATCACAGCGGTCGATGGTTGGCGTATGGTATTCTTGGTCTAGCTGCAGGTTCCATTGGGCAAACACTGGCCGCCGTTGGATTTCAACGTTGGACCGTTCTCATTGCCGGAGTTACCATGCTACTCATGGCATTGGTTCCTTCTATGCAACACCTTGGCATTCGCCCAATTCAAAGACTCTCCCAGACCATTCGCACCCATTTCTCCGCGCTCATGCAATCGCAGCGATTTGCTCACCGATTAATTCTGGGCTTTCTCCATGGATTATTACCCTGCGGACTTGTCTACACCGCCGTAGCGGGTGCGATGGCTACAACGAGTGCGTTGCAAGGCTCGCTATTTATGCTAGTATTTGGAATAGCTACGACACCAGCTCTTGTTGCTGTTTCGCGTTTGACTGCCTGGGTCAAAAAACGATGGAGCATTGGCTCTTACAAGTATATTCAGGCATCAATGATTGTGATCGCCTTTCTCGTTCTATTGCGCGGTGCCAATCTCGGGATTCCACTGCTCAGCCCGAAAATCAATACGCCCAAAGCAACCATGGAATGCTGTCATAAGCCGGTATAAAAAAGGGCCACCAAACGGCAGCCCTTTTATACTATCAAAACGGAAACTATTACATCTTCACATTATCCTTCAGGATGTAGCCTTCCTTACCACCCATCAATTTGATTTTTACGAAATCACCATTGTCGCCAAGGATTTCGAATTCAGTGTCTCCCGGTACTTTGCTTACTACCGAAGCACCCTTTTCAGGACCGGCCAACACTTCGTAACGGTCAGACTTGCCACCGCGAGTCTTCACCGACTTCGCTGTAGCAGAATGAGCACCACCCTTCAACTCGTTGATTGGAACTGTAATTCCGATACTTGCCAATACAGGCATTTCATCCAACTTCTTCTGTCCATAAGTCAAGTCCTTTCCGTACTCTTCACGATCAATTTCGGCTGCTTGCTTGTAAAACTCAACCGCCTTTGGGAAGTTACCATAGATAGTGTAGATATGACCGATGTTACATAATGCTTCAGCGCAGTATGGATCTGCTTCTACTATGCCTGTGTAGATTGTAAAGGCACCTTCGAAATCCTTCTGATCCTCCATTAACTCCATGGCTTTCTTTCCCTGTGCAGAGTGTTCCTTCACCTTCACTTTGCGGAAATCCAACTTCGTTTGCTCGAATTTAGGAGCGATATAATCTGCAGCCAATTTCACCAAAGCATCAAAAGCCTGATCAACCAACAGATTCGTTGCTGTCATGGCCGTCCAGTTACCCGTCTTAGCATCATAGGTGGATGCAGACTCGCGAGTTGCATCCTTAGAGAAAATCGCCAATACCTGACCGGTATTCACAGAGATAATTTTCATTGAAACAGTAGCCTTCACCTTGCGCACGCGGCGTGTAGAAGACGACTCATAGTTCTCAGTCCAGTTGGTATTACCGGAGATGATAGCATCAATACCCAGGATTTTACCTACCTGAGCTGCTTGGCTATCATCAATAACACCTGACATGCTTAGCGCCTGCTCCTTGAGGATTCGCTCCATTTCGGTGCGCTCTACGAAAGAGAAAATAGAAGTCTTAATGCCCTTTTGAAAAGTTTCGCCCTCCTCGGTTTTGAATACACCGACACTCACACGCTCCACACCACGCTTATCGTCCATCCACATCTGCACGAGCTGATCGGTGGTCTTTTTACCGCGGCCATCATAACGATCGTAGTAATAATTGTTATTCTCCTCACCGAAGTCAAGCACTGCAACTCGCTTCACGCCTTCCAGCGGCTTCTCAGGAGCTGAAATTAAAAAATAAGGCTTCTGAGCCTGAGCAAGGGTGGTCAGAACCAACGCTGCCATCATTAAAAAAATTCTCATGGTGTTTAGATTGTTCGTTGTGATTTGAGTGCGCGAATTTAGCACATCAACTCCCCATAAACCTGACCTTTTTAATCTCTTTGCAATTCCAACCCCCGAGCCCGCCAACTATACTAAATTCGCGGAAATCCATTGCGAATGGAACTGAATGAAATCATAGAATTCCAAGCCTCACCCCAGATGATTGCCTCCATTATGGCCATTGGGGTGCCCAAATCTTTTGCGGAGGGAGATATCATTTTGAATGAAAACGCTCATATCCGATCCATTCCAATTGTTACCCGCGGAAGTATTCGTGTGATGCGCAGCGAAGGTGATGAAAAAGAAATCCTACTCTATTACATAAAATCCGGCGAAAGCTGCATCATGTCATTCCTGGGAGGAATTCACAACGACACGAGCAAGGTCAAAGCCATCGCTGAGGAAGAAACCGATATCCTATTTATTCCGGTAAATAAAGTCAAAGAGCTCATCAAGGAATATCCCGAGTGGCTCGACTACATCTTCCGATTATACCATCAACGATTTGAAGAATTGCTCGAGGTGGTGAATGCGGTGGCGTTCAAGAAAATGGATGAGCGGCTCATGCTTTTCCTCGAGAAAAAAGCGGCAATTAGCAACTCGCGCATTCTATCGGTCACTCACGAACAACTCGCGGCAGAACTGGGTACAGCTCGCGTTGTGGTGTCTCGGCTACTGAAGCAAATGGAAGTTGAAGGACTTGTTAAGCTTGGGCGAAATAAAATTTCACTCTTGTAACAAAAGTCACTGCTGCACTCAAACTACCAAAGCAAGTTTGCATCATACAATTTAAAACTATGAAAGCAAACATGGGAATACTCGATCGCATTGTGCGCATCGTCTTGGCAATTGTTTTTGCCACACTCTTTTTTACAGAAACAGTAGCCGGCACCTGGGGCATCGTGCTCATGGTATTAGCAATAGTCTTTGCTCTAACTTCGGTAGTGAGTTTTTGCCCGCTCTACGCGCCATTTGGAATCAGCACCTGTTCAACGAAAAAATAACCATGGCACAAACATTTTCAGAAATCATTCAAAGCGAAACACCAACGCTGGTCGACTTCTTCGCCGAGTGGTGTGGCCCCTGTAAAACCATGGCGCCCATTCTGGATGAATTAAAGTCAGAAGTTGGTGAGCAGGCAAAGATTATCAAGATTGATGTCGACAAAAATCAGCAAGCCGCTCAAGCCTTTCAAGTGCGGGGAGTACCTACACTGCTACTCTTTAAAAAGGGCAAGGTGGTGTGGCGACAATCGGGCGTTGTTCCGGCGTTTCAGCTAAAACAACTCATAGAGCAGTTTCGCTAGAATTACGAGATGCGCACCCGTGGATCAATCCAGCCATAGAGGATATCCACCAAGAGATTGATGACCACGAAGGCCATAGAAATTACAATGACACCTCCCATGACAACGGGTAAATCCTGATTTTCAATGGCGGTAAACATTTGCTGACCGAGCCCCTTCCATCCGAAAACAAACTCCACGAAAATGGCCCCGGCAAGCAGCGAGGCAAACCATCCGCTGACAGCCGTAATGACAGGATTCAGTGCATTGCGCAATCCATGGCGAACAATGACGTCAAACTCAGATAAGCCCTTTGCTCGTGCCGTTCGAATAAAATCCTGCTGCAACACATCAAGCAATGAACTTCGCGTCAGTTGCACAATGACCGATAGCGGGCGAATCATCAAGGTAATTACCGGCAGAATCATGTTACGCAAGTCCAGAAACTCTCCCCTCCACACATCCACACCATAAAGACTACCTGTCATGCTTAGGCCCGTTCCCGGAAGTACAAGTGATGCCCGCAAGAAGCTCGATGACGGAAGACCTCGCAACATAAAATAGCCCGCAACTCCAACCATTAAGCCCAAGGTGAGTAACCATGAACGAGTGATGAGCAGCGTCCCAAACTTCAGCGTGGATTTTCGCAGCAAGAAGAATAAGAGTATCACATACAATAAAACGCTATAGGGCAATGCTATCTGCTCGCGCCAAACAATAGCTCCCAACCAAGCCACGAGCATTGCCACAAAAAAGGATGGTCCTGCCATGCCCAATGCCGAGGTAAAGAGAATCAGCCGATCCCAAAAGGTATCCTTTTCAAGTGCTGCGAAAATGCCCAGAATCAATCCGACAATCATCGCCAAGAAAATGGACACAAAGGCGAGCACAAACGTTCCTGGCAACACTTCACCAATTATCGCAGCGACGCTTTTATCGGATAAAAAAGAGCGCTTGAGGTATGGCGATTTGAGATAAACAGACCAGCTTTTTCCCACCGGAAGAATCTTGAATCCGGATAATTCCTGCTGATCAAAAAAAGCACGAGAGGTGCTATCCGAACTATGGATGGCAAGCGGCGACAAATCATTTACGTAGAGAACGAATCGCGCAGGCACCGGAAGATCCAAATCAAACTTGCGGCGCATATTGGCAACGGTTTCCTGCGATGCATTTTCTCCTACCAAATTGCGAACGGGATCCCCGGGTGCCAGGTTGAAAAGAAAAAACACGAGCGTAATCACACCCAGCAAGACCAATACACCATATCCCAACTTTTGGAATAAATACGCGATCACGACAGTAAGCTTTTTGGGGGAAATTAGTACGACCGTTCACATGTGTCGAACAAACCACCGAAAGTTATGCACGCCCTGCTGCTTGCTCCTTCATCTGTATAAGCGCAAATACAGCATAGTTCAGGATATCGCGATAGCCGCTGTCAATCCCTTCACTGACGAGCGTAACTCCAGAATTATCCTCAATTTGCTTGATGCGCAAGAGCTTCATCAAAATAAGATCGGTAAAGGAAGAAACACGCATATCGCGCCAGGCCTCGCCGTAATCATGGTTCTTGTCCAGCATCAACGCCTTTGTCTGAGCGACTTGCGCATCATATAAACTCGTTGCACGCTCTGTTCCCAGCTCATGCGTCTCATCCGAGGCCAACTGCATTTGAATGAGCGCCATAACCGCATAATTGATGATGCCCACAAACTCATCGTGTATGCCTTCTCCCACCTTGCTGGTTCCCTTTTCTTCCAAGGTTCGTATGCGCTGAGCTTTGATAAAGATTTGATCGGTCAAACTCGGCGTGCGCAAAATGCGCCAAGCCGTGCCGTAATCATGGGTTTTCTTGGTGAACAAGTCACGACAGCCGCTGATGACATCATCAAACTGTTTGGCGGTTTTTGCGAGAGTGGCGTCCATATTTGCATGCAAATTTGAACCAACGCAGGCCAGAAAACACAATTTGATGGGCGAACTATCACCATTTTTTGAACTTTCCTTTCACGGCAGATTGCTTTCCCTGAAGCATCCGCTTGTTATGGGCATCCTCAATATCACACCCGATTCCTTCCATGAAGGCAGCCGCGTTGCTTCGTTGCAACAACTCATTGACCGCGCCGGAATCATGCTTGAACAAGGGGCTGATGTGCTCGACATTGGCGGACAAAGCACGCGTCCGGGTGCCACGCGCATCAGTGCCAATGAGGAACTGGATCGTGTACTGCCCGCATTG
>JBKCDO010000096.1:0-982 GCA_046304755.1 Flavobacteriales bacterium
CGCACGGTAAATTGTCCATTATTCGGATTGGGATAGATAGCAATTGAATTGTCACGCACTTCGTTATCCAAAGCACTTCCATCCTGCTCTTCCATGCAGGTAAGCAAGGTCAATGCTTTGCTTCTTGCCGCTGATTGTCCGCAGGCATTCACGCCACGCACCGTCACACTTCCTGCTGCAGTTCCCCAGGTGCACGTCATGCTCGTGGTATTCTGTCCCGCGGTAATGGTTGCTCCCGTCGGAACAGTCCACGTGTTGGTTACACCCGTTACAGCAGGTGTGGTGAAGTTCACCCCTACCTGTGAAGGACATACCGATGCAGGACCGGTAATGCTCGCCGGTGTGGCCGGTAAGCGCGTCAGGGCAAGCGTTTTCGTGATGCTTCCGCCACAACTGTTGGCAGCAACCACTCGCAACGTTCCTGTGGTAAAGGTGCTTGGAACATTAATCGTAACGGTATTGAAGATGCTCGACACAATCGTGCAACCCGTTGGCGCAGTCCAGGTATAGGTCACCGCGCCATTGATGGCGGCAATGGTGTAGGTAAATTGTCCGCCTCCGCAAAGATTGCCAGACTGTCCACTAATCACTGCTGTTGAAGTAGGATTCTTACTTATTGTCAACGAACGCACTGCGCTCTGACCACATGCACTCACCGCACGCACCGTGAGTGAACCGCTTACGAATTCTGCCGCATAAGAAACCGTCACTGTATTTGTACCCTGCCCTGCAGTAATCGTCGCATTCGTTGGGGCTGTCCACAGGTAACTCGATGCACCCGGAACTGCCGTAATAGTATAAGAAGATGAGCTTCCCGGACATACGTTCGCCGAGGCTCCACCGATGGTTCCCGGAGTAGCCGGAATATTATAAACCAACAAAGACCGATTGGCACTCAAGCCAAAACAGTTTTGCGAACGAACCATGACAGAACCACTGGCGGCAAAATTTGAAGCAAACGCAATCGAAACGGTTTGCGTAC
>JBKCDO010000097.1:0-4454 GCA_046304755.1 Flavobacteriales bacterium
CAGCACCACGTGCATCTTCTTCATGACTTCCCTCCTTTTTGTTGCTCCTCCATGCGTGTTACGCGGCGATCCAGTCGCCAGATATACGCAATCAATCCAACCATTACGATAAACGCAACGCCGATAACGACTTTGATTTTACCGCTCTCATAAAAATACTCTTCCATTGCATCGGCGGCTTGCATGCGCAGACCTGCCAGGGCGATTATCATCGTAAGTAGTATTCGTTTAAGCATGTGTTTCATGATGTTGTTCCAATTTTTGAATACGGTAGTTCAAGCGATACATCCAATAGCCCAGCAAAATGAACCCTGCGCACGCCGGGTAGAACACCGAACGCAACGAACTGTCGAGGTCATATTTTGAAAAGGCGGGATTACCGCTCTTGCCGGGATGCAGGCCTTCTGTGAAACGCGGCATCACCATCAGCAAAACGACCATCAGCACAAACGCGAAGATGTTGAAAATGGCGGAAAGCCTTGCGCGTTTTTCCTCATCGCCCGTTGAATTTCTCAGAATGAAATAAGCCACATAGACCATAAATACGACCATGGCTCCATTGAGTTGGGGATCATTCGTCCACCAATCGCCCCAGGTAAAACGCGCCCATAGCGAACCCGTAATCAATCCCAGCACACAGAAGACAAGTCCAACAGCAGCGGCAGCGCTAGCGCGTGTGTCATGATCAACATCCACCCGACCATGTTCCTTTCCAAGCGCACGGATACTGGCAATGAAACTGATGGTCATCAGCACGAACATGGTGAACCACATGGGCACGTGCCACATCAAGTTGCGAATACTCTCGATAATGATTGGCTGGTATGGAAATCCAAAACGGGTAAACTCCTCTGATTTCACCTGATAGGTGCATTCCGCATTGCGCGTTCCGGCCACAAACTCAAAGCCTTCATGGCCCACGGGTGAATCGACAATGATGGTTCCGTCGATGTCGTTGTTGGCTGCGAAACCGAAGCGTTTGGAGGAAATCGTATCGGGCAAGAACACGCTGACAATCACGTTGGCATTATCGACAACCTGGAGCACATCAGCGCAATACACTGCCGAGGAATCCACTGAGAGAAACACTTGCAGCGAAGAATCTGCTTCTTTGAAGTGCGTGGCATATCCAGAAAACTTGAACTCATTGCGACCGGGATGCAATTTGGAAGCGCTAACGGCCAATCCTCCGGGACCCATCGGATGCCAAAGTGAACATACGGCTGCATACAGCAGCAAACCAATACAGGTAATCTTAAGCCAATTCTTCATTCCTTACAGCAGGGTTCAATCAAAAATCTCCAACGGCCTTTATTCTCGCCAAAGGTAGGGGAACAAGATATAAGACAACGCAAAGGAAACAACGTTCAAAACAACGAGCACAACCACATTCAAACTATTGGCATCCAGTGATGTTCCCTCCAGTGCCAAGGTGGTTTGACGAACTATCGTAATCAACAGCGGAATAATCACCGGAAAGCCCAGGATAGCCACGAGTCCGATGCCTGCCCCGGAACGAAAGGCAATACCTGCAACAAAGGTCAAGGCAAAACCCAGCCCTGTGCTCCCCAGTAGCAAGCCCGTCACAAATTGAACAGGATCAGCGTCAGCAAAAGCGGCAGTGCCAAAGAAAAGAAAGAAAAAAAAGACACTCAACAGGTTGAGGATGGCAATGAGCAGAGCATTGTAGATAGCCTTCGACAAAATAATCGCTCGCGGATTGGCCAGCGAATACATGTACAAATGCGTTCCGGCGGTCTCCGAAACAAAACTTTTCTGCATGGCATTGAAGGCGGTGAAGACCCCGGTAACCCAGAGCAATGCACCCCATGTTTTAGCCGACTCAATTTGCTGAAAACCAAGATAACAGACAAAAACGGTTGCCAAGACATACAGCAGCACGCCGGCCAGGGCATGTTTCTGCCTTAGCTCCAAGCGTAACTCCTTGTTAAATAGCGCCCAAAATGATTGCACGGGTTCAAAAATACGACAGCCCTTTGTACACATGTCTATTTTCATAACCCCCTGAAAGCCACAAGGGTCAGCAGTCGATTTACCCGAAATTGTAACCTTAGATGCGTGTATCCCGTTAAAGGGTGTATCCATTGAAGAAGACAGTTCACTTGCTTGCGTTTGAACCTTCCCCTCCCTCACTGGTACAAGACAATTTATCACGCCAAACCGTATTAAAGAAAACACAATGAACCGTACAAAAACATTGGTCATCGCCCTATGGGCCATGTTTGTTGGACAATTTGCCATCGCCCAGAAAGGCAATGAAGATCAACTCGTCAAAGATGCCAACACCTACTTTGCTGCAGGAGCCTACCTGAAGGCATTTCCGCTTTACTCGCAGCTGGTTTCACTTTATCCCAATCACGCAGAGTACACCTACAAATTCGGTGCTTGCGCTATTTACGGGGATGCTGACAAAACCAAGGCGGTTCGTTACCTGAACGCAGCCATCGCTAAGAGCGTTAACGACCCGGATGTCTACTTCTTCCTCGGTCGTGCTTATCACCTGAACTACCAGTTCAAGGATGCCATCACAGCGTATGAAAACTACGTGCGGTATGCAGGTGAGAAAGGCACACACCGCGCCGAGGCATTGCGCCAGATTGAAACCTGTATTTACGGGGCCAATCTATTGTCCAATATCAAGGACATTACCGTGTTGAGCAAGACGGAAACCGACAAAGAGAACTTCTTCCGCTATTTCAACCTGGAAGCCATCGGAGGAAAAATCCTGACTATTCCTGATGCGCTCAAAACCAAAGAGGATTTAAAGAGCAGCACTCCGGGTGTTATTCACTACCCCGGCAATGGCACTACCATCTACTTCAGTTCTTACGGAAAAAACAATACCAACGGCAAGGACATCTACAAGGCGCAGATTCTTCCTGATGGTACCTTCTCTGAAGCTGAAAAAATCAAAGGTGGTGTCAATACCAAATACGACGAAGACTTCTGCTTCATGCATAGCGATGGCAAGACATTGTACTTCGCTTCCAAAGGGCATAACAGCATGGGTGGTTATGACATCTTCAAGTCCGTTTATGATCCAATGACTTCAGAATTCGGTCCAGCTGTGAATCTCGATTTCGCCATCAACACACCCGATGACGATATTTTCTACATCGCTGACTCTTTGAATCAGCGTGCATTTTTTGCTTCAAGCCGCTCCAGCGATTTAGATCACATCAACGTCTACAACGTCCTGGTGGAAACAACTCCATTGCAAGTTGTTTACTTGAAAGGTCAATTCGTAAGCGAGATTGATCCGGAGCAACACATGGCCGGCATCAAGATTTTAGAATCCAATTCTTCACGCTCCGTTTGCGAAGGCACTTCCAATGGCAGCAATGGCGAATACATCGTGTATGTGCCTAAATCGGGTAACTACACGTACAAGATTGTGACTGAAAACAGCCCGACTATTCATGAAGTATCTGTAAAAATTCCTGCTTTTGACAAGCCGGTTGCACTCCGCCAGGAAATGCGCCTGATCAACGAAGGCGGTAAAGAGCGCATCCTCATCAACAACTACTTCGAAACACCGCTAGATGAAGATTTGTCAGTACTAGCCGCTGAAATGCTGCGCAAAAAATCAGTGTTGGATGTGAACAGCAACTCTTCTGATGCGATTTCACTTACCAAGACAACGGTCAACAAAGAAGATGAGCTGCGTACGTTCGAAGAGAACATGCAGAACACTGCTATTGCTGCCGGATTCGAAGCAGGCGTAACAACATCAACCGTGTTGGAAGACATGAAAAAAGAGCATGCTGCTATACAGAAGTTCATCAACGAAAGTGATACCAAGCGCAACAACAGTCTTGCATACGCTCGCAAAAAACAACAAGCTGCCGATGCCGCTGTTGCCAAAGCGGAGATGGCCAAACAGCAGCTGGCAGGTGAAATCGTTACAGAAGAAGATCTTGCTCGTTTGAAGGAAGTGGTCGAACTCACAGCGCAAGCAGCAGTATTGCAGCAAGAGGCGCAAGCAGCGTTCAATACGGCTCAAGCTATTGCGGCATTCAAAGAAAGCGAAGCAAAGCGCGGTGAGGCGCTCCAAGCCTCGTTTGTAAAAATTCAAGAAGCCGACAAAGCCGGTAATTACGATGCAACAGTGGCTGCGCTGACTGAAGAAAAAGATCGTCGCACGGCTATTCGTGACGGCGTTGGTGGCGCACCTCTCGAACAAATGATGGCAAAGATTCGCTCTCTGGAAAACGATCGCTCAAAGCAAGAGGTGAAGCTTACCGCATTGCGTGATGATGAAAAAACAAAAGCGAAAAACGTACGCCGTATCCAGGAAAATTTGAGTAATCCTGAGTTAAGCGCAACAGAAAAAGAAGCGCTTCAGAATGATTTGGCTACAGCCGAGTCGGTATTAGCCAAAGTGCGCAAAGAGTTGGCGCTGCAAAACGAAACGTTCAACAAGTCAGAAGATG
>JBKCDO010000098.1:0-8856 GCA_046304755.1 Flavobacteriales bacterium
CTATAACCTACACCCGCACGCACTTCTTCCGTCAATACGGCGCAACCAACATCCATGAGTTCTGGGCTGTAGCTGTCGAAACGTTTTTCGAGCAACCCGACGAGTTCAAAACAAAATACCCGGCACTCTTTCATGAAACATGCAGAATGTTGAACCAATGGCCGGAATAGGAGAGGGGAATGTGGATATGCGTTGACCTGCCGACGGAAAGCGCCCGTCAACACGCCTTCATAATCAACGCTACGATTATTCCTAAAAATGCCAGTATGATGAAACACCCGAGCACGGGGCGGTCTTTCGGCCGGACATTAGGCGCGTTTTTCGCCATTTGCTTGTGGTATCGGCGGATAAACATTTCCACCATTAATCGTCGTGAACGCACATAAAGAATCAGCGGCTGCTCTTGCTCTTTGACGCGATAGGTTAAGACCAACATCGCATCGTCACGCACTTTTAGGGTAGGTTGAGTTGCGGAATAGGCGCCGATAGCCGCTCCCGCACGACCAAAGGCTGCGGCTCCAAGCAAGGTCCTTCCAACCATCGATGGGTATCTCGTCTCTACCCATTCCGAATCCCACGCTTCCATGCGGAGAATTTGTGATTTATGGAGGTTCAAAAACACTTCACCGAATAGACTCTTGGCCACACAAATACCACCTGTGTGAACGCGTAGCTGCAATTTCCCTTCAGGCACCTGATGCGGAGCGCTCGGACCCCGCCAACAGTCACCATCCAAAACAGCATCATACCCCCAATTGGTAATCTGTTGCCCGATAAACAAATCGTCCGACAATCCACCGGAAGTATACACGTCGAATGAACGATCTTGAAGCGAATGCATCACTTCTACCGGCCAGCCGCAGTGCGGACAAGCTGAAGCCATGTTACTAATGGCGTTGTTGCATTCCCTGCATCGGATAAGTGCCATGGGGGAAAGATAGGTGGTTTGTAGGATTGTAGGATAATGGGGAGGAGTTTCGCCCGATTCGTAAATTGCGCCCATCATGCGCATCGACATCCTCACCCTGCTTCCACGCCTGCTCGACGGGCCTTTTGCCGACAGTATTCTCGAACGCGCGCAGGAGCGTGGCATTTGTGAGATTCACATCCACAACATTCGTGATTATAGCACAGCCAAGCAAAAACAAACCGACGATTATCAATTCGGTGGCGGTGCAGGAATGGTGATGACGATACAACCCATCGACGACCTCATCACAAAACTGAAAAGTGAGCGGGAATACGATGAAATCATTTACCTCACTCCCGATGGGGAGCGTTTAAATCAACGTACCTGCAATTCACTTTCCCTCAAGCAGAATATTATATTACTCTGCGGGCACTATAAGGGTGTCGATCAGCGTGTGCGCGACCATTTTATCACCACAGAAATCTCCATTGGCGATTACGTGCTGAGTGGGGGAGAACTCGCCGCAGCGGTGCTCGTTGATGCCATCGTGAGACTCATTCCCGGCGTGATGAATGATGAAACCAGCGCCCTAACCGATTCATTCCAGGATGACCTGCTTGCTCCACCGGTCTACACGCGTCCGGCGGAATACAAAGGATGGGGAGTCCCGGAGGTGCTGCTCAGCGGACATTTTGGAAAAATTGAAGAGTGGCGCATGAACGAGGCAGTAAAGAAGACGCGCGAGCGCAGGCCGGATTTGCTCGATGCTTCCGACCGCGTTGATTAATTTTGGATGTACACATGAACACCATCCCGCTTGCTGAACGCTTCCGCCCGTCTTCGCTCGATGATTATTTCGGGCAAGAGCATCTTGTTGGGCAGAATGCTGTTCTTCGCAAGGCTATCGAGAGCGGGAACATTCCGAGCATGCTCTTTTGGGGACCGCCCGGAGTAGGCAAAACAACCCTGGCGCACATCATTTCGCAAACACTCAAGCGCCCATTCTATACCCTCAGCGCCATCAACAGTGGCGTCAAGGATGTGCGTGAAGTCATCGACCGCGTGCAAGGTCAAGGCATGTTTTCTCGCGGCGCTGTGCTGTTTATCGATGAAATCCACCGCTTCTCGAAGTCACAGCAAGACTCTCTGCTTGGGGCAGTGGAGAAGGGGATCGTAACGCTCATCGGCGCCACAACCGAAAATCCAAGTTTCGAAGTCATCAGTGCATTGCTTTCGCGCTGCCAGGTGTATGTAATGAAGCACCTTGACCGCGCTGACCTTGAAAAGTTGGTCTTGAAAGCCCTTGCCAACGACGCGGACCTCATGAAAAAGCAGATTCGCGTGGAGGAATTTGAAGCACTCCTGCGCATGAGCGGCGGTGATGCCCGCAAATTGTTGAATGTGCTTGAACTCGTTGTTTCACAGCTTGCCGAGGGCGACGCCATCACCAATGAGCGCGTAGCCCAAATTGTTCAGCAGAACCCTGCCATGTATGATAAGTCAGGAGAGATGCATTACGACATCATCTCAGCCTTCATCAAGAGTATTCGCGGCAGTGATCCACAGGCAGCAGTCTATTATTTGGCGCGCATGGTTGAAGGCGGGGAAGATCCAAAGTTCATCGCCCGTCGGATGCTCATCCTCGCATCGGAGGACATCGGCATGGCCAACGCCAATGCCTTGCTCATGGCCGATGCCACGTTTCGGGCTGTCGAGAATATCGGCTGGCCGGAAAGTAGAATCATCCTCAGTCAATGTGCCATTTACCTGGCTACTTCACCCAAGAGCAACAGCGCTTACATGGCCATCGATGCTGCCATTGCTGAGGTTCGCAACAGTGGTGACCTCAGCATTCCCATGCAGATTCGCAATGCGCCGACCAAGCTGATGAAAGAGCTAGGCTATGGCGATGATTACAAGTATTCGCACAACTATCCCGGTAACTTCGCCTTGCAGGAGTTTTTACCCGAAAAGCTTTCGACTGCGATGTTTTACGCTCCTGCCAATAATGTGAGAGAAGAACAAATCAAAGAATGGCTGCACGTGCGCTGGGGCAGCAAGTATCGCTACGGTAAAGAGGAATAAGGTTGCCTAAAGCGTGAACCACAACAAGACCGATGTGGCAAACGTGAGCAGCGCGACCTTTTTAAGTTCACTGTCGAGTGCACGGGGCTCTTTGGTTTTCCAGACTTTTACAAGCAACAAACACTGCACTGCAGCCGGTATCATGGGTAACCAGTCAAGGGCGCTGTGTCCGTGTGTTCGAATATCCAGTAGGATAAGGAGAGAACTCCCGTGAGAATGAGTCCTGTTTGATACCGTTTGCCATTCACAAATCCCATCATAACCACCAGCGTGCGCTTGTTCATCGCGCGGTCGTTTTCATGATCACGCAGGTTGTTGAGGTTGAGCACTGCGGTGCTGAAACAGCCGATGCACGTGGCCAAGGGCAAGGCCATCCACGACCAAACCGCTGTATTGAGCATATAGGTTCCCATGACGCCCACGATTCCAAAGAAGAGAAAAACGAAAAGATCACCCAAACCCCGGTAGCCATAGGGTGAGGAACCTACAGTGTATTTGATTGCGGCTGCAATAGCCGCTATTCCTATGGATAGCCAAATGAGGGCCTGTGTAAACATGCCTTGAGCGCCGAAGGCTAGCCAGAGCATGCTGATGCCGCTAAAAAGGGTCAATGTGCTAACAACGAAAAGCGCTGATATCATAGCCCCGGGGGAAATCGCTCCGCTTTGCAAGGCGCGGGATGGACCGACGCGATTTTCATTGTCGACTCCATGACTGTAATCGCCATAGTCGTTGGCCAGGTTGGATAATATCTGGAGCAGAAACGTGGTGAGCAGTGCAAGACCAATGACCACGGGCTTGTGCCCGCCGTCATGGCCTGCAGCTACAGCGCCAGCTGAAATGCAGGATGCTGCCAACGGCAGTGTGCGCAGGCGCATGGCAGATATCCATCGTTTCATAAATCAGCTAAATCAAGGGAATTTGGGGAACTTCTGGAAGTCGGGATCACGCTTTTCGAGAAATGCGCGCTTGCCTTCTTGTGCTTCTTCCGTGAGGTAGTAGAGCAGGGTAGCGTCTCCGGCGAATTCCATGAGGCCGCGCTGACCGTCGAGTTCGGCGTTGAGTCCGCGCTTGATCATGCGAAGGGCGAGCGGACTGCGTTTCATCATGGTCTTGCACCAACGAACGGTTTCGTTTTCCAGTTCGGCAAGCGGCACCACCTTGTTCACCATGCCCATGGCTTCGGCTTCGGTGGCGGTATATTGTTCGCAGAGGAACCAAATTTCGCGGGCCTTCTTTTGACCGACGTGACGGGCGAGGTAGTTGGATCCGAAGCCGGCGTCGAAGCTTCCCACCTTTGGACCTGTTTGTCCGAAGCGCGCATTTTCCGAGGCGATGGTGATATCGCAGACCACGTGCAGCACGTGGCCACCACCGATGGCGTAGCCGTTGACCATGGCAATCACAGGCTTAGGTAGTTCGCGAATGCGCTTGTGCAGGTCGAGCACGTTCAGGCGCGGCACGCCGTCTTCGCCGATGTAACCTCCAACACCTTTTACGTTTTGATCGCCACCGCTGCAAAACGCTTTGTCGCCTTCGCCGGTGAGCACCACCACAGCGATGTCGGCGCGCTCGCGGGCAATGTCCATGGCGTCAATCATCTCTATGTTGGTTTCAGGGCGGAATGCATTGTACACCTGCGGGCGGTTGATGGTGATTTTGGCAATGCCTTCGAAGTATTCAAACCGAATGTCGGTGTATTCTTTTATGGGGGTCCAGTTTCTCATAGTCATGCTGTGTGTGGTCAATAACAATCGGCGGCGAAAATAGTTAGGGAA
Organism: Flavobacteriales bacterium; assembly: GCA_046304755.1. GTDB lineage: Bacteria > Bacteroidota > Bacteroidia > Flavobacteriales_D > Sanyastnellaceae > JAIBBG01. The sequence goes on from JBKCDO010000098.1 coordinate 4,774, forward strand.
AGGGTATAAGGGGAGGCGCGGGGTGAGCTGTTTAAATGGAGAACTATCAGCCCAATTTGAGATTTAGGTTTATGCGATTGGAAAGCCTCCGTCAAAGTCAGCCCCTCCGGGGCTGCAGCGCCGCGCTAAATCGTCTAAGGTTACTGAAGGTGCGCCCCTTCGGGGCTGGGCGGAAGGACTGCACATATATCGATGAAGCAGCCCTGATTGTGTAGGCGCTGACGATACAATATTAACTGCAAAAATTCAATACATGAATACGATTCATGCTGCACGAAACCACATCTCTAACCTTGTCCTTCGCCCGGCCCTGAAGGGGCCAACTTTCAGTAACCATGGGCATAGACTAAGCCCTATCCGACAAATACACCTCAAGCCAATCGATATAGTTGTCTAGGTCGTTTTCAATGATGGTCCATACAATTTCGTAATCGATGCCGAAGTATTCGTGAACGATTCGATTGCGAAAACCACGTAAATGAGACCATGACAACTCAGAATTTTCAGCCTTGAACTCTTCATCAATTCTACCCGCTGCCTCGCCAATAATTTAGAAGTTGCGAATCACTGCATCGAGCGTTTTATCGTCCGATAAAAAGTCATCGATTTCATAGCCCTCCGTATAGCGCTTAATTTTAAGAGCTGCCTCAAGCATATCTTCCAGTAATAATCGCCTATCGCGATCAGACATAGGTCAAGTCTGTTTGGATAGCCTCGAAGTATTTAGGCTTAATAGCCTTTCTTGAGATGAGATCTGTTTTAACCCCCAACAATCGTTCAATTTCATTTGCCAAATCAATGAAGGCTGTACCAACGCGTCCATTAAATTCAACCAACACGTCTACATCGCTCATTTCGGTTTGGGTATTGCGCGCGTAGGATCCGAAAATGGCAATGGTGGCAATGGGATATTTCTGCAACAAAGAAGCTTTGTGCTGTTGCAGCGTATCGATTATTTCTTTTTTGGATTTCACTGATTCAAAGATAATTTAATTTTGGCTGACAATGGAATGGCAATGTACTCTGGTGAAATGACCATAGACCTGCTCTGGATTTGTCCTCTTTATGGAGGCAGCCTTAAAAATGAATGCGCCCATTTCCCCATGAACGGCTCTTTTTTAAAGTCAGCCCCTCCGGGGCTGTAGCGCCGCGTTATACCGTCTTAGGTTACTGAAGGTGCGCCCCTGCGGGGCTGGGCGAAGGGCTGTAGCTATATCGATGAAGCTGCTCTGATTGTGAAGGCGCTGACGATACAACATCAACTGCAAAAATTCAACACATGAATACGATTCATGCTACACAAAACCTCATCTCTAATCTTGTCCCTCGCCCGGCCCCGAAGGGGCCAACTTTTAGTAGCTATGTGTGAAAAGGAGGACGCAACAGCCCCGGAGGGGCTGACTTAAAAGATGTCGATTAGGAAAAAGAAGAACCACCGAACGATGTGCCGGGGTTGTATTATAATAGAAGCGTAACCGTCAAAACGCACCCAGCACCTGACTAATGAATCGTGGGATGGAGGACGGGACAACCAAGCCAACGAAAGCGATTCCAAATAAGGCGCCCCAGATATGGGCGTCGTGAGCGATGTTGGAGCGCACGTTTCGCTTCATGAAATGTTCAAGCAGGAAGAAGACAAACACGCCGATAAAGGCGGGCATGGGAATGAAGAAAAAGGCAATTTCATTGAGGGGAAATAATATCATGTAGGCCATGAGCAAGGAACTCACTCCACCGCTGGCACCGACAGAGTTATACCCGTAATTATCGCCGTGCTTGCGCATCGAAGGCAGGGTAGCAGCCACACCGCCGAGCACATAGAGCGCGATAAAGAGTATTCCACCCTGTTGTGCTCCCCAGGTTGCCCGGAAGATGGATTCAAGCACTCGTCCAAACGAATAGAACACGAACATGTTCAGCGCCAAATGCATCACATCAGCGTGAACGAGCATGTGCGAAAACAAGCGGTAGTATTGCTTGTTGTGCTTCACCCGGTAAGGACTATGCAATAGTTTCTCAAATAAACCCGATTGCTCCATGGCCCGCCAGGAAACAAGTACTGTTGCAGCGAGTATAATAAAGGTGATAGGAGTAGTGCTCATCATAAAGAGGTATTAACTGGAGTGATCGGCAACGATGATCCATTGCCCGGCTTGCTTTTTCCACAGCAAACTGTAATGACCGGCCAGGGTGTCGGCCGTGCGAAACAATTCCCATTTACCAATCACATAGGCCGAAGAGTCGCCCGTTAGTTCCATCGATAAGTTGGTGAATTGCAGCCGTCCCATTGCTTCAGAACCGGGATAGCTTTTCTTATAATTATCCAACGTCGCCTGCCAGCCATAGGTAATGCCACGCTTACCAATAAACCGCAATGAATCACTGGCCCAGTAACCGGTCATGAACCCATCAATATCACCGCGATTCCAAGCGAGCTGCTGATCGTCCATGACCTGTTGTATGGCCGCTATCTCCGCCGGAGGATTCGATGTAGGGGACTTCGAATGACAAGCCATCACCACAAGGCCTGAAAGAATAGCGGTGTAAAGTGAATTCTTCATGGTATTACGTTCGTCCTAAATGTTCTAGCGATGCGGTTGGCCAGTCTTCAGCGGCCTTGTTCAACGCATCGGCGTATGTCATGAGCAAATTAAAGTCAATCATGCAATCGGCCTCCGTAATCATGGCGTTTTTTTCCATGTCCATATCCTTCAGGACCTTCATAATGGCCGGCATATCGGCATATCCGAAACTAAGTTTGTATCGGTCTTTCACGGGACGCACTTCGATAGAGGCTTCATCGATGCACAACTTAGCGGTTGTTTTATAAGCATCAATCAGACCGCCCGTTCCGAGTTTGGTTCCACCATAATAGCGCACAACGGCAATTAATATATTGGTGAGTTCGGCGGATTGAATTTGACCATAAATCGGTTTACCGGCTGTACCCGATGGTTCTCCGTCATCGTTGATGCGGTAGCGACTGTAATCCCATCCCAACCGCCAGGCGTAACATACGTGGGTAGCATTGTGATGTTCTTTCCAAAGGGCGTCGATATAAGCTTTGACCTCATCTTCATCGCGCACGGGATAGGCATAGCCCAAATGACGACTGCCCAATACCCGGTACTGAGCGGTGGTAGGAGAGGCGATGGTGCGGTAGGTCGACAATCAGGAAATAGGGTTCATCATCACACTAAAAACGGTGATGCTGTTGGGATCACGATCGAAATAAAGCTTATCCAATGCGCCTAGTATATTCTTCGCGCGGAAGTAAGAAGTGTGCAATTGGCTTTCTCCTTTAAGCGTCCACTGAATCGTAAAACTGCTTTCAGCTTCCTTATAGTTTTTCACGTAATCGAGCATCTGCTTCAATGCGTCGCTGCGGGTTTCACCATTACACGTATGAAAAAGGAAGCTTTGATTATGCATGGGGTTGATCGTAATTAAACGCAGCAACACGCCGTTGGGTGCTTCTTCAAATTGAAAAATCAAGCTGTTTTGTCCAAGCCCGATGTACTTCCCAATCTCCGCCTGCAGTTGGGCCTGCTCGATGTTTTTGTCAACCGTCATAATGCAAACTTAGGTATTTAATTCCTCCACAACTTATCCGGCCATCACGCCGCACATATGCCACAGCATGCGCGCGCCCACATTTCCGTTCCAGTCGTCATCGCCGGGAGCAACTTCCACCAAGTCAAAGCCGATGATGGTTTTACCATGACGACGCAATGCAGAGAGCAGGTAAGTCGCCTCATCGAACCACAATCCTCCGGGAACGGGAGTGCCTGTGTTCGGACAAAGCGTTGGATCCAAACCGTCGATATCAAAGCTGATGTGCACCTTTTGAGGAAGTTTCGCAATAATGTCGTCGACCTGTTGGCTCCATGTCTTGCCGGTATAGCGTTCGCGCTGAATAGCGGCATTGGTAAAGACATGCACACGTCCTTTTTCCTGATCGGCCACTTCCTTTTCTTCCGCACAGAAATCGCGGATGCCCACTTGAACGAGCGACGAAATCTGCGGCAAGTGCAGTGCATTGTACATGATGGATGCGTGGGACTAGGTAAAGCCTTCGTAGGC
>JBKCDO010000099.1:0-7428 GCA_046304755.1 Flavobacteriales bacterium
CACCTGGACTGTCCCCACGGGATGGGTCATCCAGAGTGGTCAGGGTACAGCGAGCATCACGGTGCTCTGCAACGGCACAAGCGGCAACGTCCGCGTGCGCTCGTTGAACGCCTGCGGAAACTCCGGTTTACGTTCACTGGCGACAACGCCTGTGGTATGCGGCACTACCGCCATGCCGATGCAGCTCGAACTCTGGCCGAACCCGACCAGCGATCGCGTGTTCTTCGCCCACGGCGATAACCAGCCCGAACACTTGCACATCTACGACATGCTCGGCCGCGACATCTACAACGGAAACTGGCTACCAGAGTTTGACGTGTCAGGGCTGGCAAGCGGCATCTACTTCGTGAGAGCGACTAGTGGTGGTGAGAGCGTGGTGAAGAGGATGGAAGTGGTGAGGTAGTGACTAGTGACTAGTGACAAATGACGAATGACAAAGGCCCACGTTGATATTTCAATGTGGGCTTTTTTTATTGGGCATTCGTCACTGGTCTTTTGTCATTAATCTTCACAACTCGTTAATATCTCACACCTTTTTGGGACTCGTGGGTTACGTATTTTCGTTGAGACTAAGTTCCGATTAAACAGACGGCGCCGAGTTAATTAACCTAATTTAATCGATCATGCGACATTCTTCCTGTATGCCCACTAGGCTGCATGCAAATCCCAGTTCAAAATCGATTTTACCATTTCAATGTATTGAAGCCAATTTCCATTCAAAATAAAACATCAAAAGAATAATTGTACGGCTTAATTGACCAAATTCAAAATCATGAAACTTTTCAAAACCTTATTTACGTTGGCTTTTGCAATGTCAGCATTTGTTGCTAACGCACAGCCATGGATCTATGACTTCGGAACAGAAAACGCAGCAGCATTTTTGAGCAATATCGCATCTACTACCTATTTGCCAACCCCTGCTTCGGGAACCGCCCGAGTTCGCGTAGGCGGAGCATCAACTGCAGCAGGATCATTTACACTCGCTAATCCAGGTGAAGCATTGGGCTCAGGAGCTGAATTACAAATGTTGTCGAATGCTGGCTCTTCTTCAACTACAAAGTTTTCGATTCACGACTACACTGCCGGAAACACGGGGTATCTGAAATTTAAGATTACCTTGAACGGAGGTACCAATGGACAGTACACTTGCTGGGTAGGTGATGGAGTTTCTTTTTCGGACAATAATACCATGGTCAATGGACAAGTTTTTGCAGGTTTACGCTGGTCTTTAGGTGCGTCGAATTCCGTGACTTACACTGTTTTCAATCCTACTGGAATTTTCGGCACAACAGGTATTTCAAACTCCACGTCCCTGTTTACACAAAATCTTTCAACGAGCTACTCGGTAGAATTGTATATGAACAACTCTGCTGGTTCCTTATATTATGCTAGAAACGCTGTATTGTATTCGGTAGCTGCAGGTAAATGGGATTTGTGGGTGGATGGTGTATTGGTTGGTGACGATTTGGCTAAGGCCGGTTTAACAGCAACGGCCAACTTCGACTCATTTGCTTTCAGCCATCAGGCACCTGCTTCTGCTCCCGGTCGTATTTATTTGGATGACATAGAATACTCAAATAAATTAACCAATGAAATAACGCTAAATATTTCATCATCTCCTTCTACAATTTGTCCTAATGAAAGCAGCACGATTACACTAACAGGAGCGCCAAATAGCAATATGCAACTTTCCGTGAATGGCAATCAAAATCAATCGTTGACGTTAGATTCCACAGGAACAGGAACGTTTGTACTAACAAATATATCCTCTACTACAACTGTAATGATTACCTCAATTGACAATCTTATACCCTTAACTTTACCCTCAACAGTAATAAATGTCGATGGTTATTGCGCAAGTCAAACTTCAACCTTACCAACTTTCATGTTGGTTCAAGACGTCATAACAACTTCTGACAATTCCGTAAACAAAACCATTCAAATTCAATTTGATTTAAATTGGGGTTATTCGTGGAGAGACAATATTAATTGGGATGCCGCATGGGTGTTTGCAAAATACAAAGGAACTGATGGCGTTTGGAGACATGCAAAATTGAACAACACCGGTTTTAGTATAAATCCATACAAAACAATCGAAGTCACCGATGATAAATTAGGGGCGTTCATTTATAGTGCATACCAAGGCCAAGGAACTTCCGCAGCGCTTGGAACTCAGCTGCAATGGAATTATGGCCTTGATGGATTAACATCTGTAACCGGATTAGAAGTTCGCGTTTTTGCTGTTGAAATGGTCTACGTACCTGAAGGCGATTTTAATATCGCAAAACGTTTTAATGGTGGTAATTTATTTGCAGCACCAAGTGACAACTTCCCCGTGGTTAATACCCGACTCACACCTTCTTTGAGCTATAACGATGGCTCTGCCGCCACGATTCGAATAAAAGGAGACGCAGGTATTGATAGCAACAACGACGGAACAATAGACAAGCCTGATTATCCATCGGGTTATCGCTCTTTTTACTGCTACAAATACGAATTAACAGAACAGCAATACGCAGACTTTCTAAATTGTCTTACCCCTTCACAGCGCGCAGCGATGGGCGTCGCGGGTTTGGGCATTACACTCTCAAACGGTGAATACTTCAGCTCTACTCCCAACCGAGCGTGCGGAAATATGACGCCGCAGCGAATGCTGGCATATGCCGATTGGTCAGGAATGCGGCCTATGACAATCCTTGAAATGAACAAAGTAAGCTATGGACCATTACAGCCAGCTCAAACTCAATCGAATTATTATGCTGCAGGCACTTCAAATACCTACAGCAATAACAGCATTTTAGATGTAGGCTCTTTCGATTCCGCAACTTCAACTCGCTCTCAATCCGGGTCAAGTTACTACGGTATCGATGACCTCACGGGCAATGCTCGAGAACATGTGGTGAGTTTGAATTTTTTGGATTTCAACTCGACAAATGGAGATGGAGTGCTCGATGCTTCGGGTAATGCCAATGTGAATGGATGGAGCTCTACAGGTATGCTGATAGGTTATGACCAATTTAGCGGGGCCAATTATTCGGCCCAATACCTTGGAATACGCTACGTCCGCTCTGCAGAATAATCCCTAACTCCATCAACTATGAATAGCCTTTTAAAACCGATACTCGTCGGGTGTGTGGTGTTTCTGTTGTGGCCAATTTGGGGTCATGCACAGAGTCTCAACCTCACGGCGCCCAACGGCGGTGAAGTTTGGCTGGGAGGGACTACCCATACCATCAGCTGGACATACACCAACGTCGACAATATTAAAATTGAATACTCGCTCAACAATGGCCTCAACTGGACTCTCATCATAGCGAGTTATCCTACCAGTGCTCTCTCCTACACATGGACGGTTCCTAGCATTGGGAGCAATCAGGTGAAAGTGCGCATCACCAGCACACTGCAATTTACCCAAGACGAAAGCAATGGGTTATTTACGATCCCCGAGCCTAGTCTTTACCTCACCGCACCCAATGGGGGCGAAGTTTGGTTAGGAGGTACTTCCCATACCATTAGCTGGACCTTTACTAGTGTCGACAACATTAAAATTGAGTACTCACTCAACAATGGACTCAACTGGATCATGATTGCTTCGAGCTATCCCACCAGTGCTCTCTCTTACACATGGACGGTTCCTTGCATTGGGAGCAATCAGGTGAAAGTGCGCATCACTAACACGCTGCAATTTACCCAAGACGAAAGCAATGGGGTATTTACGATTCCTGAACCAACCGTTGATATAACCTATCCTGCAGGTGGTGAGGAATTCCAAACGGGAACAGGTCAGTATATAACCTGGCTAACCACCGGGGTTGTAACCCTCGCTCTTCAATACTCTACAAATGATGGTAGCTCATGGACTTCTATCGGAAACGTGCCCGCAACGAATGGATACGCGAACTGGATAGCGCCGAGTTCGGCAACGTCCAATCTGCGCGTTCGGGCATACAACATCGAAAGTTTCACCAATCGAGACTCAACTCTTGCTCCACTTGCAATCGTGACAAGTCCGACAATCAATAACGCTAAGTACTTCGGCGGTCTTTTTGACGGTTACGACATGTCTTCTTCCCTACCCGATTCCATTCGGGTTATGGCACCTAATGGCGGTGAAGTATATAATCCAACGAGCACCACTCAAATCCAATGGAATTTCTGCGATGTAAATCGCGTGAAGATTGAATACAGCATTGACAATGGAGCTACATGGATGCTTATCGCAACCGACCTTCCTGCTGACCAGCTTTCGTATACGTGGACCATTCCCAACTCACCTTCGAATCAATGTTTAGTTAAAGTAACCGGCATTGACCGAAACGTTTTTGATGTTAGTGATGCTGTGTTCACAATCAGCAACGCCTTTGTGCAATTGGTTTACCCCAATGGAGGTGAAAGTTTTGGAAACTCAACGGGGCAATATATCGAATGGGAGTATAACTCGGTTTCAACCGTTAAACTGGAATATTCCACCAACAACGGCTCCTCCTGGTCCTTGATTGGCACAGCTCCCGCAGCCAATAAATACGCTAATTGGATTGCCCCGGCATCTGCTTCCAACCAATGCCTTATTCGCGTCTCTGACAACACAGCTCCTGCTCTATCGGATCAGTCCGAATCCTCCTTTGCTATCGTACAAGTGCCTGTTTTGAATAATGCCAAGTATTTCGGAGGTCCCTACGATGGCTTCAGCATGAATAGCAGCATTACAGATAGCATCAAGGTAATATCACCCAACGGAGGCGAAATCTGGACCTCAGCCTCTACACGCACAATAACCTGGACCTATAAGGATGTCGACAACGTAATAATCGAGTATTCACTTGATGACGGGCAAAGTTGGATTCTATTAGCACAGAACATTCTTGCTTCACAACTTAGCTATAACTGGACGATTCCTACTACGCCCTCATACACCTGTCGTGTGCGCGTGAGAGACATGATACGTGATATATCAGACATGAGTGATCAGGTATTTATAATTCCAAATGCTTATGTAGAAGTTACCTATCCCAATGGAGGCGAAAATTATAATACCGGCAGTGGTCAATACATTGAATGGAACTATGCTGACCTGGCAACCATCAAGCTTGAATATAGCTCGGATAATGGTAACACCTGGTTAGTAATTGGCACGGCGCCGGCTGCTAACAAATACGCCAACTGGGTTGCGCCTTCCTCTGCATCTGCAACAATGCTGATTAGAGCAACCGATAATAGCAACCCTATTTACTCGGATGTATCAAACGCAGTATTCACAACCAACACAACGCCGACACTCAATAATGCGAAGTATTTCGGTGGTCAATTCGATGGTTACTCGATGTATGCATTTAAAGATGTGTATGTGAAAGTGATTAAGCCGAATGGTGGTGAAATATGGGGCAATGGAACTACCCAACAAATTCGCTGGGCAACGCTGAACACAAATGAAAACCTGAAGGTGGAATATTCCATTGATAATGAACAGAACTGGACAACACTATTAAATGATGTACCAAATAGCCCGGTTATCTTCGATTGGGAAATTGCATCGCCTCCTTCAACGATTTGTAAGGTGCGAGCAACCACTATGTCGGGAGAGGTTGTCGACAAGAGCGATGACTTTTTTACGATTGCAAATCCAAGCGGAATATTGACCAATCCAATTAGTGGCAATCAATTTTGCTCCGGCGAAAGCACGGTAGTTACTTACAGCAGCGGATTGACTTTTAATCCGGGCAACAGGTTCATTGTGCAACTATCCGATTCGGTGGGAACCTTCAGCGGATCACTTATCAATATTGGTGAAGTGACCTCGACTATTCCCGTTCCTATCACAGTAACCTTCCCGGTTCGTTATTACACTTCATCGCTCTATCGTTTACGGGTAATTGCGACCAACACACCTACTCTTGGGACAAACAATGGGACAAATTTCACCATCAACCCATTGCCTTTGGTGAATCTCGGTCCTGATCGATCCATTTGTGCCGGTACTTCTACCGTTCTCAATGCAATGAATAGTAATAGTACATATGTATGGAGCACTGGTGCTACTACCTCCTCAATTTCCGCATCAACGGCAGGTTCGTATTCTGTTCAAGTTACCAATGCATGCGGCACGTCACGTGACACTATCCAAATTGGTGTCATTAATGCTCCAACTGTTTATCTCGGCCCCGACACACTCATTTGCCAAAATTCAGTTCTGCAACTTCGAGCTGATAGCGCTGATGTGAGTTATTTATGGAGCACCGGATCAACGTCACAATCCATTAATATAGTTGTGCCCGGCACATACAGCGTCACCGTGAGTAATACCTGCGGTTCTGCAACCGATTTAATTACTATTGGAAACCTTACCCCCATTCAAGTTAACCTAGGACCCGATCGAGGAATCTGCTCGGGTGAATCAGTTACTCTGAATTCAGGTACATCCAATGCTTCCTATTCATGGTCAACAGGCGCTAACACACCTTCAATTACAGTTTCCAATCCCGGCACCTATTCTGTCAATGTGAATAATGGCTGCGGCATCGTATCCGACCAAATCACTCTTTTCAACGGCGCCTTCCAAGTCAACGCCGGCATAGACCGCACCATTTGCACTGGCGAAAGCGTGCAGCTCACAGCCACCGGGGCCAATGCGTATAGCTGGAATACAGGACAAACCACGTCAGCGATAACGGTGAGCCCGACCGCGACTACCACGTATACCGTGAGTGCCACCAACATATACAACTGTACATCGACCGATGCGGTGGTGGTGAATGTGAATGCATTGCCCGTTGCAACCTCTACGTTGAGCGGACCAGCGACGTATTGTGCCAACCAGCCTTCAGTACTGCAGGCAAATGCGGGAACAGGACTGAGCTATCAGTGGCAACTCAATGGAGCCAATGTGTTGGGAGCAACTGCGGTCGCGTATAGTCCAACCGCCACCGGTAACTATGCTGTGCGCGTTACCAATTCACAAAACTGCAGCGCCACTTCAGCACCGCAAGCGATTACAGCATTGACGGTTCCTTCCGCAAGCATCACCCCATCGGGCAATGTAAATGTGTGTTCGGGTAACAGCGTAACGCTGCAAGCCAACAGCGGCGACGGATTGTCGTATGAATGGAACCGCGATGGTTCGGCGCTAAGCGGCGCTGCTGCATCTTCCCTGCTGGCAACACAAGGCGGCAGTTACACCGTGCAGGTTACAGCGGCCAATGGTTGCTTTGCGACTTCGGCTGCTACACAGATTACCGTAAATGAAACGCCAACCATAAGCATCTCAGCCGATGGTCCCGTGAGTTTCTGCGAAGGTGGCAGTGTTCAATTGACTGCCACAGCTTCAAATGGCTCAACAATTCAGTGGGAGAAGGACGGAGTTGCACTCTCAGGTGCAACGGGAGCTACGTTTACAGCATCAGCCGCGGGTATCTATTCAGCCCGCGCAACATC
>JBKCDO010000100.1:0-13731 GCA_046304755.1 Flavobacteriales bacterium
ACACAACAGTCACCGTTCGCGGTTGGGTGCGCACCTTGCGTAACGATCAATTCCTCTCTGTCTCTGATGGTTCAACCATCCGTACGATGCAGGTCGTGGTAAGCAAAGAATTGCACGGAGAGTCGACCTTGAAGCGCTTGCAAACCGGCGCGTCCGTAGCAGCAACAGGTAAAGTTCAAAAGAGTCTGGGCAAAGGACAGGATATAGAAATCATTTGCGAAACGCTTGAAATTTTGGGTGATTGCGATCCCAATGAATATCCCATTCAGATGAAGCGCCACTCGCTGGAGTTTCTGCGTGAAAAAGCGCACTTGCGTTTCCGCACAAACACCTTTGGAGCGGTATTCCGCATTCGCCATCACTTAGCATTTGCCATTCATAAGTTCTTTAATGATGGCGGCTTCTATTATCTGCACGCTCCAATCATTACCGGCAGTGATGCAGAAGGCGCAGGCGAAATGTTTCGTGTGACCAATCTGAATCTCGATGAAATCGCTGCCAAAGGCACCGTCGATTTCTCGGAAGATTTTTTTGGAAAACCCACCAACCTCACCGTTAGCGGTCAGCTGGAAGCAGAGCTTGCAGCATTGGCTTTAGGAAAAGTATACACCTTCGGTCCCACCTTCCGCGCTGAAAACTCCAACACCAGCCGTCACCTGGCCGAGTTCTGGATGATCGAACCGGAAGTAGCCTTCAATGATATCCGCGACAACATGGATCTTGGAGAAGCGTGTCTGAAATTCTGCATTCAATATGCACTTGATCACTGTAAAGAAGATCTTGAATTCCTGCAAGAACGCGAGCTCAACGAAGACAAACAAAAACCCGTCGATGAGCGCCAATCCATGCCGCTCCTCGAGCGTTTGAACATGATTGTCAGCAATGAATTCGAACGCATCACCTATACAGAGGCCATCGATATTCTGCTCAACTCAAATCATTTCAAAAAGAAGAAATTCAAATACCCGGTTGAATGGGGTATCGACATGCAAAGTGAGCACGAGCGCTATCTCGTGGAGAAACACTTCCAAAAGCCTGTTATCATTACCGGCTATCCTGCCGCTATCAAGGCCTTTTACATGCGCATGAATGAACCCGACGCACAAGGTCGTAAGACTGTTGCAGCGATGGATATTCTGGTGCCCGGAATCGGAGAAATCATTGGCGGCTCACAACGCGAAGAGCGTTATGAAGTGCTGCGTGAAAAATGTGCGCAATTCAATATTCCGGAAGATCATATTTGGTGGTATCTCGAAACGCGTAAGTTCGGAACCTGTGTGCATGCCGGCTTTGGAATGGGCTTCGAACGACTGATCATGTTTGTGACAGGAATGTCGAATATCCGTGACGTTATTCCATTCCCACGCACACCGCAAAACGCCGAATTCTAAAACTACGCGAGTAACTCGCGAGCGTTGGCCAACGACGCTGCAGTGAGTTTTTTACCACTGAGCATTTCGGCGAGTTCATTGATGCGGTCTTCACCTTCAAGTGCAATGACCTCCGTGTATGTTGTGGTATCGTCGGCAAATTTCCGCACCTTCCAATGATGGTCAGATTTTCCGGCGATTTGTGGCAAATGCGTAATTACAATCAACTGCATTTCTGAACTCATTTCCTTAAGTATGCGCCCAATTTTCTGCCCCACTTCTCCACTCACGCCCTGATCGATTTCATCGAGAATCAACACCGGCAACCGACGGTGTTTACTGATAGAGGCTTTGATAGCAAGCATCACGCGCGAAAGCTCACCGCCACTGGCTACCTTATGGATCGGCTGAAATTGTGAACCCTTATTGGCTTTGAATAGAAAAGAAACTTCGTCCATACCCATCGCATGGAAGACATCGCCCTTTTCGACGCGCAACGACACACCTGCGTGCTCCATGCTCAATTGAGTGAAGTAGCCTGCCATTTCTTTTTCCGCGCGCGTTGCCCCTTTCATGCGCGTTTTATGCAGTTCTTCACCAAGTGCTTTAAGGTCTTTCTCTAGCTCAGCACATTGCTTTTGCAATTGCTCTATGCGTTCGTCGCTCGTATTGGAACGCTCAACCTTATTGGCCAATTCGATTTCCAACTGCACCAATTCTTCCACTGTATTTAAGCGATGTTTCTTCTGCAAAGAATACAATGCCGAAAGTCGTTCACTCAGCAGCTGCGCTTTTCGGTCATCCACTTCAACGCGATTAGAAAATCCTTCCATATCACGCGCTAACTCACGCAATTCAACCAGCGAACTTTCCAATCGGGTGATATACTCATTCAACGCATTGTGCTCGCTGCCCAATTTCGAAAGTTGAGATTTGGCTCTATTGATAAGTTGGAAAGCGCTGTTTTCATCGCCCTCGATTAAACCGTAAGCAATTTCCAAAGAACCTTTAATCTGCTCCGCGTTGTTCAGAACATTAAGTTCCTGCTCGAGGCTTTCCTGGTGAAGATCGTGCAATTCAGCCTTGCGCAATTCCTGCAACTGAAACTGGATATAATCCATTTCCTGCTGCCATAATCCTTGGCTGCGCATCAACTCCTCTAGGTCGGCAGTGGCCGTTTTCCAGGCATCATAAGCGGTGCGATATCGAACCAGCAATGGACTATTTGCCGCGAATGCATCCAATACCGAAAATCGGAATGCACGTTCACTCAACAGCGAATTCTCATGCTGACTATGAATATCCACCAGCTGTGCACCCAGTGCTTTCAACACATTTAATTGAACGGGCGTATCGTTGATGAACGCTCTGCTCTTGCCACCCGGAGCAATCTCACGACGCACAGTAGTGCGCTGCTCATAATCCAGATCGTTGTCCTGAAAAAAATGCTCCAGCGCCATTTCCTTCAAATCAAAGACAGCTTCAACAATGCACTTTTTCGACTCATCGCGAATCGCCTTTTGGTCTGCACGTTCTCCGAGCAGTAAGCCAAAGGCACCAAGCAGGATGGATTTACCACTTCCCGTTTCACCGGTAATGGCCGTAAAGCCCGACTCCGGTTGCAGCGCCGAATTATCAATCAGCGCGTAATTGCTAATGGTCAAGGACTTCAACATGAACGCGAGATTGGATTATTGAACAATCTTTTCGTACTTGGTAATGTTACCGGGATCAATGAGTTTGCACAACTCTGATATGGGCTGTTTTTCCTCCATGCTCCGTGGCTTGTAGATATTCACCACCTCGTCTGCTTTCGCATAGAACAGCACTTGCATGTTATAGGACGATGGCTTGATTCGGTGCACATCTTTTAAACCCATCAGCGACTCAGTCATGGCAGTGATTGCGCCTTGCTGATCAATGGTCATTTTATCCAATCCCTTACGATGATAAGTGTAAAGCAACTCGCGAATAGGCTTGAATGATTGCGACAAAATATTTTCGACATACCAAAAGCGATTCTGACGTCCCTTTTCATTGCTTCGCCATCCGGGCTCCGGCGCGTTTTGCGCGTTATTGATGATGGTCTGACACATGAGGTAATAATCTGTACCACCCTCTAACGCAAACGTATCGTAATCCATCGCCAGAATCAAGTTGGCATAGAAGGCCAGCACACTACTGAGATTATCACGGTGCTGATCATTACTCCATTGAATCATGGTGTTTTCCTGAAACTGAAATTCAAAGTCACGATCATTGATGTTCAGCACCGATGTTTTGTATTCTGCATTGTATACCGGACGACTGCTGGTCACCTGCAAGCTTCCCTTGAAGGAGCGGTTGTCGACTTGCTGTTCGATGGTGATTTGGAACGTACACTGAATGCGCTCACTGTTTTGCCAGGTGTCCTTTGACCATTTACGACCATTGAGAAATTCTGTGATAGTACTTTTCATGGTATTGAAAAGCTCAGGAGGTGAGGTCACCTGCTGCGGTATAAGCACATTCACCGTTGCGTTCAGCTCTTGCGCCTTCAGCGCGAAACCGACGCAAACACAGAGTATCAGGATAACTAGTTTCTTCATATTAAAATAAATCCACAATGCCGGCAACAATATCAGCGGCCACGGCAGACTTGGGCTTCAACCCAAACTCCCGGGTTTTATTGTTCGGCCAAATTAAGGTGATTTTGTTGGTATCGGTTGCAAAGCCCGCTCCTTCGTCACGCAGGGAATTCAGCACAATCATATCCATATTCTTGCGCTCGAGTTTTCCCTTGGCATGTTCGATTTCCGACTCCGTTTCCAGCGCAAAGCCAATCAATCGCTGGCCCGGATTTTTCATGCCTCCCAAAGTGGCTGCGATATCGGGAGTGCGCGTCATGGCGAGTTGCCAGTGCTCCTCCTGCTTCTTCACCTTTTGATCGGCAACTTGAGACGGCTTGTAATCGGCTACTGCGGCAGAAAGCACTGCAGCATCGCAGTTTGTGAATTCCGCAACACAGGCGTCCAGCATTTCCCGGGCTGACATCACGTTGATGCGTTGAACCATGGGATGCGTCACGTTTAGATGCACAGGCCCTGTCACGAGCACCACCTGAGCACCTTGATTGGCGAGTTCTTCAGCCAGTGCAAATCCCATTTTTCCGGATGAAAAATTACCAATGAATCGAACGGGATCGATGCGCTCGTAAGTTGGTCCGGCAGTTACCAGTACCCTTCTACCGCCCAGTGGCTGCGAACCTCCGAAGTGATCGATAACCGCGTTCAGAATTTTCTCAGGTTCAGCCATTCGCCCCTTACCTATCAGTCCACTGGCAAGCTCACCATCCTCGGGAGCAATGACCTTGTGTCCAAATTCTTCAAGCTTCTTCATATTAGCCTGCGTCGCACCATGCAGAAACATGTCATGATCCATTGCCGGAGCCACCATTATGGGACATCGTGTGCTCATATACACCGCCATAAAGAAACTGTCGCACTGACCGTGCGCCATTTTGCTTAAGGTATTGGCGGAAAGCGGTGCGATAATCATCATATCCGCCCACAGCGCCAATTCCACGTGATTGACCCATTCTCCCTTGTCCTTGTTTTCCGTAAAATCGGAATGGACAGGATGCTTGCTCAACGTCGAAAATGTCAGTGGGGTGATGAATTCCAAAGCTCCCTTGGTAAGCACCACTTTCACTTCCGCCCCCGACTGCACCAGCAAGCGCACCAAGTATGCCGCCTTGTAAGCTGCAATACTTCCTGTGACTCCGACAATGATCTTCTTTCCGTTCAACATGGCGTGGGTCTAAAATAAGAAAGATGGCCTTGTGACCATCTTTCTTGTTATGCTTTCATCAGTGATTACTGATTGTCTTTTACTTCTTCCGGGTAACGGTAGTGAACCGCACCGTCAATCAACTCCTGCACTGCAATACTGTGGGGCTTTGGGAGGCGCTCGTAATGGCGGCTGATTTCAATCTGCTCGCGGTTTTCAAACACTTCCTCGAGGTTGTCGCTGTTGCTTCCAAACTCTTCGAGCTTTTGAGAAAGCTCCTCTTTCATTTCACGGCTGATTTGATTCGAACGCTTGGTCAACAAAACGATGGTTTCAAACAAGTTGCCATCGACCTTATCATACAATTCGCTTGTGTTGCGGGTGATGGTTGTTTTCGCTGCTGTTGAATTCTTGTACGTGCTCATTTTTCGGGTTGTGCTATTGAAATGGAACTCAATTTTTCTACTTGTCGCTCGCTCCTTCGAAAATAGGACTCGGCATCGGCCAGGTATGCACTTTCAGGAAAAGCGGCTGCGAATGTACGATAATTTTCACCAACCGCCCGCATTCGTTCCAATTTCTTCTCCTCGATACTCCCCTCCGCAAGCAAATACTGACATTTCACAATTAGATACATTGCCTCTTCGCGGTATTGGGAGGCCGGATACTCCCGCAAAAAGTCCTTTAAGGCTGAAACCGCAGCCTTGTATTTCAGGGTTTTAGCAAACTGAGAGGCATTTTCAAAGGCCTTGCGCTCCAACTTGAAATTGAGTCGATCGATTTGATGGTTGGCCGAGTCCTTCAAATGACTGTGCGGGTATTTATCCAGAAACAGCTGATACTCATCAATGGCATTGCGGGTATCGGTTTGATCCAATGAATAGGACGGCGACAGCTGATAGCTGCATTCAGCGGCCAGAAACAAACACTCTTCCGAGCGCGGACTATTCGAAAATGTCTTGTTGAATGTCTTTAGGTAATAATTGGCCAGGTAGAAGTCCTCCACCCCGAAATGACTTTTCGCGTAATAGTAATACACATCTTCAGCCCGCTGCGTACCTCGCGTAAGGCCGATGAGTTCTTCCAAAATCGGAAGTGCTTTGTAATAGGATTCGTCGTTGTAATACTCAATCGCCTTGGTGTATTTATACTCGATGTCCGTGCTTTTAAGCACCTTGTTGTATTCACTGCACCCGCCGATGGTAAGCAACAGCGCGGCGAAAAGAAAGATGATTGTATGAGCAGATAATTTCATCAAACCGAGCGCGAAAATAAGCGAAGTGTTCAACGCATGACGCGCCCGGATGCGCAACGCTATTAAAAAATGTAAAGGCCTCTGCTGTTTATAACTGCAACCGGCGCTGCTTCAAATTGCCCTGAGCTGACGTAATTTTGATTCGAAATTTTAAAACTCAATACCTTGGATATTTTTGATCGTATCGCGAAAAACCGTGGTCCTCTGGGACAACACTCGAAAGAATCACACGGTTACTTCACCTTTCCCAAATTAGAAGGAGAACTCGGACCACACATGACCTTCCGTGGTAAAGAGGTGCTCGTATGGAGCCTCAATAACTATATCGGTCTAGCCAATCACCCTGAAATCCGCAAAGTGGATGCAGAGGCTGCGGCCCAGTGGGGCATGGCCTATCCGATGGGTGCCCGCATGATGAGCGGTCAAACCAAGTATCACGAACAACTCGAGTCTGAACTCGCCTCATTCATGCAAAAAGACGACGCCTTTTTGCTGAATTATGGCTATCAAGGTTGCATGAGCGCTATCGAAGCGCTGGTGAGCCGTCACGACGTCATCGTGTATGACAGCGAATGTCACGCCTGCATGGTTGACGGTATTCGTCTCCACCATGGCAAGCGCTTCGTATTCCAGCACAACGACATGGAGAGCTTCGAAAAGCAGCTGAAGCACGCCAAGACGGTGACCGATAAAACCGGTGGTGGCATTCTGGTGCTCACCGAGGGTGTATTCGGAATGGCGGGCGATCAGGGCAAACTCAAGGAAATCGTTTCGTACAAAAAAGAATACGGTTTCCGTCTCTTTGTGGATGATGCCCATGGTTTTGGCTCTATCGGTGAAAACGGCCGCGGCGCAGGTGATGCCCAAGGCGTTCAGAAAGATATTGACGTGTACTTCGGAACCTTCGCTAAGGCAATGGCGACCGTCGGCGCATTCGTAGCCAGCGATGAACATGTGATTGAATACCTGCGCTACAACATGCGCTCACAAACCTTTGCTAAGGCGCTTCCAATGCCAATCGTTATTGGTGCATTGAAGCGTCTGGAGATGCTGCGCTCGATGCCGGAATTGCAACAACAGCTCTGGCACGTGGCCGGTGAATTGCAAACCGGATTGAAAAAAGCCGGTTTCGATATCGGACATACGAATTCGGTCGTAACTCCGGTATTCCTCAAAGGATCTTTGGGTGAAGCCACCAACGTTACGCTCGAACTGCGTGAGACTTACAATATCTTCTGTTCAATCGTAGTGTATCCGGTGGTTCCAAAGGACGTTATCATGTTGCGTCTGATTCCAACGGTGGTGCACACGCTGGAAGACGTCAACTACACCATCGAATCATTCAAGAAAGTGCGTGAAAAATTGGAAGCCGGTGCTTACAAAGCAGAAAAGATTGCCAGCTGGGCATAAGCTTCAACCATTAGATATCAAAAGGGCCGCTCACTGCGGCCCTTTTTGTTACTTCAAATTCTTGGCTAAATATTGTTGCACCTCGCGGATGCTTTTCGGCTTCAAAACGATTTCACCCTTTGGGTTTAAGAGGAAGAACGCCGGTGTGCGAGAAACACGGTAGTCCTTTGCCACAGGCGATTGAAAATCCTTCATGCCACAGACATTCGGAAAAGTAAATCCGCGCTCGGTTATGGCTTGCTTCCATGCCGCCTCACTGCGATCAATGGAAACACCTAAAATCTCAAATCCTTTTTTGTTCCAGGTGTTGTAGCATGCCGTCACTTCCGGTGCCTCGCCTTTGCAATGCTCGCAGAAGCTGCTCCAGAAAAGCACCAGGGTGTACTTCTTTGTCGCAGCGAGTTTCATCAGATCGATGTCCTCTGCGTTGCTACCTGTCATCGCGATATTCGGAGGCATGTGACCAATGGACAACCGCTCAATACTTTCAGCTGTGCTTTTTACTACGTTACTTATGTCGGCATCACCACACGCATCGCCGTTGATGTAGTTGTCGATGATATAAAGACAGACATTCTCCATGCTGCTTTCATAAAATCCAACCAGCATTTGGTTGAGGGCAAAATCCAATATTGCGTCATTTTCCTTGGCGCGTTCGACCACAACCGAAATGCAGTTATAGAAACCACTTTCATTCCCTTTACTGAAGGCTCTCATAAAATTCTCGATACGATCGGTCAGGATTTTACTGCGGATGATGCTCACATCGCCAAAATCAATATTACTCCAGTATTTATTGATGTCGGTCTTATTCGGCTCCTGCTTCCAATACAACAGTTTGGCGAGTTGTGTGCCCTCGTATTCTTTGATTAACGTGTTTTGCAAATCGAGCAGTTCTTTCTCCTTCGCCGCAACCGTGGCATCGAATGTTGCCTTCTGGTCCGGGTTTTTAGCACCGCCTACACGGGCGTCTTTAATAGCCTTCAACAAAGCCGGCTCCTGTTGCATGTAACGCCCCCAGCCTTGATTCTCCCGCGAGTTTTCCGAAGTCATGCTGTTCTCGAGTTTCGCTGACGTGAATCGAAGAGCAATGTCCTTCTCCACCGGGTTTAAAATCACCGGGCACATGTTATTCTCGTGCAAACCAATCATGTAAATGCCGAGTTCCACTTCCCGTTCAGGAAAAACAAACGCGCCATTGGTGATGAGGGCGCTATCGATTTTGGTCACGGACCTTCCAAAGGATTCGAAGAGATACAAACGACCGGTCTTCATGGCGCTGAGGGTTCCACTCACCTTTACGATCCCTTTGACCGCGGGGCGTTGGAGTGAATCGGAATCGGAGGCAAATGCGTTTAATAGCAGTGTTGTCAGGCACAACAAGAGGGTCATTTTCTTCATGGTCATAAGATAATGGAGCAAAAATAAGCGGTTGGAAATATTTCAAAAGCCACTCGACAGTGTTGCAGCAAGCAAGGGGCGTTAACTTTGTCGCGGCGGCCGACCGCGTTGATAAAAATCAGGCCAAAGTGCGAAACCTCTCCCAATCCCATCCGTAACCGAAATGACTAATATGACGATGCAAATGGCTATGGAACTGCTGGGATTAAATCCTTCCGATGATAAAGAAACGATTCGCGAACAAATTGAATTACTGCTCTTTGATTTCAAAAAGGAAATCCTGAGCAAATACATGGTACCTACACTGCTGCGCAAAAAGCAGGAACCATTGAACACGCTCATTCATGCGGAATCACTGGCCGCGCCGTTGTCGCTCGAAGAAGCGTGTGAAGAAAAACCAAAAGAGTGGAATTCTCTTCCGGCGAATCGCATTGAATTTCTAGAGAACTACGAGCAACATCTTAGTGAACTGAAACTTCAGCTTACACAAACCAACTCTTTCGCAGCACTCAAGCCGATTATGAACGCGCTCATACTGGCGCAGGAGTATTACATGGCACTCTTCAAAATGCTCTTTAATGAATACGCGGAAGCACTGCCGGAGGAAGTCAATTCGAGGGAAATGATCGATACCGGAAAACTCTTACAAGCGCTGAAATCAGGACCGATTGACAATAAAATAGCGTGGGCTATTGAACGTGAACTCACACGTATTGATCGCATCTCCAGGCTCACCGTTTAGGCTGATTATTCATAGCGCAGGGCTTCGATTGGATCTAAGAGCGCCGCTTTACGCGCAGGATAGTAACCGCTCACCACACTTACAAAAAAGCAAATGGTGACCCCAATGAAAATCCAGGCCCAGGGCACCGTGAAGCTTGTACCTACAAAAAGAGAAACCACGTTGCCCGCCAATATTCCGAGAAAAATTCCAACAACTCCCCCGAGCTGTCCGATCATAATAGACTCAATCAAAAACTGAGAACGAATGGTTGCCGCGCTGGCACCAATCGCCTTGCGGGTGCCGATTTCACGCGTTCGCTCTGTTACCGACACCAGCATAATATTCATCAAACCAATGGCAGCACCCAGTAAGGTAATCACACCAATGATGGACGCTCCAATGGTGATATTCGATGTCAGATCATTCAGGTCACGCGCAATCTGATCACTCTTGAATAGCTCAAATGAGTCATCCTCGCCGGGCATATTGCCGCGTATGGCTCGCATGAGCCCTCTGGCCTCGTCCATGGCCGCATCCAATTTTTTCACATCATTCACTCGCACATTTAAGGTAAACTCCGTGTCTTTGGTGGCCATGTTTTTGCGCACATTTCCAACCGGCACCAAACACTGATTATCGCCCGACATCCCGAACGTATTGCCCTTGCTGGCCATGGCGCCTATCACTTCATACCGATAGCTGCCGATAAAAACTTCCCTGCCAATGGGATTATTCTCTTCAAATAATTTAGTTACCACATCACTGCCTAAAATGACCACATTCGAACCGTTGGTCATTTCGCCTTCGCTGAAATTCCGTCCTGAAGCCAACTCATAACCGGAGAGCTCCAGATACGTCGGTTCACAGCCCAACACCCGAATATTCGGATTCGATTTGATATTGTCGTGTCGCAAGGTTGCATTGAATGAACCCAGTGAGGTCATTGAAACCGTTGCATCCCAATCCAATTCCTTGGTGAATCGCTGCGCTTGTATATAGGTAATCGGCTCATTCTTGCGCTCCGCTCTTCCATTGCGCCCGCCCAAGTAGCCTGCGCGCAAGGTGAAGGTGTTACTCCCCAATCGTGAAAACTCCTTGTTGACCTTATTCTCCAGCGCCTGTGTGGCTGTTATCATCGCCACCAGAGCCATAATCCCGAGCGCGATGATGCTCACCGTAATAATCGCACGCAGCCGTTGGCTACCGATAGCCAACCAGGCAATGCGGATATTTTCGCGTGTAGCAGGAGAAAACAGGCGTCTCATGATTGCGTAAAACTACACTACAAGCGACCTCGCCAACCATGGCAGTTGAGATTAATCCTAATTAACAGTTGTGTCACATCAGCTACATTGTGAACCTAACGTCGCAGGTATATTTGCACCCATAAAATTTAGAGATGATGGAAGCCAAAGAACACGTGAAATGCCTCATTATCGGGAGCGGTCCCGCCGGTTATACAGCTGCTATTTACGCTGCTCGTGCAGATATGAAACCTGTTATGTACGAGGGTTCACAACCGGGAGGACAATTGATGGACACCACTGAGGTCGACAACTTCCCCGGATATCCGCAAGGCGTGAATGGCCCGGCGATGATGACGGATTTAAAAAATCAAGCACTTCGTTTTGATACCGACGTGCGCAGTGGCTGGGTGACCAAAGTGGACTTCACAGGTCCAAAGCATTGGGTGGAAATCGACAATGGCAAGCACACCATCTCTGCTGATGCAGTCATCATCTCAACGGGCGCCAGTGCCAAGTGGCTTGGGCTTCCCAACGAAACCCGTTTGCGTGAACTTGGCGGCGGCGTCAGTGCATGCGCGGTATGCGACGGATTCTTTTATCGCAATCAGGATGTCGTGATTGTAGGCGCAGGCGACACTGCGGCAGAAGAAGCTACCTACCTGGCCAAACTCTGCAAGCAAGTGTATATGCTTGTTCGCGGCGATAAAATGCGTGCTTCCAAAGCCATGCAGCACCGTGTAACCAGCACTCCAAACATTGAAGTGCTTTGGAATACTGAAACTGAAGATTTGCTCGGCGATCAGGGAGTGGAAGCCGTATTGGTGAAAAACCGTGTAACAGGCGAACAGCGCACGTTGAAGGCAACCGGGTTCTTCGTTGCCATTGGTCACAAGCCCAATACCGATGTGTTCAAGCCTTGGATCAATACCGATGAAACCGGTTACATTCTCAATGTACCCGGATCATCCAAAACGAATATTGAAGGTGTTTTTGTAGCCGGCGATGCTGCTGATAAAACCTACCGTCAGGCGGTTACCGCTGCCGGCACAGGTTGCATGGCAGCCCTGGATTCAGAGCGCTACCTGGCTTCCAAAGGAATACACTGATGTTGAAGCGCACCGTTCGATGGCTGTTTTGGGTAGCTTTTGTAGCTTCCTTTCACAGCATTGGATATGCTGCCAACAACGCGATCGAAGATTCGCTTCCGCTATTTAGTCGAGAAGACTTGCTGGGAAAATTCAATCCTGCCAAGCATCCCGACTTTCAGTTGATAGAGGCGCGCTATTCCACCAAGAGCGATATCTACCTGCGAAAAGAGGCGTACGCATCCTTCAAGCGCATGCACGCAGCAGCGATAAAAGATGGCGTAACGCTGACCATTATCTCAGCCACGCGCAACTTCGATGCACAGAAAGCCATCTGGGAGCGCAAATGGAAACGTCCGCAATACGAGGGCAAGTCAGATTTGGAGCGCATCACCGATATCATGAAATTCAGCAGTATGCCCGGCACCAGCAGGCATCATTGGGGAACTGACATTGATATGAATAGCCTTGAACCCGGCTTTTTCAAGCAAGGAAAAGGCTTAATCATCTATCAGTGGCTTACCGCGCACGCCGCTGAGTTTGGATTCTATCAAACCTATACTTCCAAAAAGGACGGTCGCAGCGGATATGACGAAGAGGCCTGGCACTGGAGCTATATGCCGCTGGCAGGACCCCTGCTCGATGCCTACAATAAAACGATTACCTATTCCGATTTGACCGGATTTTCGGGATGCACCTCTGCTAATCAAGCACGTGTACTGGAAGACTTTGTGAATGGCATTGCCTCTGAATTGAAGCCATAAAAAAAAGGTCCTTTTCAGGACCTTTTTCATTTAGGGTGATCGATGGGGATCGAACCCACGACAACCAGAACCACAATCTGGGGCTCTACCAACTGAGCTACGACCACCGTCTAAAATGCGGGTGCAAATTAAGTGTATTTTTTCTACAGAACCAACAAGAAAATCATGTAATCGTTTGCGCTTAGATTGCAGCCACCAAATTGTTGTGAGCAGTAAGCGCCTCTCCATACTATTTACCTCGGGCTGGTATCCCAGCAAAGCGCATAATACGCTGGGCAACTTCGTGCAACGCCATGCCGAGGCCGTTGCAACACGCTGTGATGTGTGGGTGTTATACGTAGCCTCAATGCCACAGTGGCAAGGCCCTCCCAAAATAGAAGAGCACAGCGAGAAAAACGTGCATACCGTCATCGTGTATTGCAAGCCCGGATTCTTCGCCAAACGAAAAGCGTTCATGAAAGGTGTCTACCATCTTATTCGTTCCAAAAAAATTCAGTTTGATATCGTCCACCACAATGTGCTTTGGCCTCATGGGTGGCAGCCGCGATGGCTTCACAGTAAATTCAATTTGCCTTACATCGTAACCGAGCATTGGACAGGCTACGACCCTATCAACGCCAACAAACGCAATCCGCTTCTGCTGTGGATGTCGAAGTTCGGAGCACGGAAAGCGTCGTTTTTGTGTCCCGTCACACACGACCTGCAAC
>JBKCDO010000101.1:0-2944 GCA_046304755.1 Flavobacteriales bacterium
CTCGCCTTGCGCAGCTTCTTCGAGAGAACGGAAGAAATAGTGAAACGATGTGGCATCGGCATTCGCAAATTGCAGCGAAGCAATGGATTCCTTGCGGGCATAGTTGACGGCAGTATCCACGGGCTCGGCAGCCAGTGAATCCAATGCGGCCAAGTGCGCGTCAATGTCAGGCGCGGGAATAACTGCAGTTGTATCAGCCTTGCCAAACCACGGCTTGAAGTTCAGCTTCACCTCGCCGAGGGCAATGCCGTTGTCGGGGAAGAGAAAAGCCACCAGGGCAGTGGCAGCGGCCAGTGCGACGAGTACAAGCAGGGTATGATGCGGTCTGATAATCTTCATGGCCCGAATGCGAGGGCAAAGTAACGCCTATTGAATGACCTTGAATTCCGTGCGACGATTTTTGGCGCGGCCGGCATCGGTGTCGTTGGTCGCTACAGGCAGGGTTTCGCCATAACCTTTCGCAGTAAGGCGATCGGCGGCGATTCCTTTTTTCACCAGATAACTCACCACGCTGGCCGCACGTTGATCGGAGAGGAGTAAGTTGGCTTCATCGCTTCCGACATTATCGGTATGACCGCCAATCTCGATTTTCTTTTCCGGGTTTTGCTGGAGCAGCGTTACCAGGCGGTCGAGCTCTACCATGGACGCCGGCAACAGGTCATATTTATTCGTTTCAAAGAACACGTTGTTGAGCACGATCGTCGCACCCGGACGTAACTTCTGCAATTGAATGTTGAGTTTGTAGGGCTCGTATCCCTTGAAGTTTTTCAGCGAAAAATTTTCAGAATGGAAGAGGTATCCTTCTTTGCTCACGTTGAGCGCGTAGTCTTTACCACCGGGAATGCACAAGAGAAAATCACCGGTGCCTTTGTTACTGTAGGACTCCGTAATCGTTTTACCGGTTTCCAAATCAATCAACTCCAGATGCGCTTCCAGTTTTTTGAAACTGAGTTTGTCGCTCACCACGCCTTCTACATACGTCACCAGCGAAGGGCGCACACGCTCAGGCATGTTGAATTGATACAGGTCTAAGCCTCCCTGACCACCGAAGCGGTCGCTGGCAAACAGCGCGATGTCACCCTTGGCAGTTACTTGAATCGAGTTCTCGTCTTTATACGTATTGATGGGGTAACCGAGATTAACGGGGGCATCCCAATCGCCGTTGGGCAACAAGCGGCTCATGAAGATATCGAGTCCGCCCATGCCGGAATGCCCGTTGCTACTGAAGTACAGGGTGTGACCATCGGGGTGAATCATGACGCTTTCTTCTTCGAACACGGTATTTACGCGACCGGGTACTTTCATGGGCACGGCCCATCCACCATCATCTCGCAAGTAGCTGTAGAAGATGTCTTGCTCTTTGATTCCGCTTGCGGTGCGCTTGCCTCTAACGAAGTAGAGTGTGCGACCGTTGGCGGCGAAGCTGGGCTGGCTTTCCCAGGTGCCGCTATTGATGTTGTCGCCCATATTTTCGGCAGGTGTCCAGCCGGTGGCGGTGCGCATGGAGTAGAAGAGGTCGCAACTGCCTTTGCCTTGTCGGGTGCCGCCCCAGGAGCCATCCGCTGATTCGCATGCGGTGAAGATGAGCATTTGACCATCGGCGCTGAGGGTGGGAGCTCCCTCGTTTTTGGTGGTGTTGATTTCAGCCACGGGTTGCGCGGTTTCCCAGCCGTCGGTTCCTTTTTTCGCCAGAAAGAAATCCTCTTGCTTGCGTCCCGCTGTTTGCGGATCTACGAGCAGTCGTGTGAAGAGGAGGGTACGTTCGTCGGCGGTGATGCAAGGGTAATACTCATTGAACTCGGTGTTGACCTCCGGGCCGAGGTTTATCGGCTCGAATGGAACGGGGTATTGCAGTGCGCGCTTGGCGAAGATGCAACTGCTGAGGATGAGTTGCGCGCGCTTCTCCTGCTTCATGTCTTGCTTGGGATAGGGGATGAATTTGGAAATGGCTTTTTCTGTCTCGTCGTAATTGCCTTGCGAGAAGTAGCATTCGGCGAGCATCATCCAAGCTGCAGGATAGAATTTCTCATCGAGTTGAATCGCTTTTTTCAAAGGATCGATGGCCTTGTCGGTTTGTCCCGTTTCATCGTAGAGTTGCGCGAGCATGAGCTGGGCTTCAATGAAATCAGGCTTCTCCGCAGTCAGCTTAATCATCATGTCCAATGCCTGCGTATAGTTGAATTGATCATAGACAGCCAGCGCTTCTTCAAACGCCTTGATGGCTTTTTTGTCTTTGATGGTGTAGGTGCGATTGGGCTGCGCGGCCAGTTGAAGGGCGGGCAACAACAATAGAATCCAGAGGAGTTTTTTCATGTCCTGCGTGCTTGACAACAATTGGGCCTCAAGGTAAAAACGAAGTCAATTGCCGTAGGCGCCGCGCCGGCGAGTTATGAATTGTTGGCGTTGATAAGTGGGAGGATTGCTATTCCGAAAAAATGCGGAAGCGCTTGAAGCTCTTGGATTAGTTGGTCTTCGTTACGCACGCAATAATGCGCAAAGGAGCACCACTGCCCTGCGCGACTTTCATAGGAAGCGCCACGACATACGCACCGGTTTCGGGCAGTGAATCGAGGTGGGCCACATTTTCAAAACCGGGAATATTATGTTCCATCAGCAAGCGGTGGGTGAGGAAGTCGGTCGATTGTCCGTAGTCGAGGCTGGGTGTATCGAGACCAACGGCTTTCACCTTTCTGTTTTTGACGATCCAGTCGGCGGCTTCTGCAGCGATGCCCGGAAAGTGAAGCTGCGGGATGGCTTCAGCGCCGCGAAGGCTCGTCCCGAAGTACGTTTCGCGATTGGGATAATAGCGGCCATAGCCGGTGCGGAAGAACACGATTTTATGGTCGATGGTTGTCGCATGTTGCTCTTCCCACCGCTGAATATCCATGGAGCCCACGCGGTAGTCTCTGTTTTGCAGTGCGTCGCTACTCACGTCGATAACCCC
>JBKCDO010000102.1:0-12574 GCA_046304755.1 Flavobacteriales bacterium
CCAACATGATGGCCGCTTTTCAATTTGTGAGCGCTGCCTTGAAGGAAAACGTAAAGCCCATCGTTGGATGTGAAGTCAACCTGTGCAAAGACATGCACGATAAGAAAAACCAGGACAACGGTTTTCAGGTTGTGCTTTTAGCGAAAACAAAAAAAGGATACCACAACCTGGCGCATCTATCGTCATTGGCCCATACGCAAGGTTCGTATTACGTGCCACGCATCGATCGTCCAACCTTGCTTCAATTCAAGGAAGACATCATTGCGCTGAGCGGCGGTATGTATGGCGAAATCGCGTGGAAGATTCTCAATGAAGGCGAAGAAAAAGCGGAAGAAGCTTTTGTGTGGTGGAAGGAACATTTCGGCGAAGACTTCTATGCGGAAATCATGCGCCACGGGTTGGAGGAAGAAACTCACGTAAACACCATACTTCTTCAACTCTGCGCCAAACACGGTGTATCGTACATCGCTTGCAATTCTTCCTACTATACCGAACAAAAAGACAGTGAAGCGCAAGACGCTCTGGTGTGTGTGCGCGAAGGGGAATTCGTTTCCCGCCCAAAGAAATATATCGGCAAACGCGGACGTGAATTCCGCCTGGGACTTCCCAACAATCAATACTACCTCAAGTCGCCGCTGGAAATGGCCGCGCTCTTTGCCGACCTTCCCTTAGCGATTACCAATACGCGCGCACTAGCCGATAAATGCGAGCAGTACAAATTATCGCGTGAAGTACTTCTGCCCAAGTTTGACATTCCTGCAGAGTTCCAGGATGCCGCCGACGAAACCGACGGCGGCAAGCGCGGTGAAAATAATTTCCTCCGTCACCTCACCTATGTGGGAGCCGAAAAGCGCTACGGTGAAATCTCGGATGACATTCGTGAACGATTGGATTTTGAGTTGGCCACTATTGCCAATACCGGTTATCCCGGTTACTTCCTCATCGTTCAGGATTTTTGCAACAAAGCACGTGAGATGAGCGTGAGCGTGGGTCCCGGCCGTGGTAGTGCTGCAGGAAGTGCGGTCGCATACTGCATCGGAATCACCAATGTCGACCCAATCAAGTACCAACTTCTGTTCGAGCGTTTTCTGAATCCTGAGCGTGTAAGCATGCCCGATATCGATATCGACTTTGATGATGAAGGCCGCGACAAAGTCATCGACTACGTGCGCAACAAATACGGCGCAAACATGGTGGCGCAGATTATCACATACGGCACCATGGGCGGTAAGTCTGCTATTCGCGACGCCGGGCGCGTAATTGAATTGCCGCTTCCCGACACGGATAAAATCGCCAAGTACATGCCCGACAATCAGGACTTGCGCGATTTACTTCAGTGGGATGATAAAAAACTCGGTGAAAAACTCAGCGGTGATGAGCTCGCTAATGCCAAGCAACTCCGATCCATCGCCTCCGAAGATTCGCACGAAGGCCGCGTCGTGAAGCTCGCCGGTATTCTCGAAGGATCGGTGCGCAGCACAGGCATTCACGCCTGTGGCGTGATCATCACACCGGATGTGATTACCAACTATGTTCCTGTTTCTACCGCGAAAGACAGCGACATGTGGTGCACGCAGTTCGATAACTCTGTGGTGGAAAGTGCCGGTCTGTTGAAGATGGACTTCCTCGGCTTGAAAACGCTGACGCTGATTAAAGACGCGCTGCGCATCATCAAGCAACGCCACAACATCGAGATTGATATCGAAGCTATTCCCATCGATGATGAACTGACATACCAACTCTTCCAGCGAGGCCACACTGTCGGCATCTTCCAGTACGAAAGTGACGGCATGCAGAAGTACATGAAGGATCTCAAGCCCACCGTGTTTGATGACCTCATCGCCATGAACGCTTTGTATCGTCCGGGTCCACTGGAATACATTCCGTCGTTCGTGCGCCGCAAAAACGGTCAGGAAGCCATCACGTATGATCTGCCCGACATGGAAGATTATCTGCGCGACACCTACGGCATTACCGTCTATCAGGAGCAAGTGATGTTGCTTTCGCAAAAGCTGGCTGGCTTCACCAAAGGAGAGGCCGACGTGCTGCGAAAAGCGATGGGTAAAAAACAGAAGGATGTTCTCGACACGATGAAGGGCAAGTTCGTTGAGGGTGCCATGGCCAAAGGACATCCGGCAGATAAGCTCGAAAAAATCTGGACCGACTGGGAAGCTTTCGCGAGTTACGCCTTCAACAAATCGCACTCTACCTGCTACGCCTGGATTGCCTACCAAACGGCTTATCTCAAAGCGCACTATCCTGCAGAATACATGGCGGCTGTGCTGAGCAACAACATGGGCGATATCAAATCGGTGAGCTTCTTCATGCAAGAATGCAAGAAGCAAGCATTGCCGGTATTGGGTCCGGATGTAAACGAATCGAAGTCGCTTTTCAGCGTGAATGATAAAGGTGAAATTCGCTTCGGTTTGGCTGCGGTGAAAGGCGTTGGAGAAAGCGCGGTAGAGAGCATTATCGCTGAACAAAAGAATGGCCGATTCAAAAGCATTTACGACTTCTTAAGCCGTGTCGACGCGAAGGCATCCAACAAAAAAACAATTGAAAATCTGGCGCTATCGGGAGCATTGGATGCGTTTGGCATTGCCCGCGCAGCCTACTTCGCACCGGATGGAAAGAATGAAACCTTCATTGAAACGTTAGTCCGATTTGCTGCTGCGATTCGCGACAACAAGAACACCACGCAAGTGTCACTCTTCGGCGATAGCGAAGAAACAACGATAGCCGAACCACAACCTATGAAAGTAGAGCCATGGGATACCATGAGTCAGTTGTCGAAGGAAAAAGAAGTCATCGGCATGTTTATCAGCGGCCATCCGCTGGATGACTTCAACCTGGAGGTAACATCCTTCTGCAGCGCCGGTGGATTAGGCCTGTTGCAGAGTCTCGAAAGTGTGAACGGCCGCGAACTCAAACTTGCAGGAACAGTAGTCGACGTGCTGGAGAAAACATCGAAAAATGGAAAGCCTTATGGCTCGTTCAAACTGGAGGATTACGAAACCACTTCAGACTTCGTGATGTTTGGGGAAGAATGGTTGAAGTTCCGCCATCTGGTGGTGCGCGGTGAAAAGCTCTTCGTTGTTGGTCGTGCGCAACCACGTCGTTTTGGAACAGAAGTCAATGGATTGGAATTCCGCATCCAGCGCATTGAATTGCTCTGCGATATCCGAGCGAA
The DNA here is from genome assembly GCA_046304755.1 of Flavobacteriales bacterium. Taxonomy (GTDB): domain Bacteria; phylum Bacteroidota; class Bacteroidia; order Flavobacteriales_D; family Sanyastnellaceae; genus JAIBBG01. The sequence goes on from JBKCDO010000102.1 coordinate 3,191, forward strand.
AATGGGTCGTTACCTCGACATTGCGATACCGATGCACAAACTGAATGATGAGCTCGTTACACGCATTTCCGCCGCCTTGCAGAATGGCGCGGGAAAAACACAAGTGCGTATGCGCATCATTCAAGATCAGAGTGAATTGCGACTTCCCTCTGGCAACTTCAACAAGGTCAACATTGAAGCTGATGCACTGAGTGCATTGCAAGCGATTGATGAGATCGAGTTTGAAATCTGCGAGTCGTAATCAACGCTTGTGGAGCAACTGCATATCGGCTAATACCAGCGCCGCCATGGCCTCCACAATTGGCACTGCGCGGGGCAACACGCACGGGTCGTGACGTCCTGCGGCTTCCAGCTCTACCCTTTCGCCCGATGTTGTGCGCGCCATTTGTTTTTTGCGAATAGTAGAAACAGGTTTGAAGGCCACACGGAAGACTAAGTCATCACCGGTCGATATTCCACCCGACACACCTGTGTTTCGTAAGTTGTTCTCCGAACCTTTGGTTTTTGCAGAGTCGAACCCATGAAGCAACTCAAAACCCTGAGTGGCGTTGATAGAAAGAACGGCGTGAGCCAGCACAGCATGCAGTTTATCAAATACGGGTTCACCGAGACCGGCCGGTAATCCTTTGCAAACGCAAATAATCGTACCGCCTAAACTATCCCCTTCATCGCGCGCAGCTTCGATCGCCGCAATCATGCGCTCTGAGGTTGGCACATGCGGACATCGCACCATACTTTCCTCTGTTGCAGCGAGGTCGAGTTCATCATAGGATGAGGGCACCTCGATTTTACCGACACTATGGACGTAAGCGTTGACGGACATACCGGACTTGGCGAGCAATACTTTGGCAAACGCACCACCGGCGACGCGGGCCGCCGTTTCGCGTGCGCTACTTCTGCCGCCGCCACGATGATCACGAATACCAAACTTCTTCTCCCACACTTCATCGGCATGACCGGGACGGTAGACATCCTTCAACTGATCGTAATCTTCCGATTGCTGATCCTCGTTGTGAAGCATAAATCCAATGGGTGTTCCAAGGGTTTGCTGATCGAGTACTCCGGAGAGAATGATCAAGCGATCGGATTCCTTGCGTGGCGTAGTAATCGCACTTTGCCCCGGCTTTCTGCGATCGAGTTCGTATTGAACATATTCCAACTCCACTTTGATACCCGAAGGCATGCCATCAATAACACCACCGATGGCAGGTCCATGAGACTCGCCAAAAGTGGTTAAGCGAAAAAGGGTTCCGAATGAATTACCCGCCATAGTGCTAAAGTACACACTAACAAGCGATCAATGCTCGTGACAATGTACTTCATAAGTGACGGTGTCCACCCGATAGCCTTCCGCCTCGATGGCCTCAAGTTCATCACCACAGTATTCACCGATTTCCACTTCGGCACCGTTGAGGTCGTAGTGACATTCATGACAGCTCTCGCGCTTGCATGAAACAGCCAACAACGCAGTTGAGAGAGCGAGGAGAAAAAAAACTGTTGATTTCATAATGGATTTTATTCGATGTTTGATTTTAAACGATAATTCAAATTGATGTAAACATTTCTTCCCGGGGCCGGCATCTCAATATTCTTCAGACGCGACAGGTGATCGATGTATTCCACGTTGAATATGTTCTTGCATCCCAGCCTCAATTCCCAATTTGCCTGGCGACCCAATGAAAATCCAACCGCAACATCCATCAATTGATAAGCTGCACTGGGTGTTTCCAAATTCGCGACGGTGCGCTGAGCGTCCATGAACGTGTGCAAGAGGGTGATATCCTTTACTCGAATCAATCCCTTGCCATCAAACGAGTAGCGCAGATTCGTTTGAAACCGTTGAGGCGGGAGCATGGAAACACTGCTATCGGCAGGGCTGTCGGCGTGAATGTATGACCACGTGGTCTCCAAGTGCAAGTCGTGCGCAAAATGCGGATGGTAGTGCAGACCAACATCATTTCCATAGTACATTACTTCTGAGAGCGACTTGTAAGCGAACGCCGGAATGCCATCTACCGCATAACCTAGCGGTTGGAGGTAAATGAAATCACGAATGCGATTCACAAAAGGATTGTAGACGATAACCAAATGCTCACCGGTGAGCTCGGCCGTCAAATCCAGTTGCTGTGCATACTCCGGTTGCAATTCGCGATCGCCGATTTCATAGCGCAAGGCTCCATGATGGAATCCATTACTCAACAATTCGGTCAAATGCGGTGCACGAAACCCGCTGGAGAACGACGCTCTGAATGTGGCCCACTCGCGGTGATAAACGGCTCCGGCGGAAGCATTCAGTCCCGAGTAACGCCGCGTGAACGCGGCATCATCAGCAGGAAATGCCGATAAGAATCGCATATCGTAACGCAGCCCTGCCTGCACATTCCAATATGAGTTACCATACTGCGAGGAGAAGTATGCCCCTTGGTCGAACGTCCTGGAATTCGGCACCAGCTGATCGGATGCATTGGGGGCATTGGTATTCCATTGATGCATTCCCTGCAAGCCTGTTATGAACTTCAGACGGTCGTCCGCCGCACGCCGAACCCACTTCAGCGTATACAGCGCGTTGGTAAGCCCCATACTCAAACTGGGAATCGTCACCTTCTCATCGTATTCAATCAAGCGATTCGATGTGGCTCCTAAAAGCAATTGCAATTCCGAGCGTTCACCAAACCATTTATTATCCGAAGAGAAAAAATGATTGTTGAAGAACTGCGCAGGCAGCGTGTATCTGCGGCGCTGCACTTCCACTTGGAAAGACTCAGGAGTGACTAACGAATCATGCGTGTGCCCCGGAATACCGGTGGTTGTGTGACTAAACGAATAGCGCAGATGATGCACGCTGCGTTTTCCATTAAACGAAAGAACGGATTTAACTACCGCCTCGTTAAAGCGCGAGTTCTGTGCAAAACGTCCGTTAGGCAATTTGAAGTCCGCATGATTCGCATAACTCGCGCCCAGTTGCCAGCGCACTTTCGAACGCGATTCGCGATACATCACACGCTGCGTAATCCCTTGCGTATTACTCTGCACGAGTGTTTGCGTTTCGACTTCCCGCGTTTGAAGGGCGGCATGAGGCGCATCATTAAAATAAACTACTCCCGCAAGGGCATCTGCGCCGTAGAGTAAAGACGCAGGACCTTTGATGACTTCCACATTACCAAGGCCCAATTCCGAAATCCCCATGCCGTGATCACCGCCCCACTGCTGACTTTCAATGCGTAATCCATTCATAAGCGTGACCACGCGCATGCCTTGCATACCGCGCACAACGGGCTTGGCAATGCCATTACCGAGCGAGGACTGATAAACACCGGGGATGCGAGCGATGGCTTCTCCCATGTTCATGGCGGTAATAGCGGTAAGATCACTCAGTTTACGCGATTCAATATGGAAGGGATTCTCAGCGCGTGCCTGCGAGATGGCGCCGGAGACGGTCACTTCATGCATATCGAGGTGCCGCGGCAAAATTCGAATGGTGACATAATCACTGCCTCCCGCTACGACTTGCGTTGACGTTTCATAACCCAGCGCTTCCGCACGCAAGTGAAATGACTTCAACTCGGGCTGGCGCAAACAAAATGAACCTAAACTATCGGCAATAACGCCCTCATCACCTTCAACCAAATGAACTACTGCGAACGGTATAGGGAGTGAACTTTCCGCATCGTAAATCGTTCCGCATACCCGTTGACTAAAAGCAAGCAAGGGCGCAATGCACAACACCAGAGTGGAAAGGGTAATTTTCAACGTATCTGCAGAATTAACGGTCCAAAGATAACACCGTGTTGGACGAACAGCCGTGACCTAAGTGATGACATCACCGCTAAAAACAACCTTGTGCTTACCTTCGCCCACATGTCGCGCATTCTCATCAAGAACATACAATCGCTGATCGGCGTTTACGATGATGCCCCTGCAAAATTGTCGGGTAAGGCCATGAACGATCTGCCCCGCATCGACAACGCATGGCTTGCCATAGAAGACGGCCTCATTGCCGATTACGGCACCATGTCCAACTGGCCGGGCATCAGCGATTGGCGCGAGCTGGAGATTATCGAAGCCGATGGCCGCATGGTACTCCCCGCCTGGTGCGACTCGCACACGCACACCGTGTATGCCGGTTCGCGCGTGAGTGAATTTGTGGACCGCATTCACGGCCTCACCTACGAGCAGATAGCCGCGCGTGGCGGTGGTATTCTCAACTCGGCTGCATTGCTTGCAGATACTCCGGAAGACGAATTGGTGGAAGCAGCCCTGAAGCGTTTGAATGAAATGCAAGCTATGGGCACGGGAGCGGTGGAAATCAAAAGCGGATATGGCCTCACCCTGGAAAGCGAATTGAAAATGCTGCGCGTTATCGATCGGCTGAAGGGGCTCTCGTCGCTCACCATCAAAGCGACGTTCCTAGGCGCGCATGCCATTCCGAAAGCATACAAAGCAAATCCCGAGCACTACGTTGAGCACCTTATCACCGAGATGATTCCCGCAGTCGCCTCGCAGCGCATTGCCGAGTTCATCGATGTGTTTTGTGAAGAAAACTATTTCTCGGTTGCGCAAACCGAGCGCATTTTGGAAGCAGGCGTCAAACATGGCTTACGCCCTAAGACGCACGTAAACCAGTTCAATGCCATTGGTGGTGTATCTGCCAGCGTGAAATACAATGCCCTCAGTGTCGACCATCTTGAAGTGCTCACCGATGCCGACATTGCCGCGCTGCAAGGCACAGATACGATGCCCGTTGCGCTACCGGGGTGTTCGCTGTTCATCAAAATACCCTACACGCCTGCACGACACATCATCGATGCCGGCTTGCCGTTGGCATTGGCCACCGATTACAACCCGGGAAGCGCGCCAAGCGGCAACATGAATTTGGTGAATAGTCTGGCGTGCATCTACATGGGCATGACACCCAACGAAGTCATAAACGCCTCCACGCTGAACGGCGCCTATGCCATGGGCATCGAAGCTACACACGGCACCATTACCCCCGGCAAGAAAGCGAACCTCATCATCACCGAGCCCCTCGATCAACTCGGAGCAATGATGTACAGCTTCGGACGCAATAAAATTGAGCGCGTAATTATCGCGCGCTAGAACCCACAACTCCGCTCCCCAACATTTCACCCTTTCACCCTTTCACCCTTTCACCATAAAGCTTCCCATATTTGCCCCCTCAAACCACACAACCATGCAACGTATCATCGAGTGTATTCCCAATATTTCAGAAGGCCGCGACAAGGCAAAAATCCAGGCCATCACTTCTGTAGTTGAAACCGTTCCGGGCGTTATGCTGCTGGATGTAGATCCGGGTGCAAGCACCAACCGCACGGTCATCACCTTCGCAGGCGAGCCCGAAGCCGTCGCAGAGGCTGCCTTTCAGCTCATCAAGAAAGCGCAGGAGCTCATCGATATGCGCACACACAAAGGCGAACATCCGCGCCAGGGTGCCACCGATGTGTGTCCGTTTGTGCCTATCAGCGGCGTGAGCACGGAAGAATGCGTGGCCATCGCTCGTCAGGTAGGTGAGCGCGTAGGACGCGAACTCGGCATACCCGGCTACTTCTATGAATACGCCGCCAACAGTGAAGAGCGTCGCAACCTGGCCAACTGCCGTAAGGGCGAATACGAGGCCATCGAGAAAATATCGACTGCGGAATGGAAGCCTGATTTCGGTCCTGCCACAGTGAACGACAGCGTGCGCAAATCGGGCATCACCGTAATTGGCGCACGCGACTTCCTCGTGGCGTACAACGTGAACTTGAACACCACCTCTACCCGCCGCGCTAACGCCATTGCGTTCGACATTCGGGAAGCAGGCCGCGTAGTGAATGACCCCAAAACCGGCAAGCCTATGCTCGACGCGAGCGGCGAACCGCAGCGCGTGCCCGGCACGTTGAAATCGGTGAAAGGCATAGGGTGGTACATCGAAGAATATGGTATTGCGCAGTTGAGCTTGAACCTCACTAACATCAACATCACGCCCGTGCATGTAGCGTTTGAAGAAGCCTGCAAAAAGGCCGATGCGCGCGGTGTGCGTGTCACAGGCTCCGAGTTGGTGGGATTGATTCCGAAGCAATCGTTGCTCGATGCAGCCGATTATTTCCTCCGCAAGCAAGAGCGCTCATTGGGCATTTCAGAAACAGAGAAAATCAAAATTGCGGTGAAGTCGTTGGGTCTTGATGATCTCGCGCCCTTCAAACCGGAAGAGAAAATCATAGAGTTCCTCATCGAGCAAAAGCTCGGCAGCAACAAGCGTTTGGTGAACATGAACCTCACGGCCTTTGCCGATGAAACCGCGAGTGAATCGCCTGCACCCGGTGGTGGCAGCATCAGCGCGTATGTGGGCGCATTGGGTGCATCATTGGGCGCGATGGTCGCCAACCTCTCATCGCACAAACGCGGCTGGGACGACCGTTGGGAAGAGTTCAGCACCTGGGCGGTGAAAGGTGTGGAGTATCAAAAGCAGCTCTTGCACTTGGTCGATGAAGACACCGCGGCGTTCAATAAAATAATGGAAGCGTTTTCATTGCCCAAAAACACCGACGATGAAAAGCAAGCACGCAGCGCAGCCATTGAAAGTGCATCGAAATACGCCATGGAGATTCCCTACCGCACCGCTGAGACCGCCTTTGCCAGCATGGAAGTCATGGAGCGCATGGTCGAGATTGGCAACCCCAACTCCGTAACCGACGCCGGTGTGGGAGCCTTGTGTGCACGCACAGCGGTATTGGGCGCCATCATGAACGTGCGCATCAACGCCAGCGGCATCAAAGACAAAGCGTTTACCGATGAGTTGTTGGCAAAAGCCGATGCGCTTGAGAAGAATGCGGAAGCGAAGGAGGCGGCGATAAGGGCGATGGTTGCGGAGAGGATGAGGTAGGAGTTATACTACATAAATGGCGCGTAGTCTAGCTAATAAATCAGCATCCGACATAGATCCCGAACTCCAATCCACATAAAGCTGAATTAGTTCGGTTGTTGGTTCAAAGCCTTCGAACATATTGGATCCGATTGCATTTGCCGTTTTTTCAAGTTTAGCCAAGTCTGTAAACTTTACTCCAAGCAAAGTCAAATTTTCTCGATCTATCTCAATTGCCCTGTACATGCTTTTTCCCGTTGTACTCAATCAAAAGTAACAACTTCTAGGTTGCTTGCCAAAGCAACTGAACTTGAGAAGAATGCCGAAGCGAAGGAAGAGCGGTGTCGTTCAGGAAGCTTTACCGAGGTCTGTGGAAGGCTCAGCAAGCTTCTTGTTGATGTATGCCTTCAACTCCTCAAATGACATGTTTTGAGTTTCTTGGCTAATTCGATCACGTATTTCACGCATCATCCGAACAGCATCAAATGACTTGTTTTCTTTATTCATCTCTATAGTTTATTAAGTCTTTTGGACTCCGGATTTCCAACATCGCGTATCCCAAACGAAGGTTAACAGAATTATATTCCTTTATCCTGTCCAAATTCACAATGTGTTTGAAGTTCCAGCTTGCCAGGACATCCACTTTGTGGATACTTGCTAAAGCAATATGTCGGCAATCTTCCAAGCTTGTCCTTCCAACGACACCGGAGTCAATGTAATCCTTAGCTAAGCTGTCTGCTTCTTCAGAGAACTCAATTCGTTCGAATTTCTCGCCCGGGTAGTTGCTCAGCAGATTCTTCACTCTATCGGGTGCATTCAACAATTCCAAATCAAGCAAGTCAGAAACAACAAAAACCAATTCTCCGGATTCCCAACGTTCGAACAACCGGATGGTCACTTCTTTGAATTCCTTATCGAAGTAGCCACCAACTATGGAAGTATCTATATAAACACGTTACCTCACGAAATCAAAGATAATTGATTTTCAGTTTTTCAACGAGTATAAAAAGTGATTGACATCACCCCTAACGTTTTGCAGCTACCCGTAGGTGGCGATTTCGAAGCACTACACTGTCAACCAAGCACAAACTTTGATAGAAGCACAAAGCTTGATTTAACCAAATAGCCGCCACTTTTGGGCAGGTGCTGTTATGCGTTGTATTCATTTCTAAATTTGACATAGTCATATATCAAATAAAAAATTGCAAGGGGAATAATTATAAATATTAACCAATTTGTTTCAAATGCATTTTTAAAGTCAAACTCTATATTACTAATAAATGCTGTTGCAAGGCCACAACCTGGACAATGAATATCAAATATTGACTACCATATACAAGGAATGCATATATCGATGCCTATTGTTGATTTCATTAATGCAGTGAATAAAAGGTAAGAAGAAAGAATAAAATTCTTTCTTCTTAAATTGGTCCTTATCTCAATCATTATGTTGATTATTTGTGCGCATCGTAAAATTTAGCTAATACAAATGACATATAAGGTCCAAACCAAAATAATCCGAGGCCACAAGGTAATGCGCATAAAATAGCTAATGGGATTAACTTAACATAGCACCAAAACAATTTCATTTTGTAGCCATCCATCATAACAGCACTCTTTTTCATTGCGTCAATTGGATTAATATTATTTTCTTCTGCTGCAATAAATGGAACTAGAGCTAGCATAAAACTTACAATTATTCCTGGTATTATTAACAATACGTAACCAAGTAAAATTGACAAAGTTGTAAGTAATAATAAAATTGCGGGTAAAAGATTATTTAATAATTGGTCTTTATTCAGGAGTGATTCTTTTATTTCATTAATGTTTTTAAAGCCTTCAAATATTGATTTAAAGTCCGAATAACTAACATTCTCGCCTCTTGATTTTCTTAAGATGTAATTATTTTGCCAAATCCAAAAGCGACCTTGAATAACAAGCCATAAAATGGCTCCTATAATTATCAATATAACCGTGAATAATTCCATTAAACGGTAGCTAAAAACAAAATCAAGAACATTGTAAATTATGACCATAATTAATGATACACCTAAGCCAATTGCCCCGCTGACTAATGTTGAAAGAAGAAATGCTAAAAAAACATTGCCCCATTGTCCTTTAAATGCCTCTCTAGCTTCTTTGATGATTTGGTCATTGTTTTTTCGATTGGCTGTTTCCATAATTTGATTAGTTTTAAAAATCGCCTACTCTATTCAGTTTTCGGCTTCCCCGTTTTTGATGTCGTGAATTTAGTAATATTACGCATAACGCAAATAGATACACCACCTTTTTTGCATAAATCGATTAATGCTTCCCGCTAAGCGAAAGACAACGTTTTAAATCACGACTTGAAAGTAGTCCGAAACAAAACAAAACAGGATAGACCGCTCTGAACACCTCCCCACAAACAACAACCGAAACTATCCGAACCATCCAACACCTTATCCTACTTACCCGGAGATACTCTAGCACCCCCCTCACCCCTTCACAAACCGCACCCCGCCCCCATTAGCCCAGACCAA
>JBKCDO010000103.1:0-27736 GCA_046304755.1 Flavobacteriales bacterium
GAAGATGAGGTGTTTGCCAAGCTGGCGGCTTTTTATAAGCGACCGATTATCCGCCACCGCACGATTCTGACCACCGGCGTTGGGGAGTCATTTCTGGCCAATCAACTTATCGAATGGGAGAAAATGCTCGAGGAGCGCAACATTGCCTTGGCCTATCTGCCCTCACCGGGCATGGTCAAGCTGCGCATGTCGAGCTACAACGAGGCCGGCCGCGATGTGGAAGCGGATTTCATGGCCTGTGAGGCAGAACTGCATCGTCTCGTCGGTGAGCATATCTATGGCTATGATAAAGACACCTTGCAGGAAATTATCGGCACACTACTCAAACAGCAATCGGCTACATTATCCCTTGCTGAAAGTTGCACAGGGGGTACTTTGTCACGACTGATTACCTCAGTGCCCGGCTCCAGTGAGTACTATTTGGGAGGCACCGTCACGTACGCGAATGAAATGAAGGTCCGTTTTCTCGGGGTACCTCGGACGCTGATAGAAACACATGGAGCTGTCAGCAAGGAAGTGGCCTTGGCCATGGCTGAGGGCGCACGAGCACATTTTGGTTCGGATTGGGCCATCTCAACCACCGGTATCGCCGGTCCCGGTGGTGGAACCGAAACCAAGCCGGTTGGACTTATCTATGTTGCCGTGGCCGGGCCCGGAGGTTCCCTCCACATTGAATTACGCCTTGGAAAACGCCGCGACAACAACATGGATATGGCTGCATTTGCGGGATTAAATCTGCTGCGGAAAGAAATTTTGAAGCAAAAGGCTGAGAATTGAAAAAAATGTTGTTTCTTTGCCGCCCATTTAAAAGTAAATAGCCATGGCACGCGTTTGTCAGATCACAGGAAAGACCACACAATCAGGACACAAAGTGTCTCACTCAAATATTAAGACCAAGCGTAAGTTCTATCCGAACTTGCAAGACAAGCGCTTCTGGTTGGAAGAGGAGAAGCGTTGGATTGAATTGCGTGTGACTCCAAAAGGAATGAAGACCATCAACAAATTGGGCCTCATGGCTGCTATGAAGCAGGCCAAGGAGCTCGGTTATATAGCTTAATCATATCATGTAAAAAGGTGAAAGCACTGCGCAATGCGGTGCTTTTTCTTTGATACGGGTTCGATTACAAACAGGGTGTATGTTGAAAGTTTGCATTCACACACGTTTGAAAGGCTGTCCAATAGTATATTTGCAACCTTTGACAAATTAAGACTTACCAATTTAGCTTAGTTACATGCGTAATAAATCGCTCTTATGGATCTTTGTGATCCTCCTCTCACTGACAGTTGTATACACACTGTCGTTCAGCTTTGTAGCCGGTAGTTATGAGAAGCACATCGGCAAACTCGTTGAAGACTCGCTGTCTTCTGCCGGTGTTCAATATACCGTTGGCGATTCAGCGTACACCGCTCTCTACCGCAAAGCATTGCGCGATAGCGCCGATGCATCGGCCTATCCGGTGTTCGGCCATAGCTACAACTACCTCAAGGAGCACGAGCTGAACCTCGGTCTCGACCTGAAGGGCGGTATGAGCGTAGTGCTCGAAGTTTCCATCCCGGACCTTTTCGTAGCGCTTTCTGACAACAATACCAATCCGGTTTTCCAGAAGTCAATTGCCGATGCAAAAGCAGCACAGCGTAGCTCATCCAAGGCGTTCGTTGATTTGTTCTACGATGCCTGGAAGCAGAACAACTCTTCCGGCTTGGAAATGTGGCGCATATTCGACACGATGGAGAACAAGGGTAAATTCCCTGCTAAGTCCAGCGATGATGATGTCGTCGAAATCCTTCGCAAAGAAGCTGATGATGCCCTCAACAATACAGAGAACATTATCAAGAAGCGTATTGAGCCATTCGGTGTAACACAAGCCAACGTTCAGCGCCAGTCTCTCACAGGTCGTATCGTAGTAGAACTTCCTGGTGTTGATGACCGTGAGCGTGTGCGCAAGACCTTGAAGGCAACTGCAAATCTTGAGTTCTGGGATACTTATCGCACAGATGAAGTATTCACAAAGATGATTGATTTGTATAGCAACATCGGAAAGAAGGTTGCTCCTGAATTATATTCTCAAGACCCTGATCGTGATCGCAAAGATTCATTGATGAACGTAGCCTTGAAGGATACTTCACTTACGCAGATCCAGCAAGATTCCATTCGCACAGCGTATCGTGATACCACTGTTCGTCCGGACAGCTTGCTGAGCGAAACAGAACTTAGCCGCAAGTATCCCCTGCGCAAGATGCAGTTGAATCCACAAGCCGGAACACCGGTGATTGCATTCGCTATGATCAGCGATACTGCTGAAATCAATAAGTACCTCAACAGCGATATCGCCAAGCAAGTGCTTCCTCAAGAGTTGCGGTTGTTGTGGGGCGCTAAGCCGGAGAAGAATGTCGTGGCTTTGTATGGTATCAAGGATAAGAGCATGCGCGGCAAGGCCGAGCTTGATGGCAAGTCAATCGTTGATGCCCGTCAGGACTTCAATATGATTACCGGTGAAGTGGAAGTGAACATGACCATGGATTCGGAAGGTGCTGCAGTATGGCGCGAGATGACTCGTCGCAATGCGGCTGACAACAAGCGTTCGATTGCTATCGTGATGGATAACTTGGTCTTCTCTGCGCCAAGCGTAAACAGCGAAATTCCAAACGGAAGCTCAGTAATTCAATTTGGTCGCGCTGCTACCGGTGCTGACCAACCAAAATTGGAACAAGAAGCGAAAGACCTCGCCGGTTTGTTGAAAGCAGGTTCTTTGCCTGCTCCGGCCAAGATTATCGATGAAGTAACCGTTGGTCCATCAGTGGGTGATGAAAACATCAGCGCAGGTATCATGTCATTCATTATCGCCTTCGCGTTGATTCTGATGTACATGATTTTCTATTACGCATGGGCCGGCTGGGCAGCCAACGTAGCGTTGATCGCCAACTTGTTCTTCATGATAGGCGCATTGGTTTCGATGCAAGGATCGCTTACGCTTCCCGGTATCGCCGGTATCGTGCTCACCATGGGTATGGCGGTTGATGCGAACGTACTGATCTATGAGCGTGTAAAAGAAGAATTGCGCGCAGGAAAGGGAATCTCAGCTGCGATGAAAGACGGTTTCATCAAGGCCTTGGGTGCGATTATCGATGGTAACGCGACGACCTTGATTACCGGTATTATCCTCTTGTTGGTAGGTACTGGTCCAATCAAAGGTTTCGCAACTACGTTGATCATTGGTATTTTCACTACGTTGATTACGGCGTTGATCATCTCTCGATTGATTTTGTATCGTCGTCTGGAAAACAAGAAGCAAATCACGTTTTACAGCAAAATTACCAAGGATTGGTTCACCAAGGTGAATTATGACTTCGTTGCGAAGCGCAAGATGTTCTATGTGATTTCAGTGGTCATCTTGTTGGCCGGCGCTGCTTCTTGGGTGACGCGTGGCTTCAATATGGGTGTTGACTTCTCCGGAGGTACTTCAGTGCGTGTTGATTTTGCAGGCGATGTGAATGTGGATGAGTTGCGCTCTAGCCTGAGCAACGTATTGGTGGAAGAAAATGGTCAGCCTGCTTCTGTGGTAGTACAAAGCATCGGTAACGGAAGCTCTAGTTACAAGGTAACCACTAACTTCATGATTGACTCAGAAGATCCTGAGGTGGAGAATAAGGTAAGTGCAAAAATGTCGGAAGGCTTCGCGAAGTTGAATCAGGATTTCACCGTAGGTTCTTCTTACAAAGTGGATCCAACGATGAGTGACGACTTCCGCAAGCAAGCTACATGGGCAACTATTTTGTCACTGTTGTTGGTTGGTGCATACATCATGTTGCGCTTCCGCAAGTGGGATTTCGCGTTGGGTGCTTCTGTAGCCTTGTTGCACGATGCCTTGGTGGTAATTGCTGCCTTCACCTTGTTGAATGGTGTATTGCCATTCTCTCTCGAAGTCAACCAAAACTTCATCGGTGCGATTCTGACTGTAGTCGGTTTCTCTATCAATGATACGGTGGTTATTTTCGACCGTATTCGCGAGTACTTGGGAGTGCGTAAATCGGCTCCAATTGAAGGAACCATCAATGACGCCTTGAACAGCACGCTGGGTCGTTCAATCAACACGTCTATGACGGTATTGCTCACGTTGTTGGTGATGTTCATCTTCGGTAGCGATGATATCCGCGGTTTCTGTGTCGCAATGAGTATCGGGGTTATTTCCGGTGTGTATTCTACACTCTTCATTGCATCACCAATCGTTGTAGATATGCGTAAAATGGCAAGTAAGAAAGCTGAAGCATAAGCTTGCTTTGAAATGATAAGATTGGAAAGGGCCGCATCAGCGGCCCTTTTTTATTGCGGTGTTGTTAAACGATGCTGCGAAAGGTTAGGTTGATGCGCGGCGACATCCGTGTTTTCGATTTGGGAAGGGCGTGCTGCCAATCCTGTTGCATGTGATGCATCAGCAGCAGCGAACGATCAAGTAGCTCAATGTCGACTACCTTTTGATCAGACTTCCGCCTAAACTTAAAAACCCGTTTGCCGCCGAACGTAACGGAGGCAATTAATTGCTGGTCAATCTCAGGTTCGTTGTCGCTATGCCAGCCCATGCTGTCGTTGCCGTTGCGGTAGAAATTGGCTAGAACAGCATTAAAAGAAAAATCAGTGGCGCTATGAAGTTGACTTCGGATTTCGTTAATCAAATCAGGAAGGGGAGCCTCAGGCCATTGAATGGAGCTGTAGCGGTATGCGGGACCAAACCAGCACGTGAGCCTGGGCTCAAGATGCGTCTTACCGAAAACACGTATTTCATTCTGCTGCCAGGGTAATTCACCGGCTAATCGATCGAAATAGGAAGTTGTAAAAAAATCGGGATAATATTCCAGCCGCTGGAGGCCATCGCTGTGCAAAACGATTTCGGTCATGGCTTCGGAGCATCCTTCGCTGTATCGGTTGACGGCGTGTGTGCCGGCTGTTGAGCAGCATCCGCTTTGGGCTTCGGCGCGTCTTCGATGTCGATTTGATCCAGCCTCAAGGAATTGGTTTGCTTGCGCACTTCTGACGCTCCTTTGAGGATTTCATCTTGTACATCCTTGGTGGCATTGCGGAATTGATAGACTGCTTTTCCAAGTGTCTGCGCCAGCGATGGAATACCCTTCGCTCCGAAGAACAGCAAGTAGACAAATAGTATCAAGATGATTTCACCGGTGCTCACGATGCAAATGTAGTACTGTGAACCGCTATCGGTTAATGAAAATATTGGAATATGCGAGAACAACGGGGTGTGCAATACACCTACATTCGACGCGAAATATTTCTTCCATGTCTTCTTCCCATATGCAAAAGCTCAGTGCTGCCGGACTGTTGGTTACCCTGGGTATCGTTTACGGTGATATCGGTACCTCACCGCTGTATGTAATGAGCGCAATTGTCGGTGACAAGCCGATTACAGAAGATTTGGTGTATGGCGCATTGTCGTGTGTGTTTTGGACACTCACCAGTCAAACTACACTCAAGTATATCTTACTTACTCTTCGGGCGGACAACAAAGGCGAAGGTGGAATTTTCTCACTCTATGCCCTAGTACAGCGCAAGGGTAAGTGGCTTTTTTGGCCGGCCATTATCGGCGCCGGCACACTGATGTGCGATGGCATGATTACACCGCCTATCTCGGTTTCCTCAGCCATTGAAGGACTGCGGGTGTTCAACGAGGATATCCCGGTAATGCCTATTGTCATTGTGATTCTAACCTTGCTCTTTATCTTCCAACGATACGGAACCAAGCTTGTTGGTAAAACGTTCGGCCCTATCATGCTCGTGTGGTTTACCATGCTGGCTGTTTTGGGGGTGAGTCAAATCATGCAGTATCCCGCCGTATTGAAGAGCCTTAACCCGATATATGCTTACAACTTACTAAGCGAGTATCCGGGCGGATTTTGGTTGCTCAGCGGGGTATTCCTCTGCACCACGGGTGCCGACGCATTGTACAGCGACCTTGGTCATACCGGACGGCAGAATATTCAGGTGAGCTGGATCTTCGTGAAAATAGCGCTGGTGCTAAACTACCTGGGACAGGGCGCATGGTTAATGGGACAAACACAGCTCGACGGCCGCAGCCCATTTTACAGCGTGATGCCTGAGTGGTTTTTGATTCCGGGAATCATCATCGCCGCTTGTGCCGCTGTTATTGCAAGTCAAGCCCTCATCACGGGTTCATTCACCTTAATCAGTGAAGCCATCAACTTGAATTTCTGGCCCAAAGTGGCGACCAAGTTTCCGACAGATTTAAAGGGTCAACTCTATATCCCTAGTGTGAACTGGCTGCTTTATGCCGGTTGCATAGCAGTGGTAATCTTCTTTGGAGAATCTAAAAAAATGGAGGCCGCCTATGGTTTCTTCATCACCATCACCATGATGATGACCTCCACCTTGCTCTGTTACTACCTGGAATACAAACGCCATTGGCCCGCCTGGAGCGTGGGACTCATTTTCGCGCTCTTCATCACCGTTGAGTTCTCATTCTTTGTGGCCAACAGTATGAAGTTGAAGGAGGCCTGGATGATGCTCATCGTCTACCTCGTGCTCATCCACGTCATGTGGGTCACCTTCATGTATCGAAAAATGAGTAACTACTTTTTGCAGTTCGAGGATCTTGATAATTACGTCGGAACACTACGCGAGCTTTCCAATGACAAGTCGGTGCCGAAATATGCGACGCACCTCGTTTTCCTTACGAAGGCGAATTTCCATCACCAGGTGGAGAAGAAAATCATGGAGAGCATCCTGGCGAAAACGCCGAAGCGCGCCGACATCTATTGGTTTGTGCACGTGGATCGATCCAACGAACCTTACACCCGTGAATACACCGTGGATGAACTCGAGAATGACTTGGTAGTAAAAATCAATATTAAGCTTGGATTCCGCGTACAGCCTCGACTACACAACTTCTTCCGCTTCATCGTGGATGAGATGGTGGAACGCGGTGAAATCGACTTGAAGGCGAAGCCTGAACCGTATGCGAAGTACAATGACGAACACGACTTCAAATTCGTTGTCCTCGAAAAATTCCTTTCAGCTGATAACGATTTGAGTGTACGTGATAGCTTCATTACGAATGCATACATAGCACTCAAGCACGTGAGTTTGTCTGACATCGACGCCTGGGGGTTGGAAGAGAGCGATACGGTCTTGGAGAAAGTGCCGCTCGTAGTGAACCCAGCGCAGCGCGTGATGCTAAAACGCAGTGGAACATGATCAAGATTCGTTCGCTTTTCATCGGCACAGCTATAGCTGCAGTCGCAAGTTTGTTGTGCGCGTCTTCTTCCATGAACACGCCCCCGTTTGAGCGGTTGAAGTCCTACATGTCGGGTAATTTCTCGAGTGAAATACAAAGCCTGCGCGATAGCGATTACTTCGATATTCGCTTGCGGATGGTGCCTATTTGGCCGGCATCCGACAGCACGTTTTATCTCTATGTGGAACAAGCCATGAGTTCTTCACTTGAGAAACCTTACCGTCAGCGGATCTATAAAGTAGTAAAGGAATCGGAGACGCGATTCACCAGCTATATCTACACGATGAATGCACCGCAGCGTTTTGTCGGCAAGCAAGGTGATGATAGCGTGTTTGGAACCATAACTCCCGATTCACTCAAAGTACTTGATGGCTGTGAGGTGCGCTTAACCTATAACGAGAACAGTCAACAGTTTGAAGGCGCCACCGGCGAAAAGACCTGTCCAAGCACACGTTCAGGAGCAACCTATACGACCTCCAAAGTGAGTTTGTCTGAAACCGGCATGGTCAGCTGGGATCAAGGTTGGAATGATCAAGGCGTACAAGTCTGGGGAGCCCAAAAGGGCGGTTACGAAT
Source organism: Flavobacteriales bacterium (assembly GCA_046304755.1). Classification (GTDB taxonomy): domain Bacteria; phylum Bacteroidota; class Bacteroidia; order Flavobacteriales_D; family Sanyastnellaceae; genus JAIBBG01. Next base: position 7,838 of record JBKCDO010000103.1, read on the forward strand.
TCCTTCGCTTGAAATAGATTATCCGTTAATCCTATTAACGCATGATGTTGATTTCACCGGTACGCTGAATAGTCTCCGTGTTGAATCCTTTAATCCGAAGAACGTAATTGTAGGAAGCATTCGGAACGTAGAAATCGCCGGCTGATGAATCACCTAACCACACTTCCTTCGGATCTGTTGAATGGAAAATCACATTTCCCCAGCGATTGAAAATCGTGAGCTCATATTCCATGATGGAAGAGCCGACCACTTCAAATACCTCATTCAACCCATCGCCATTGGGCGTAAATGCACTTGGTACGTAGAAATAGGCAGGACCTTGAATGAGTGCTTCCTGCGTATTGGCGCAGCCTATCTCTGTAATGATGGTGAGTGTTGGGGTATAATCGTTCAACCCATCGTATTGATGCGTAGCAATAGAATCATAGGCCGTTTCATCATCTCCGAAATTCCAGATATATGTGCAGTTGTCGCACGCAGGCAACGGTAGTGCTGTGAAGGTGTAGGTGTCATCGCCGGTATTCGTGAAAGAAAAATTTGCAATCACAGGGTTCAATTCAACCACCATATCGGATTCCAACTGACGGCCGCAGATATCACGCACGACCAAGTGATAGTTCGTCGTTGCATCAGGATTCACATCCACCATTTCACCGAAATAGTCTTCATTCCACCAGAAGGTGTAAGGCGTTTCTCCACCCTCAGCAGCAGCATATAACACTGCCGGCTGACCGGGGCAAATGAGGGTGTCATCGGCAACCGAAATACTCAACGGAATATCCGGAATGAAGATGGTGATAGTGTCGCGAGCGGTTTCCAAGCACGCATCCGTGATATTGACAATTACATCGACTGTTTCGAATGACTGTACCGAAAAGTCAGGTGTGTTAGCTTCTACCGTGCCGTCGATAATCCATTGGAAAGATTCTCCTCCGCTCCCTCCAATGATTTCAGCATTGAGTGCTGTGTCATCAATACAGGAGGCGTTAATGTCATCGCCCAAGCTTATGGTAACCGTAGGATTTGTGATGTCTATAACCGTTGTAGCCGTGGCACTTTGTCCGCACACATCAACAACACTGACTGCGACATCAGTATCCGAAGCAAATGTTGAAGACAAACTTGGCCCATTGCCAATGGCATTCGTGTTTCCTGACCAGTTGTAGTTCCATGCATTGGGATCACCGCTACCACCGTTAATGATCGGAATAATATCAAAGAGAGTCGCACAGTTACCGGCGAGATCCTGGGGCAACGAAAGATCAATCAATGGACTGTTGATGATCAATTGACAAAACGCTTGTTCACTCTGTCCGCATTGGTCGCTGACGATGATAGAGATCGTTCCCGGTTGCAGTGCAGCGGCGGTATACGTGTCCACGCCCCATAGATTCCAATCCGTAGCATTATTAAATAACCACTCGTAGTTATAGCTCATCCCTTGTATGTCTCCACCACTCACTACGACACCAAGATTACAGTTATCTCCGCAGTCAACCGTATGCGTAGCATCAAGTGTGACATTCAGAGGCGGGGCATTTACGGGAATGTTGATGTCGTCATTTCCTTGAAACCCACATTCGTCGAGTACCTGTAAAAAGACAGTGCCTGCATTCCAGGCACCTATTCCCAAAACGTCTGTGCCCCAGAATGGATTTCCATTTTCATCGGTCCAGTTGTAGGTGTATGGCTCAATTCCGCCGCTCACTTCTGCGTAGATATTGCCGAATTCCGTGCAATCAAGCGGCAGAATATTGTCATTGTCGAGGATTTCGACAATCAGTGGGGTAGCCGGTAATACAGTGACATTAAACTGTGCATCATCGCCCGGCATACCGCAGGTATCAGATACGGTCAGAATGTAATTGGTACTGATGACGGGAGCTACATCAATGGTTTGTGTTGTCTCACCTGTACTCCACAAGAAACCATAGTTAGCATAACCGCCGGTGATGAGGGGCTCAACTGTCTGCACGGCACCCTCGCAAATGGTGTAGTCAAAACCTTGCACTTGCAGCGGCTCTGGCAAATCTGCCAGATAGAATTCGAAGGAGGAAGAGATGGTGGCATCGGAGCATTCAGCAATATTGGTAATGTTCATGATGACTGTCTCCTGATCTTCGCTAATGCCATCGTCGAAAGCATCGATATAGACGGATACCTCCATCACGCCAGGATCAAAGGTGATGCTCGTGGGCATGGAAGTATAATCAACACCGTTCACGGCAGTGCCGCTAAATTCGAGTTCTGCTACCAGCATCTGATTGGGGTCGCCGTTTTGTGGACGCTGGAAAACGATGTATCCGTCGCCACAGGTTTCGTACATCGTGTCGCCATTGGGGCCACCGGCCGTGAGGTTCAGAGAGGTCTGTACAACAAGATTGCTCGAGAAGGAATCACGCTGCAGGAATACTGCTGAAGCATACGCCGGGTCGGTTGTGTCGCAGATAGCGAGTTTGATGTGAAAGGTTTGACCGCATTGCACAATTGCGGTTGCTGTAAGCACATCGGTATACCCATCCAGCTGCATGTAATAATTTTCTGTATGAACAGCGTCGTCAGCAGCAATAGCCCCATACTGTCCATCTTGATTGTAGTATTCGCAGCTAGTGCACGGGCCAGTATTATTTCCTCCGTTATTGATAGTGCTAATGGCCACAGGAGCATTGGTCCCGGGAACACGGGCAATGTTGACGGCATTATTGGCATATGGACCATTGATTCCGGGACCGCTAATGAAGAAACCGAATATGTCGTTGAAGTCAGTGCCTACCCATTCGGAATATTCCTCAGACGCCCACACGTATTGGAATTGCAGGGTGTCACCCAGTGGAACAAAATCGAACTCAATAATTACCCAATCATTCACGTCCACAATATTGGGGTCTGCTCCGGGGATGATTTCTTGCACCAAATCCAATAAATCGGGGTCTTGCCCGGCGACGCCTCCCGTGCCTGTTCCAAGATACCCACCTTCATCATTAGGGCCTTCCAGTCCGGCTACATCGCCTGTTGTCATGGCAAAGCCCGAGAAAATATTTAGGTTACAATCCGGGCAATCAAATCCACCGACGGAAGGGCTTACCACATTGGCCGGACCACCATTGAAGGTAATGTTTGAAACGCTAACATTTTGACCAAGCAACACGTTCTGTACGTATTCCTGAACGGTCAGATTGCTGGTGGTGACGAGTTGAGCGCTCGTTTCCAGAGCAGCAATGAAAGCAAGTAGAACGATGAATTTGGTCTTCATAGGTAGGGGCCTTATGTTAAAGACGTGCTCAAAGCTTGGGGAGTTGCATGGGGCGCTATACTCAACCAATAGCTTCGGGTAATCTTTTGAACAACCTGCTACGAATGTAGTTCATTTGCATTATGACAGAGGCTTATAAAGGGAAAATTTATGACGTCATGGGAAGGGCTATGGAGCGTTACCATCGCACGGGTGAGGATGCGTTTTTGCAATTGTGGATAGATGGCGAGCCCGAGCCTCTTATGCCCGTCTCCTCCTTCTTTCGGCGCCCGTCGGAAATGAATGACCTGGAGTTGGAGGCTCTGCATTTGTCGCAGGGCCGTGTGCTCGATGTCGGCGCCGGAGCAGGTAGCCATAGTTTAGCATTACAGGCAAGAGGCCTCGAGGTAATTGCTGTGGAGGTTTCGCCTTCGGCTGCCCAAGTGGCGGAAGTGCGTGGAGTCAAGCGCGTTGTGTGCTCCGCCATCACTGATTTTCATGAAAAGGGCTTCGATACGATCTTGCTTTTGATGAACGGATTTGGGATAGCAGGAAATGAGGCCGGTTTGGAAAAGCTGCTCTTACATCTCAAGTCATTGCTGGCGCAGGGTGGATGCATCTTGGCCGACTCGACGAATCTCGGAGACTGGGAAATGCGTGCGGCCGAGGATTTGTCGCAGGGTTATTTTGGCGAGGTCGTCTTTCGTGTTTTTAATGGCGTTGAAACGGACGAGTTTAAGTGGATATATCCCGATGAGTTTCTGCTGGAAGCTTTATGCGATGAGATGGGGCTTGCCTTTGAGGTGGTGCAGTATGGCAATAGGGGTGCCTTTCTCTGCAAGATTTCACATGCGGGCTAATTCATGTTTAATTCATGTTTGACATGCAGCCGACGCCTGACTCTGCTGCATATTTGCACAAAGACATTTATATAATCCTATGGTGAATTGTGCAATTTTCGGATACGGATACTGGGGACCTAACCTGGTGCGTAATTTTTCTTCAGCGGCGAACTCCAGAGTGCATACCGTAGTGGATTTGCGTCCCGAGCGTTTAGCATTAGTCTCACGCACCTATCCCGGTGTGCATGTCACTTCGGATATTGATTCGCTTTGGTCGAATAAGGAAATCGATGCGGTCATCATTGCCACCCCGGTGTTTACTCACTTTGACTTGGCGAAAAAGGCGCTGCAAGCCGGTAAGCATGTTTTGTTGGAGAAGCCAATGACCGATACGGTGGCTCATGCAAATGAACTTATTGCGTTGTCGAAACAGGTCGGTAAAGTGTTGATGGTCGATCATACATTTCTCTATACCTCATCGGTACAGAAAATGAAGCAATTGATTACCTCGGGAGAGATAGGGAAGGTCAAATACTTTGATTCAACACGGATTAATCTTGGCTTGATTCAGCAAGATGTGAATGTGCTGTGGGATTTGGCGCCGCATGATATTTCTATTTTGGATTACCTCATCGATGAAAAGCCGGTAAGTGTTCAGGCAACAGGAATCAGTCACATTCATAATAATATCGAGAATATTGCCTACCTGACCGTCAATTATGCCAACGATTTCATGGCGCACTTCCATTGCAGTTGGTCCTCTCCGGTGAAAATCCGCATGATGCTATTGGGGGGGGATAAGAAAATGGTCGTCTTCAACGATATGGAACCGACCGAGAAAATTCGGATTTACGACACGGCACATACAGTGAACAGCGACGAGGAGAAGCGCCGAATTTTAGTTGACTACCGCGTAGGTGATGTCTATATCCCCAAACTCGAAATCAAAGAGGCACTCGGCGGGATGGCAAAGGATTTCATCGATTCTATCCTCAATGGCACCAAGCCTGTCGCCAATTATGAATCAGGATTGAATACCATCAAGATTTTGGAAGCCGCCCAAATCTCAATCAAGGAAAAAGGAAGAGAGGTATTGATTTAAGCTAAACGATTTATCGCTACCTCACCATTTCACCATTTCACCATTTCACCATTTCACCATTTCACCATTTCACCATTTCACCATTTCACCATTTCACCATTGGAAACAGTCACCATCAACAACGACAAGCAATCCCTGAACAACGTCAAGGTTGGAAAGGATGTGCGCATATTCAATTTTGTGAATGCTTATGGTTGCAGCATCGACGATGGCTCCAAGGTTGGGGCGTTTGTTGAAATTCAGAAGGGCTCAACCATTGGGAAGAACTGTAAGATTTCAAGTCATACGTTCATCTGTGAGGGTGTGCATATCGAAGATAATGTATTCATTGGCCATAACGTCACCTTCATCAACGACCGTTTTCCCAGAGCAACCAATGCCGATGGAAGCCTGCAATCGGAGGCTGATTGGCACGTAGAGGAGACACGCATCAAAAAGGGTGCTTCACTGGGCTCAAGTGTAACAGTATTGTGTGGAATCACAGTGGGGGAGAATGCCATTGTCGGGGCAGGTTCAGTAGTGTTGAAGGATGTTCCGGACAATACCATCGTGGCCGGAAATCCCGCGAAGGTTATCCGCAAAGTGAGCGATCGTTAAACACTAGCCATAAGCTTGTTTAGCAGATAGATTAACTCAGAAATTCAAGGCACCTTCGGGTGCCTTTTTAAGTTCATTCCGACTTATCTTGCGGCCTCAATCAACCAAAACCATGTCAAATACCACAGAAGTGTTACAGAAGATTCCATGCTTGGATCTGAAGGGTCAGCATGATCAGATCAGGGATGAAGTATTTGCCGCTTTCGAGCGCGTGTATGAGAAAACCGCCTTTTCAGGAGGTCCTTTCGTTGAAGAGTTTGAACAGCAGTTTGCCTCCTACATCGGTTCCAAATACGCTATCGGAGTAAATAACGGTACTACTGCATTGCACTTGGCAATGCTCGCGCTGGGAATCGGACATGGTGATGAGGTAATCATCCCTGCAGATACGTTTATTGCTACTGCATGGGGACCTTCTCATGCCGGGGCAACACCGGTTTTCGTCGATTCCACGCCGGATACCTGGCAGATCGACATCACCAAAATTGAGGAGAAAATAACACCACGCACCAAGGCCATTATCGGTGTGCATCTCTACGGTCAGCCTTTTGATATTGATGGTGTTATGGCCATCTGTAAAAAGCACAATCTCTATTTGATAGAAGATACAGCGCAAGCTCAAGGAGCCCGTTACAAAGGCACAACTGTTGGTGTTTTCGGAGAAATGGCGTGTTATAGTTTTTATCCCGGAAAAAATCTCGGCGCCTGTGGTGAGGCCGGTGGCATCACTACCAATAACGAGGCTTACAAAAAGCACTTGCATTCACTGCGCAACCACGGTTGTGAGGTGCGTTACTACCACGACGAAATCGGATATAACTACCGCATGGGCGGTTTGGAAGGCGCCTCTTTGAGTATCAAACTCAAGTATCTCGAGGGTTGGAATAACCGTCGCCGTCAGATTGCCAAAATGTATCAAACCCATATCAGCAATCCGAAAATCAAATTACAGCATCAGCCGGAGTGGGCTGATAGCATCTACCATTTGTTTGTAATAACCACCGATGACCGCGATCAGCTGATGAAGTATCTGAACGAGCATCAGATTTTCCCGGCATTACACTATCCTGTTCCATGCCATTTGCAAAAGGCTTATGCGCATCTGGGATACAAACAGGGTGATTGTCCAAATGCAGAATACCTGGCTGCGCATTGTGTTTCGCTGCCGATGTATGCAGAACTCACCGATGAGCAAGTTCACCGTGTTGTCGAAGCATTAAACGCCTACTAAGCGAATGCGGCAAAAGCGTGTGTTGCAACTTGGAGGCGGCGTGCTCATGTCAAGGTCGATTCAGAAAATTCAGGAGCTTGGTTATGAAGTCTTCTGCGCAGATATGAATCCAATGGCTCCGGCATTCGCATTCGCTGATGGCTCAGCTGCAGTCAATATTAGCGACGTTGAGGGTGTAGGTAATTACGCCGATGAGATTGGTGCAGACGTTGTACTTGCACTCAACGATGCCGGTGTTTTGCCTGCGGCTTATGCCAATAAAAAACGTGGACTTAAGTGTTATGATCCTGAGGAAGTGAAGTACTTCACCGACAAGGGCTACATGCGTCAGCGATGGAAAGAGCATGGTGTTGCACAGCCCGCATTTGAAATTTGCACCACCGCCGAAGAGATAGCAAGAGCGATTCACACCATAGGTTTTCCGTGTATTGTAAAGCCTTGCATGATGTGGGGAAGTCGTGGCGTAAGCAAGGTAAACAACCCCGATGATATCCCTTTTGCCACGCAATTTGCGATGGAGAACGCAAAGGGAGCACGCTACATCGTCGAAGAGTTTATGCAAGGTGTGGAGGTCAGTATCGAAGGGTTGTTCAAAGACGGCAAAGCTTATATACTGGCTAAGGCCGATAAGGAATTACAGCAACACGATAATTATCGCGTCACTATTCAAATCAATTACGAAGCAGATTTACCTCCGGCAATTCTGGAGGAAATTGATACGCTCGTGGCCGGCGCAGGAAAAGCAATGGGTTTCGTTTCCGGTGCGTTGCATGCAGAGTGCATGGTTACACCTCAGGGCGTTAAGATGATTGAAATGGCCGGGCGACCCGGTGGTGGACACATATTCGGCGCTATCGTGGAAGCTGTTTCAGGAGTGAGTATGCCTCAGGCATTAACCCAAATTTTATTGGGAGAAGAAATTGATCCCTCTGCACGCTATAGTCGGGGAGCATGCTACAAGTTTTTCAATGCTCCGACAGGCATATTTGAGTCAGTAGAGCATGTTAGCGATGCCCGCAAGAAGGACGGGATAATTGACCTTGGCTTTACCATGGAGCCGGGAACAGAGGTCAGAACGATGGACCACGGTGCCAACAGACCGGGTTTTGTAGTCTCTCATGGAGAAAATAGAACCGAAGCCATTCGCAGAGCTGAAGCTGCATTTGCTGCACTTAAATTCAATATGCGATGATTATTGATGCAAACGTTCACATTACGCCCGACGGAAAGTGGTTTACAACGCCGCATGATGCCTCACTTGATAGACTTCGAGCGTGCATAGAGGAGGCGGGAATAACCGCTGCGATTGCCGTTCCTTTGCCCGGAACCATTGGAAATCCGGAGCAGGAAAAACTGATTGCCGGGGATCAAAAGATTATTCATGCATGCACCTTCAATCCCGCGTTATACGCTACGCCTCAAGAAGCGGCACAAGCCTTCAACGTTGAATTTGGCGATGGGAAGAAACGGTTTGTGAAGTTCCATAATCGTTTTGGAAAGTATCACGCCGAGGATGAACGGTTCTATGAGGTTATTCGCATGAATGATGCCTTGCAAGTGCCTATGGTAATTGGCGTTTGCGGTTTGTTACACGATCGCAATACGCCCGGTGCTGTCGATGCTTCCGTGTATTTTTTTAATCTCGGGCTGTCAATGAAAAACAGTAATCTCATCATCATGCATGGAGGTGGAACGCGCATTCTGCAAATCGCTGAAATGTGTCGCGATTTGCACCATGTGTTTTTTGATTTAAGCATGACGCTTTCTAAGTATAAGGGCACATCCGTTGCCGGAGATATCCGTTGGTTGTGTCAGCATTACGACCGCCGCATGATTTGGGCGAGTGATTTTCCGGAGGTCTCTATTGCGCAGGCGCTGAATGATTTTGATGAGGTCGTTGGTCCTATTGCTGCCGAGAAGCGTGCAAATATTTTGGGTGGTAACATTGTAAAATTGTTGGATATTGCCATGCCTTAACCGCGAGTTTTCATCATGAAGCTTATCTCTTTCGTCATACCATGTTATAATGAAGCCGAGGGCTTGCACTTGCTCATCGAGCGACTAGATGCTTTTGTTAGCCGGTTGCGCTCTAAGGTTCATTTGGAAGTCATTCTGGTGGATGATCATTCCACTGATGGCTCTCCCGCACTGATGCACAGATTATGTGGTGAGCGAGAATACTTGAAGTTCATAAGGCTTTCGCGCAATTCGGGTAGCCATGTGGCCATTATCGCGGGAATGAAATATTGTAAGGGAGATGCGGCTGTTTTTTTGGCTGCTGACCTCCAAGATCCGCCCGAACTAGTGGAGGAAATGATTGTGAAGTGGGAAGAGGGATACGATGTGACATGGGCCGTGCGCGCAGAGCGTCTTGGCGTTTCCCGCACCTCGGTGTTCTTCTCCAATATGTTTTACCGATTGCTGAATAGCATGACGGAAATCCATTTTCCTAAGAAGGGAGCCGATTATGCGCTGATGGATCGAAAGGTTGTGGATGGTCTGGTCCAATCGGCCGGAAGTAAGCCAAGTCTGGGAGCACTGATCTCATGGCTTGGGTTTAAGCAAACAGAAATTCCATACGTCAAAGAGGAACGAAAGTTTGGTAGATCGAAATGGACACTTTCCAAAAAGCTCAATGCATTCGCCGATGCCTTTGTTGGATTTTCCTACTTACCCATGCGTTTCATGTCGCTTGTCGGCTTTGTAGCCGCTTTGTGCGGGTTTATGTATGCGCTTTTCGTTGTTGTGATGCGCTTTGTGGTGGGGTCCCCAATAGAGGGTTGGGCATCGCTTATGGTTGTCACCCTGATAATCGGTGGTTTACAAATGTTGATGCTAGGGGTGCTGGGAGAGTATCTTTGGCGCAATCTGGAAGAATCGCGTAAGCGGCCACTTTTTCTTATCGAAGACCAAAAAGGAATAGAAGCGTGAATTTTATACCCGTTGTTATTTATAGCATTGTATACGCGGCATTAAACGTATCCGGTGCTGCCCTTATTAAAACAGAATTAAAGTCTACACAGCTCAATGGATTGACTGAGTATTTCTTCTTTCTTTTTCGCTGGAGAGTAATCAGTGGCTTTGCGGTGGTTTTCATATCGGCACTTGTGCTGATAAAAGCACTGAGTATCGCGAAAATATCATTGGTTAATCCTGTAGCAACGGGAGTCAATTTTATGTTCACGCTTGCCGTCGGTTATTTTCTTTTTAACGAACGCATCGGCTTAGCGCACTACGTAGGTCTTATTCTAATCTTGACCGGAATATTGATTATCAGTGTAGCTGAGCGCTGAGCGATTTCTTCACCCGAGTATAGAAACCGTTCAAAACCGCGGCGGCCATCACTGCCATAAATGGATAGGATACAGCCAAAAATCGCTGTTCAATAAAGCCAAGGTAACTTTGAACGGCTATGAGTGAAAACGGAATCAGGGCCCATATTAGCAGGTGGTTCTTCCATGAGAACAGGGCATAAGCAAATCCAAATAAACTCAATGCGCTTATGATCCAAAGTAAAAGGAGGCTTGAACCTTTCATGAATTTTTGAATAGGATTCATCTCTGATAATGAAGGCAAGGGCAAGTCATCGATTTTCTTAGGGAATAGAAATTTGAACAAAAATCCAAGCTTATCCCCTACATAAAATTTCATAGGATGTTCGGATATGTAGGACTCACCAAAACGTTTGGATTTTTCTATGATGGTCCCCTCGAGTTGTGCATATGCTGATGTACCTTCGGTTAGTGCGAGAAGTGTAATGTAATCTCGCTTGAGCTGAATCAATGAGTCAGCATTGAATTCAGATGTATATGTTGATGGAGCATAAGGAATACGCAACCTTCCTAAGCTATCGGGTTGCACAAACCAATGGGCGGCATCGCCAATGGTCCAAGGCTGAAAATCCTTTCCGGTAATAATGATGAACTTTCGAATGGAACTATACGCAGGCGTCAATTGCGTCATACATTCTTCCACAGGTGCAACCAGAATAATTGTTCGATCATATACTAATCGATTACGAATGGTCCAGGAAGCCAAGATGATTAGGGCAGGAGCAAAAAGCCAAAGTGAATAACGAATGAATTTTCGCCAATTCAAATGAGTTAGTGTTAGCAGAATGATGCCATAAACGGGAAGGATCAGAATGAGTATTTGTCTCAGGAAAATGGCCCAAACCAGCAACAAGCCGGACCAGAATAGACTTGATTTTTTTTCGGTGTCAGCGAAACGCGTTAAGAAAAAGGCCGACAGGATTAATGCTGAAATTCCCAGGCTGTCTGAAAGCAAATAGATACTACGAACGCTTACGAAACTCCCTGCGCAGGTTAGAACAGTCGAAATTGTTAGCACTCGTAGCGACGGAAAAAATCGAACTGCCATCAAACAGACTAGCCAAGACGTAATGATATCGGCAATAACTTGAAAAACGACCACGCATTGCACTGCCTGCTGTTCTTCGAGAATCGAGCGAAACGGAAGATAAACAGGCATCAGTCCGGGCATTCGACAAATGCTGAGGTAACTTCCTTCTTGCGAGAAGGCCTCCATCGGGTCATAATACATGGGAGTATCTTTCGCAGTCAGACCAATGCCAATTGTCCGTGTTTCTTGAAACAAGGGGTCCATGAAACATGAAAACAGCGCAAACCAAATCACCTTTGCCAGGATTATAACCAAAAGCACGTTACGGATTTGCTTTGATGTTGGTTTATAGACAGCGTCCTTCAGCATCTTACATAGAGGGAGATAATAGACCGCGCAGTGTCTCAATAACACTTGAAATATCTGTATCCGTCATAGGAACGAAGAGTGGAATGATAATACTATTATCACACGCATCCTCTGTTCGCGGAAGAGTAAGTCCTTCACAATATTCCTTATAGGCTGTTTCCCTATGCGAAGTCATTACGCCTCTTCTGGAAGCAACACCTTTGTCCAGTAACGCCTGCATGAGTTCATTACGCGTGAGCGGTGCTTCAGGCTTAATGAAAATACTGAACGATTGCCAGTTGGTGAAATAACCATCGTGCTCTTTGGGTAGTCGAATACAGTCAATATCGGCCAACGCAGAAAGATAACGCTGTGCAATTTTGCGACGCTCTTCCACAATCCAATCCAATTTTTCCAATTGCTTAATGCCAACCGCTGCCTGAATGTCGGTCATGCGATAGTTGTAGGCAACCTCCAGGTGGTCTTCGAAAATGATTTTGGTGGCACCATGTCGAGCGCCGGCGTTGACACTCATGCCATGCTGACGAAGCAGCTTCATGCGTTCGGCAAAAGCTGCATTGTTAGTGGTTACCATACCGCCATCACCCGTGCTAATCACTTTGCGCGGATGAAAGGAAAAGCAAACCAAGTCAGAATGTGCGCCAATCTTTTTTCCCTTGTAGGAAGAACCTGCAGCGCATGCGGCATCCTCAATCAAAAGCAGGTTGTATTTATCACACAAGGTACGAAAGGCATCGATGTCTGCGGGCATACCAATCTGGTGTACCAATAAGATGGCTTTCGTTTTCGACGTAATGCGCTGTTCAACATCACTTACATCCAAGTTATATGTCTCCGGGTGCACCTCGGCAAAAACCGGCATAGCTCCAACATACATGATGCTATTGGCAGTGGCGATATAGCTCATGCTCGGGCAGATTACCTCATCACCTGCAGTGATTCCGGCCACAATCATGGCAAGGTGAAGACCTGTCGTGCAGTTACTCACCGCGACAGCGTGCTGCGCTCCCGTGTATGCAGCGAATTTCTCTTCGAATTCTTGAACACGCGGACCTTGCGTTATCCAACCGCTCATAATCGCATCGTAAGCGGCTTGGGCGTCTTCTTCATTGAGGTAAGGTTTGGCAATAGGTATCATATTCGTTAGCGGCCAATGCCGATATAGCGAATACCGGCGTTTTCTACAATTGTTGAGTTGAGTTGATTGCGACCATCAACAATCACCTTCACACCTGCAGCGGCGAGGCGATTGAAATCTAGGCCCGCATATTCTTTGTGCATGGTCACTAAAAAGAGCACTTCTGCTCCCGGCGCATAGAGATCACTGCAAGCAGAGAAGCCCTTGCGCGCAAGTTCTTCGGCGGAAAATTCGGTGTCGTGCAATTGAACACTATATCCGTGGCGCTGCAGCGCTTCATTCAACAGATAGCTCGTGCTGAAGGTGTCCTCCTTGATGTTGGGGCGGAAGCTCAAACCGAGGATGAGCGCCTTTTTCTCATGCACATGAGGAGCAGCCAGTGAAACGGCGTGTTCGGCCATACCGTCGTTGATGACACGGCTGCGTGAGGCCAAATCAAAATCAAGCCCTGCATCTTTGAAGTTGTTAATCAAGAAGTAGGGATATACAGGCGTACAGTGACCACCAACTCCGATACCCGGCTGCAGTAAATGCGCTTCACCATCGGTGTTAATCAGTGGAATCAAATTAGCAAAGTCAACATTGATTTTATGCGCGAATGCGGCCAGTTGATTCGAGAGCGCGATGTTCACATCGCGATAGGCCATTCCTGCAAGCTTTACCATTTCTGCAGCTTCAATGCTATCCACCAGGTGAATGAGTTGCTCATCGAAAAACCAGCGATAGATTTCGTGTGCCTTAGCGCTTGCTTCTTTAGAAACGCCACCAATCACCTTAGGCGTGCGTAACAATTGATCGAGCATCGTGCCGCTTTTGATACGTTCCGGACTATGCACCAACAAGAAGTCCTTGCCGTGCTGCTTGCCTTGTGATTCTATCACAGGCACAACCGTGTTGCGGCCGTATCCAACCGGAATCGAAGTTTCAATTACAATCAAGACGTTGTCGCGAAAGTGTGGAGCAAGTTGCTTGAAGCAATCCAGGAAAGGCTCATCCATGATGCGCTTTTGCTTATCGACCAAAAGGGGAATGGCCACAATCACCGCTGCGCTATCTGCCACAGCAGCGAAATCATGCGTGATGGTGAGTGATCCTTGCTTGTAGAAACTACTTAGCGTGTCAGCAAGACCCGGCTCTGTGCTAGCATATGCACCCGATTCGAATACCTGTTTTAATTCAGGATTGATGTCAACAGCAACGACTTCGATCCCATTCTGTAGCATATTGGCTACGATGGCTTGTCCTATCTTTCCGAATCCGACTACGCTAATTTTTTTCATAATTTTCCTTGTACCATTTTAACGTATTGTAAACTCCCTCTGCCAGATTCACCTTAGGCTGCCAGTTATACAAATCGCGCAGTTTATTTACTTTGGGATAACGCACGCGGATTTCGGTGAAGTCCATCGGCACAAAATCGATCCGCGATACACAGGCCTTTCCTTCGAGCGTGGTGGATGCGCGCAATACCTCTTCCCCCAGACTTACTGTGGAAGCAATCGCCCATGGGTTACCTACGTTAAAACATTCCGGTCCTGCATGAGGATTGTTGAAAATGACCATCAGCGCTTCAATAAAGTCGGTGATATAACACCAGGAGCGAATAGCCATGCCACTGCCTTCAATGCGGAGATCTTGATGCTCGAGTACATTCTTGCAGAAGTTGGCAATGGCTCCTTCGCCGATTTGGCGAGGTCCATAAATATTGAATGGACGAATGACTGTGCTGGTCCATCCGTATTCTTCGCTGTAACGGAAAATTAATTGCTCGCCGCCAATCTTGCTGCCGGCATAGCACCAACGCTTGTCTTGCGGTGGACCAATGCGTTGGTAGGATTCTTCATCCACCTCCACCGCATCGGTACCGAATGTCTCACTCGTGCTCATATCGAAGATGCGCTTAATACCGAGTTCAACCATGCATTCCAACACGTTGTAGGTGCCAATGAGATTTACCTTGAGGGTCTTTGCCGGGAAGTTGTAGTAGTTGCTCACTCCTGCGATCGCAGCCATATGAAAGACCATTTCGCAACCGGTCATGGCAGTCTTCAGGGCTTCTTTGTCGAGAATGTCTCCTTGGGTGAATTGTACTTTTGGATGATCCAGGATATCGGAATACTTGATGGCATTTCGATGCAGATTATCGAAAATATGAACGTCATGACCTTCTTGGATGAGGCGCTCCGTGAGGTGTGAACCAATGAAGCCCGCCCCGCCCGTTACGAATACTTTCATAGGGTGTGTTTTGGCCCTGCGAATGTAGCGATAAAAGCCTTTCCACAGTTATTATGCAAGCGACTCAAAGGGAGCTTCATCTAGTGTTGCGGAACGCCCGCCAATATTACAAAGAAACCCTGCGGTCAACATGAGTAAAAGAGGATAAGAAGTAGCTAGATAGCGCTGTTCTACAAACCCAATATAACTATGCACAAGCACAAGCCCCATGGGTAGACACATCCAAAGTAAATACTTCCATTGGCGTCTGATAAACCATGCAACGATAGCGATAAGTGATAGCACACTGAGTAACGGAATCAACAATAAACTTCCGGCCTTGATGATTTTATGTGCAAGATTCATGTCAACCAATGGAGGAAACGGTAAATCATCAATGCGATGAGGAAAGAGAATCATCCATGCGAATGTGATTTTATTCAACACATAAAAACGCCAAGGATGCGCTGTAATGTAGGATTGGCGGCACATTCCCGCCCGATTAATGATAGAGGCTTCTAGTAAAGCTTCATTGTCCGCAGTGAGCGTGCCTGAATGCAATAAATGGTAATCATGCTTGAGCGATAGTAGCATTAAACTATCAACTCCTGCTGTGAAATCATCCGCTTCAAACGGCATCGGTATCCAATGGTCCCCATCAAAAAACCAATATGACTCTCCACCGGCTGCCCAAGGCTGGTAATCACCGCCGCTGGCTAAAATCCACTCCCGAATGGCGATGAAATCCGGAGTCATCTGAGGCATACATTCACCAAGCGGGGCAATTAAAACAATGTTGCGGCCATGGTGTAATCGGTTATAGAATGCCCAACTGGCAAGAGCGAGAAGCGTAGGCAAAAAAAGTAGTACTGTGCCCTGAATGAATTTCTTGGATAAACCGTTATGCATCAGCAGCAGGACGGCAACGCCGAAAGGCATAACGAGCATAACCGGACGCAGAAAAAGGGCAATGGCGAGTCCTGTGCCGGCTAAGACCAAATAGGCTTTGCGTTGATAAATAAGGTAATTGCTCATCCAGTATAGGGAAAGCACAAAAAGTGAAATGCAAAGGCTGTCGGATAACAGATAATTGTTGCGCACCACAGCAAATGTGCTGATACACGCCAGAAAGTAGGTGAGGTGCATCACACGTATCGATTGAAAAATACGCGCGCCCAATACACCCAGCGACCATGTGGCTAATATGTCAGCAATAACTTGTAATACGACCATTGCATGAAGTGCATCGACCTGTGAAAAGACTCCACGCAATGGAAGATAAAAAGGGAGTAAGCCGGGCATTCGGCAAACTGAAGAATACTCGCCTTGCTTCAGAATATCCTCGAGCGGAACATAATATCCTCTTGATTCAAGTGGGAATAAACCGAATCCATCGATTACCGTATCGCTTGACCACTGATTACCTCTCAAAGCAATAAAGATGACTAACCAAAAAATCTTTGCCAGGGCAATGATGGCAAGCCACCTGTAGAGCAGGCGAGAGGGAATCGAAAAAGATTGACACAGGTTCAGCACGTGCCGAAATTAAGGCAATGCGACTAATCCTCAAGCGGACTTGCGTTTACTTGACTTGTAGCCATAGACGACCCAAACCAGTCGTGACATATCACGAATAGCTAATCGCAAGGTTTTCCAGCCACCGCCTTTAGGTTGACCAAATTCTCGTCGCAAATAGGTCGTAGGCATTTCGATTGGCCGAACACTATGACGGTGGAGCTTTGCGCAGATTTCACTTTCAATGAGCGAGCTGGTGAGTTTGGGTTGAATCATCAGCAATTGAGAACGACGATACACTTTGACCCAATTCACATCGCGCAGAAAAATACCCAGAATGTGTTGATTGAATAGTCTATTCGCTCGGCTTAAAATTTTTCTGTACCGGTTGTAGCCAACGGTATTGATGCGATAGAACGAGTAGAATGTGGCATCATCAAAGGGCTTGATTTCTCTCAATAAATCCAGTTCGAACTGATTGTCGCCCGGAATAGCGCAAACGAATTCCTTGGTCGCCGCATTATATCCTGACCGCAACGCATTGCCAATACCCCTATTCACTTCATGGCGAATGAGACGCAGCGAAGGGAAATTTCCGGCCTTGGCCATGACTTCGTCTGATGTGCCATCACTACTGCCATCATCCACCACAATCAATTCATAGTCGTTGGATATTTCAGGAAGAATGCGCATGCACAAGTCCACGACGCGCCCAATATTTCCGGCTTCGTTGTAGCAGAAAATGATGAGCGATATCGGGAGTTGTTGGTTCATGCAATTGATCGTGCGGCAAAGGTCATCGTTTGAGCAGCGCTTTCTCCAGCACCTCATACATTTCATTTACAAAATGAAACTTCAGCCCCTTCACATAACGTTCGTTGATCTCGTCAATGTCTTTGCGGTTGCGCTCAGAGAGAATAATCTCTTTGATGCCGGCACGCTTGGCGGCCAGGATTTTTTCTTTGATACCCCCTACAGGCAACACTTTTCCGCGCAGCGTGATTTCTCCGGTCATGGCCAAATACTTCTTCACGCGTCGGCCGGTGAATCCTGATGCCAGAGCCGTAAGTATGGTAATGCCGGCTGATGGGCCATCTTTGGGGACAGCACCTTGCGGCACGTGTATGTGTACGTTTTTAGTCTCGAAGATTTCATCATCGAGCTCCAGTAATTCCGAATGCGCTTTCAGATATTCCAGCGCTATTACGGCACTTTCCTTCATCACATCCCCCAAATTTCCGGTGAGGGTAAGTTTTCCTTTCCCACGCGTGAGCGATGTTTCAATAAAGAGAATGTCACCTCCTGTTGGAGTCCACGCCAGGCCGGTCACAACACCGGGCGTATCGTTGTCGGAATATTTATCTTTCTCATGCGATGGCCCTAGTACTTTCAGCACTTCCTCAGCGGAAATATCGGTAGTGAATTTTTCCTCCATAGCGATTTGCTTCGCACGGTTGCGCACCAATTTACCGATGCGTTTTTCGAGCGAACGTACACCGCTTTCGTTGGTGTATTCTTCAATGAGTTTTGTAATCACGGCATCACTAAAACGGATGTGGCTTTGCGTAATTCCGTTTTCGCGCAGTTGCTTAGGAACTAAATGGCGCTTGGCAATTTCCAGTTTTTCTTCAACGGTATATCCTGTTACTTCGATAATCTCCAGACGGTCGCGCAGTGCCGGTTGAATCGTGCTAAGCGAATTACTGGTCGCAATGAACATCACCTTGGAAAGGTCATAATCCAATTCAACGTAGTTGTCGTAAAACGCATGATTTTGTTCCGGATCCAGCACTTCCAGCAATGCACTGGAAGGATCGCCATGAACACCTTGTCCAACTTTGTCGATTTCATCCAATACAAACAGCGGGTTCGAAGTGCCTGATTTTTTCAGCGACTGCAGGATGCGCCCCGGCATAGCACCGATATACGTTTTACGGTGTCCGCGGATTTCTGCTTCATCATGCAGTCCGCCGAGTGCCATGCGCACATACTTGCGACCAAGTGCCTCTGCAATGGATTTTCCGAGCGATGTTTTTCCCACGCCCGGCGGACCATACAGGCAGAGAATGGGCGCTTTCATATCGCCTTTTATTTTTAAAACAGCGAGGTGCTCAATGATGCGCTCCTTCACTTTTTCCAATCCGAAGTGGTCGCGATCCAACACTTCCTTGGCGTGTTTCAAATCGAAATTGTCATCGCTGAAGGTGTCCCAGGGCAGGTCTAGTAAAGTGTCCACGTAATTCGCCTGAACACTGTATTCACCCGCTTGCGGATTCATGCGCTCGAGCTTTCCGATTTCTTTCGCAAACGCTTTCGCAACATACTCGGGCCATTGTTTGTCCTTGGCCCTGCGTTTCTTCTCTTCAATTTCCTCCTTCATCGGATTCGCACCGAGCTCGTCCTGAATCTGCTTCATCTGCTGTTGCAGAAAATACTCACGCTGCTGCTTGCTGATATCGGTATGAACTTTCTTCTGAATTTCATTTTTCATCTCCAGCATTTGCAGTTCTTTGTTGAGCAGCTCGAGCACCTTGGATGAACGCGCTTCAAGGTCGGCAATCTCCAGCAGCATTTGCTTTTCGGGAGTGGCGACCTTCATGTTGGATGAAATGAAGTTGGTCAGAAAACTCAAACCACTGATGTTCTTGATGGCCATGGAAGCCTCATTGGGAATATCCGGTGAGAGTTGAATAATCTTGAGTGATAAATCTTTCAGCGATTCAAACAAGGCTTGTTGTTGTTTGCTTTCGGTGTTGCGATTTTTTTCAGGATAGACGCGCACCTGTGCTGAGAAATACGGGTCGGTAGAAACCAGTCCGGTGATTTCGAAACGCTTCTTGCCTTGCAGAATTACTGTGGTACTTCCATCGGGCATTTTCAGCATACGCATGATGGTAGCTTGTGTGCCGATGCGATGCAAGTCTTCAAAGGTGGGTTCTTCGATATCAGGATTGGTTTGTGCGACCACACCAATCACTTTGTTGCCTTTGTTGGCTTCCTGCACGAGTCGGATACTTTTATCGCGACCAACTGTGATCGGAATAACAACGCCCGGAAAAAGGACGGTGTTGCGCAAGGGTAATAAAGGCAGTACTTCCGGAGTATGCTCGTTATCCATTTGCTCTTCATCTTCGGGAGTGATGAGCGGTTTATATTCATGATCTTCCACTTCTTGGTCGGCCATGTAGTGTTTCCATTCCTTCATAATAATTTGACTTACGGGGAAATTACAACCCCAGTTGCGACGGGCGCGTTTTCAATGGATATGCCAACCGATAAACACTGACTTTATGGCGC